>NZ_BLJH01000004.1:0-312729 GCF_009811895.1 Novosphingobium sp. TCA1 | reverse complement strand
CGCAATCCTGGAATCAGCAATGCCTCTTCAGGGCAAGCTACTTTTTCCGCAGCCTGTTAAGTCCCTCACATAAAAACGCCGCTCAGATCCCGGCCGCCGAATTGTTGCCGCCCCCGCTCGAACGAAACAGGCGCGAGCGTGATATGAAGCGCCATAGAGCGTGTGGATGGCGAGCGGCCAGTGAAGCGAATGCAGGCCATTGTCCGGTGCGGCGCAGTTCGCCAAGGCGGTGGGCGTCGGCGTAAAGGACCTGCCAACGCCGGCCTTGCAGAAGGGTTTCCATCGTCGAGGAATCGATGGTCTCGCCATAGTCCGCAATCAGGCTGTCCATGATCTCGACGCGGGTTTGCGGCGTGAACCGCGTGCGGGTGCCCTGGGACCGCGCACCGCTCACCTGGCCCAGCTGCGTCGTGTAGACATAGAAACCCCGGCGATCGAGAATGCCGCGAGCGCCTGACAGCAGGCAGCGCGCATAGAGATCGAAGTCCTCGGCGAAGCGCAGTCGCTCCGAATAACGCAAGGCGTTATCCATGATGAAGGCACGGCGCATCATGGGCTTTAGAAAGCCGAACTTGAGCGGCGATCCCGGCCTTTCGGCATGGATCAGTTCCGAGATCGAGACCGGCGATATGCCGGTATGCTGGAAGGACTGGCCGGTTTCCTTGCCCTCCTGATCGTCGTAGTAGATCAGGCCGTCGAACACGAAATCCGCAGCGCGTTCTTCTGCGAGCGCGGTCAAGACCGCAAGGCGTTCCGGCTTGAAGGCATCGTCCGCATCGAGGATGGCAAGCCACTCGCCGCGGGCCTCACCGATGCCGATATTGCGGGCGACACTGGGGCCGCCGTTGCACGCGGTTCGCAGGTTCCGCACGCGCGGATCGCGCTGCGACCATTCGCGCAGGCGCTCGGCGGTATCGTCGGTCGAGCAATCGTCGATCGCGAGAAGCTCCCAATCCTGGAAGGTCTGGTCGCGCAGGCTGCCGATCGCCCGGTCCAGAAAGGCCGAGGCATTGTAGCATGGCATGATGACCGAAACCTGGGGCATGCAATCTCCGCTTTTATCAATGGGCCTTGATCAATTGGCATTGCCCGCCCTGCTCTAACCGTGCCCTCGCAGGCTGCGCTTGATATTCGCGATCGTCCGGTCGCCCAGAATGCCGAAAGCGGCGGCCTTGACCAGACGTTTCACGGCACCGCTCTTCGTCTCGTTGCGGCGAACGTAGCTGCGCCGCGCGGCGGAAGTGTCGCCGGGCCAGACCATCCGCTGCCCTTCTATGCTGAGTACCGGACGTTCGCTCAATTCGGCTATTTCCTGCGCCTGCCTGTCTTCGCTTTCCACGAAGAGGCCCGCGCCCGTCTTCACATAGACCGAGGCCTTGAAGCTGGCATGGGCGCGCTGGCGCCGTCGTTCCTCGGCGGACGGCAGATCCAGCATCCAGAGATGCTCGTACTTTACGCCGTTTTCGGCAAGCCAGCGCTCGGTCTCGGGGCGGTATTTCTCGAGCCTGCTGGTCACGAGGTGCTTGATCGGCACATTGGCACGCAACAGCGGCTTTGCGGTCAGCAGGAAAGCGCGATACTTTTCGCCGTCGTCGTTCTGGGCATGCTCCGGGTCGTGGCAGAGGATCCCGTCGATGTCAAAGCAGGCGTCTGCGAGGCGCTTGTGGCGCATCAGGTTCCATTCGAAGATGCGCGGAGACGGCACTGCCTCGAAAACCAGGTCGGCATCCTCGTGGACGGCCTTGGTACCATAGACGGCGAGGTAGGTCGCGGGAATGTCCGGCGCGATCGCCCTCACCCGTGCCTGGACATCGCGCATGGATTCGCCAGAGGCGATGCTGTCGTCCACGATGAGGACGCGTCTCGGCCGCACATTGCCATCGATCGTCTCGCGGGCAGTGCGGCCCAGGGTGGGCGCCCTTCCCTCAAGGTAGCTTTCCAGATCCAGCAGGGGCTTGTGAAGCTGAACCGCCAGGAGGTTGGCGGGCAGCAGGCCGCTGCGCGGGATGCCCACGATCAGGTCGACGTCTTCGGGTATGGCGTGGGCGTTGAAGAACACGGTTTCCGCCAGATCCGCAAAGGAGCGATATTCCATGGCTTATTCCTCGAAATGGCAGGATCAGGCCGGTTTCAGGTAGAAGGCTTTCACGGTTTCCCGCACTTCGTCGCTGAGCAGGTTTTCGGCGGTGGCCCGCGCGGCATCGCCCAGCGATTGCCGAAGTTCCGGTTCCGCCTTCACCCGCATGAGGAGATCCAGGGCCTCCTGCGTCGTGTCGAACAGCAGGCCGTTTCGGCCATGCTCGATCACGGACGATGCACCGGAGGTGCGATCGGTCACCACCGGCAAGCCGCTGGCCATCGCCTCGATGATCACCCGGCCCCATGGCTCGGCCCATTGGGGCGAGGTCCTGTAGAAGAAGCAGTCGAGCGAGCGGAGGAAGTCGGTCGCCTTGACGCTGCCGATGGGACGCATGTGGACCCGGCCGGAAGGGAAAGGCACGGCCTGCATGGCGGCCGTGGCGCCCAGTACATCGATCTCGCAACCGGCCGCGTCGAGATGGCGATAGAGGTCCATGTCCTCGGGATGGTGCTTTTCCGGCGCGTCGCGGCTCAGACGGCCGAGGCGAAAGCTGTCCCGGCCCGACCGGTCTACCGGAACGAAGGCTTCGAGATCGACAAGCGAGGGCTCGACGGTTCCCCGATAGGGCACCTGATCCGCGAGTTCCTGTGAGCAGAACACGATCTCCGGCTCTATCCCGCAAGTCTTGCGGATGAGATCGACTTTCTCCGCCAGTCGCTGCGGATCGGGCGTATTGTAGGTAAGGATGACCCGCGAAGGCCGGGCGAGCCGGATCCAGTGACTGATGTTGAAATAGACGCCGATGAAAACCAGCGTTCCGCCGCGCGGGAACGACAGGCGGCGCGTGTCGATCCCTTTCATCCTTATCCCGGTGAAGGCATCCGAAGGGGCCTCCCGGAAATGCCAGACCTGCAAGTCGGCAGAGCCCTGAAGCTGCCGGTAGAGGCTGGCCGTGCGCCACTCGCTGCCTCCCGAGGGATTGAGCATCGGATTGACCAGATGGATTTTCGGCAGCGCGCTCATTGCGGCGCGATCCTTTTCTTCAGGCCAACCGCGAGTTTCGCCAGCGGCCGACTGAAGGGAGACGAGAGCCCGAGCAAAACGGCAAATTGGAGGGGATTGTGCAAAGGCTGGAAATGCTTCCACATTCCGGGCCTGACGCGCTGGCTCTTCGCCGTGCGCAGCGCGTAGAGATAGGTTTCGCGGTTAGCCAATCGGATCAGCAGGTTACGTGTCGATCGTGGTTCGCCGTCGAGCATCGAGCGGATCGTTTCGATCATGCAATGGCACACGTTGTCGTGCGACAATGAGGTTACCATGTTCTGCGAGTCCTTGAAGTAGACCGCCGTGCGGACCGGCTTTATCGCCACCCTTCCCTGCCTTGCGAGCCTCAGCCACAAGTCCTTGTCGCCGCCGCGTCGGCAGCGCTGATCGGGAAACAGCCCTGCCTCCAGAAGTGCGCTTCTTCTCGCCGCGATGGCCGAGGTCCAGACGGGACATTCGCCGTGGTCGAGCCAGGCGCGGACGAAGTCGGGGAAAGCCAGCAAGGCTTCCTTGCCGCCCGTTCGCCGGTAGACGTCCTCGATCACCCGGCTACCGGGATGGATTTCATCGTAGCCCGTGGCAAACATGACCGCATCCTGCGGCGCCGTTTCGATCAATATACTCAATTTTTCCAGATGATTATCGTTCCATTCGTCGTCTGCGTCGAGGAATGCGACGAAGTCCGAGGCCGCCGACCGGATGCCCAGGTTTCGTGCCGCGTAACCGCCGGGGCCGGGCTTGTCGCGGGTCATGACGCGGACGCCGGGATAACTGCGCGCGATCTGCGCACCATCGTCGGAGGAGGCATCGTCGACGACAATAATCTCTGCCGGCGGCACCGTCTGGCGAAGGACGGAATCCAGCGCCCGCCCGATGTGCGGCCCCTTGTTGTGCAGTGGAATGACGACACAGATCGACGTCACGCGAGCCCATCCCGTTCCTGGTGGTGTCGAACCCCGTTTGGCGTGGGGGCGCTTCACGATCAATGACCCATAATAGCTACTGGCGGCACTCTTGAGGTGAGCTAACCCATTGATGCTGCTTCACGAGATGCCGAAACGGGCATGCGCAGCGGGTTGCCGAAATCCTTCGTCAGCGCGGCGATCTGAAGATCGTTTTCCTGCTGGTTGTGATTGTAGAGGCGCTCTTTCTGGGAAGACCACCAGGCGGTCTGGTCGAAACGCTCGCCCACTTTCCGGTAAGGCGTGCCGGCGCGCCGCGCGCACCAGTAGAACCACAAATCGTCCGCCGAGGGCGCGTAGCGCTCGAACAGGTCCTGCCGCACGGCGTCGGGGTGAAGGGAGCCGGGCGGATAGAGAATGCCGCCGATGCCCGTGGGCATAAGATCGACGCTGGGCTGGCGAGCACGATCGTCCTGCACGTCCCATTCCCAGTCATGGTAGGGAACGATCTCACCGGGGCCGCGCTCCTTCAGGCCCCGCTCCTTCAACCGATGCGCACGGTGGCAGGTTATCGCGTCGTGAGGGCCGCCCTGCCCTTCGGCCAGCAGCGTCAGCCAGTCGGGCCGGTAGAACACGTCGTCGTCGGCCGTGGCGATGTAGGCTTCCGGGAATTCCTGGAGCGCGAAGATCAGCTTCTTGTAGCTGCGGGCATCGGTGACGGTACGCAGTTCGATACCCTGTTCCAGCACGTCCCGTGTCTGCTTCGGCAGCGCCGCGATGTCGTTCCCGGCGATCCACAGGACGATCCGATCCGGCACCGTTTCCTGCCGCAGCAGGCTCCTGAGCGTCAGATGCAAGGTTGCATAGCGCGCGGGATAGGAGGTGAGCGAAACGATCAGTTCGCTAGGCAGGCGGTGAGGCCTGCGGTCGCCCAGAGGCCAGTCCTTGAGATTCCGGCGGTACTGTTCCTCGCTCCAGAGCCGGGTGGTCATGGAACGCGGCAGCAACCGGTTCACGATACGCTTTCCAAGGCTGCTCAAAGATCGGTTCCCAGCTTGTTGGCGGTCCTGTCCCAACCCTAGATCAGGGAGCGCCTGCCCGCCATTATACTATGGAGCCTCACCAGGAGCAGCGCGGCGATCAACAAGGGTTAGTGCGCGATCTTAAAGGATTATCGCGCGCTGTAAGCTGCCCGACTAACACTTGCCCCACTTGAAGCGGGGGCACTCTCGGGCCGCCGCGATAGGCCGGAGTGCGGTTATGAAGGACGACGCGTGAACAGCGCCAAGGCACTGGAAGCGAGCCCCGGCTACAAGCGGATCGCCTGGCTGGAGGCCTGCAAGGGGCTGGGCATCATCCTGCTGGTGGTGCTCCATGTCTGCGTGGAGTCCACGGCGGAGATGTCTCCGGCAATCGTCTGGTTTCTCAAGCTGTTCCGCATGCCGATGTTCTTCGTTGTCTCCGGCCTGCTGTTTTCCGCGCGCCCGCCGATGGTGCTTTTCGAGAAGAAATTTCTTTCTTTGATAGTTCCATACGTCGCATTTCTGGCATTGATACTCATCATGATCGCGCTGCGTTCGGCCGTGCTGCACGTGCCAAATCCCTATTTCTCCCGCGAGGGGATCAAGGCGGTTATCCTCGGGGGAGAGTATCTCAAGAGCGACTTCGGCGTGTTCTGGTTCATGACCTGCCTGTTCCTGACGCAGAACCTCTACAACGCCATGCTGCTGCGCTGGAAGGACCCGGCGAGTCCGCAGATCATCGCTGTGGTGACGCTGCTCTATGCCCTTGGATATGCCTTGTGGCTAGCGGCACCCAAGCTGGGTACGCCCCTGGCCATCGGCGTGGTTCCGTTCGGTTTGCCGTTTCTCTGGTTCGGTCATCTGATGAAACAGGGGCGACTGGGCCTCAGAGGCGCGTGGGCGCTTTGCATCATCGTCATATTTATCGCTGTTATTGCAGGACTATACGGCGTTCATTTCGGAATGGATCTGAAATATGCCGAGCCCGGCCCAGCGGTAATCGGAATGGCGCTGGCCATCGCGATCACCTGGCTGTTCTTCCAGCTCATGAAAGCAGTTTGCATGGTTCCAGGACTTTCACGTCCGCTTGACGTGATCGGTGCGGCCTCGATGACGGTGATGTTCCTTCACCAGTTCGTGCATTTCACCCTGCGGGAGATCGGCGTGACTTCCGAACCGGTGCTGATCGCCGCAGGCGTGGCCCTGCCGATGATCTTCTGGCTGATCGTGAAGCAGCACCCTTGGAGCAGCATGCTGTTTCTGGGCACCGCGCAACCGGGACTGGCGCTGCGCCGCCTGGGTATCGGCCAGAGCGCAGCCGGACGGTAATCCCCGCCCTTTCAGGTGTTGCCGTTCTTCCGCCGCGTTTCCCAGCCCTTGCGGGCGGCGGCAGAGCGCTGTTCGGGGGAGCCGGACTTGTTCGCCTTGCCGCCGCGCGAAGAGGATACGTGGGTATCGGGGCGCCCTCGCCCCGAACCCGACTTGTTTCCGCCGCCCGATTCCTTGTTGACGGTGGCCCAGGCGCGCCGCTCCGCCTCCTCGTGACTGACCCCGCGGTCTTCGTAGCCCTGCTCGATATGAGCGGCCTTACGCTTCTGCTTATCTGTATAACTGCTCTTGTCGCCTCGGGGCATGACATCCTCCTGTGATCAGGCGGGAAGCGCGCCTGTTCCGCCCATGCTTTCGGCAACCGGAACCTCCCGCTCGGCCTGACGCGGCTCGTCACGCGAATAAGTCCCGACCAGCATTCCTGCTCCCAGCACCCTGCCGCTGATCGCGCTCACCACTTCCGATCGTCCCGGATTGTCATCCACGTCGATCGCCTCGGAGAGCGCGAAAAGCTGGAACACATAGTCGTGTACGCCATGGCCGGGCGGAGGATCGGGAGGAAGCCAGCCTTCCAGAAAGTAGCTGTTGCGGCCCACATCCCGCCCGTCCGGCCCGCCATATCCGTCCGCGACGATATCTCCTTCGGCCAGGCGCCGTTCGGTGGGAGGCAGGTTCCATACGAGTGCGTGGACCATCGGGTTCGGCGCCGGAGCGTCGGGATCCTCGACCAGCAGCGCCAGGCTGACGGTTCCTGCGGGAACCTCACCCCATACGAGCGGCGGCGACACGCCCTCCCCATCGGCGGTAAACCGCTGCGGAAGGCGGCTGCCGCTGGCGAATGCCGGGCTGGACAGCTCGATGAATGCCGCGGACTGCGCCACTTCTTCCTGCACGATGGCAAGCTTGGCGTGACCCGCGCGTACATTGGTCATCAGGGCACCGAGCCAGCGGGGAACATGTTCAAGCATATCGTCTCCACAATTCGCAGGACAGGCATTCACGGGACAGGCGGGACGCCCGTTCGCTCATTCGTCCGCGTAGCCGTCCTCGTCTTCATCGTCGTAGTCTTCGGCAGGCTCGTCGTCCTCATCGGGATCGATGAAATCCAGCGGGTCGAGGCCAAGTTCTGCAGCCACTTCCACCGGGGTCGCGACAACGGTGATCTCGTCTCCATCGTCGAGCTCGATCACTGTCGTCTCGTCTTCCTTGCCGGTGGAAATGTTGACGACATCCGCCGGATCGACCTCGATCTCATCGCCTTCGGGGGTTTCGAACTTCGCTGTCGGCATCGTGTACTCCTTGTCGAGAGAACCACCGAACTCGCGATCGGTGCGCCGGTTCCGGTTAGCGGATCGTCAGGATGCGAGTTCGGACCAATCCACGGCGAGCTGACCGCGCTTCGCGTCGCGGTGGGAAAGCAGCCAGATCAGGAAAGCCCGGGAACGGCGATTGACTGGCTCCGGCATCAGCGACGGATCAGCGCCGAGCACGACGCAGTCTGCGCCGCCAGCGTCCTGTGCGATCCCCGGATCCGGCCGGGTTTCCCTGGCTGTCATGGCTGTTCTCCACTCCGCGTCTGGATGTGCAACGCGCGTGGCTTGGAACAGGTTTCATGGCTTCTGACCGGGATGCGCGAAATCGCCTAATAGACATCGCGAAGATAGCGCCGGTCCTCGCGCAGCTGGGCGATGTAGTCTTCCGCCGCATCTGGCTTCATGCCGCCATGCTCTGCCACGATCCTGCGAAGCGCGAGGTCGACATCCTTTGCCATGCGGCTCGAGTCGCCGCAGACGTAGAAGTTTGCCCCGCCTTCGATCCAGCGCCAGAGTTCGGCGCCTTCCTCGATCATGCGGTCCTGCACGTAGACCTTCTCGGACTGGTCGCGCGAGAAGGCCAGGCTCAGGCGATCGAGATGGCCGGAGCGCCGCCAAGTATCGATTTCCTCGCGATAATAGAAATCGGTCGCCTCGTGCTGCTCGCCGAAGAACAGCCAGTTGCTGCCGGTGGCGCCGGTGGCGAGCCGGTCATGGAGAAATCCCCGGAACGGCGCGATGCCGGTGCCCGGCCCGACCATGATCGCCGCGCGCGCGGGATCCGTAGGTGGGCGGAAATGCGAAGCGGGCTGAAGGAACAGGCCCGCGCCAAGATCCTCGGCCCGATCCGCCATGAATGCGGAACAGACGCCGCCCCGTCGCCTCCCGCCGTTGGCATAGCGCAGGACGGAGACCGTCAACTGGACTTCGTCCACTTGCGCATGGGGGCTGGAGGCGATCGAGTAGAAGCGCGGCTGGATCGGCCGCATGACTTTCACCAGATCCTGCGCCGTCAGCCGCACGCCGGTTTCATGCAGGACGTCGGCGATCTGATGGCGGCGCAGGAAGTGATCGTAGTCCGGCTTGCGATCGGGATCGAGCAGCGGGACGAAGGCCGCTTCGGGCAGGCGATCGGCAATGAGTTCGAGAATGTTGCGGGTGGGCTTGGCGATATCCCAGTGCTTCAGCAGCGCCTCGTAGAGTGGAACTCCACCGATATCCTTGACGGTTACCGGCGTTTCCGGCGCTAGGTCGAGTAGTCCCATAACTTCCGTGACCAGCGCCGGGCAATTGACCGGCCAGACACCGAGAGCGTCTCCGGCGCGGTAGGTGAAACCCTGCCCGGCCAGATCGAACCCGAACTGGCGGACTTCCTTGGCCGCACCGAGACCGCTGAGCAGCGTGTTTCGAGTCATGCGCGCATGAAGCGGCGCCTTGCGACTGTAGCTGGGGCCCGCCGTCTCTCGTGCCGCAACTTTCGGTTCGGCCGCGACGGTGGACTGGACCGGGCCGGGCGAAGCGGGCCGATCGGCCAGCAGCGAACCCAGCACATCGTCCAGCCATTGCCTTGCAGTATTCTCGTAATCGGGCTCGCAATCCGCGCGCGGGGCAAGGCGTCTGGCGCCGAGTTCTTCCAGTCTTGCGTCGAGCTTGCGCCCGAAACCGCAGAACTGGTCGTAACTGGAATCGCCCAGCGCCAGCACCGAATAGGACAGGCCGTCGAACCCCGAAGAGCCATGCGTCTTCAGCGACGACCAGAAGCTGTCGCCATTATCTGGTGCATCGCCGTCACCGAACGTGCTGGCTATGATCAGCGCTTGCCCCGCCGCCGCGAGTTCGGCGGGCTTGATCGTATCCAGCGCGGCGAGACGGACCCGGCAGGCATGGGCTTCGAGCCGTCTGGCGCATTGCTCGGCAACCCCTTCCGCATTGCCGGTCTGGGATGCCCAGAGCACCATGACCTGTGCAATCGGTTCGGCGGCAGGCTCACCGTTTGATTGGGGCACGCGGGCAAACAGCCCGGCCAGCAGGCCGTTCAGGTAGTCCAGCTTGTCGCTCTCGATCGGCGCGCCCGATGGCAACCGCGGGACTGAGCCGCCCGGATCGTTGGCGCGCAGTCCTGTTGTGAATCCCGTCAGGTAACGGGCCTCGGCCGGAGTGAGCGCCGGAGGCATGCCCGGTGCCAGCCCCATGACTTGCGCGAAAGCATCGATGGCAGCGGCCTGACACGGCATGAGGGCGCTTACGGCGGGAATGCTCGCGGAAAAGGGCTGCGTCATCTCGTCCGGCGTTGCAGCTGGAGAAGCCTGTTCGACCGGCCCCGACAACCGCGTGATGGCAACTGCCGAGAACTTGAATTCGGGTTGCAGCGATAGCGGGTCGACCGCATCGCTGGTCAGGGCGTTGATGCAAAGGTCTTCACCGAAAACGTCGTTCCAGTGGAACGGGGCGAAGCAATTTCCCGGCCTTACCCGGTCGGTTATCATGGCGGGCAGGACGGCGCGCCCCCGGCGCGAGCGCAGTTCCACCATGTCGCGCTCATCGATGCCCAGCGCCCGGGCATCCTCGTCATGGATCTCCAGAAACGGCCCGGGATTGAGCTTGTTCAGCGTCGGCACTTTCCCCGTCTTGGTGAGCGTGTGCCACTGGTGCTGGAGCCTGCCGGTATTGAGCACGAGCGGAAAATCCGCATCGGGCATTTCCGCCGCATCCATGTGCGGGCGCGGCAGGAAATGGGCGCGGCCGCTTTCGGTGGGAAAGGCAATGGCCGGGCGCTCGCCGTCCGCGCCGGTGCGGAGCGACTGGCTCACGCCGTCGTTCAGGTAGCGCACGGGGTTGCGATCGTTCTCGGCGCCGGGCGGGCACGGCCATTGCAGCGGCGTCTCACGAAGACGCGCATGGCTGGCGCCGCGAATGTCGTAGCCCGTGCGCGGGTTCCAGAAGCCGCGGATTTCCTCGAAGACGTCCGCTGCGGAGGCATAGGAGAAGGCCTCGGCATAACCCATCTCGCAGGCCACCCGGGCGATGATCTCCCAGTCGGCCATGGCCTCTCCGGGCGGATCGACGGCCTTTTGCATGAGGGTGAGGTTGCGTTCGGAATTGATCATCACCCCTTCCGCTTCGGCCCAGAGCGCGCCGGGAAGGATCAGGTCGGCATGGCGGTTGGTTTCGGTATCGACGAAGGCGTCCTGCGCGATGACGAGTTCGGCGGCCTCCAGCCCGGCGATCACGGTCTTGCGATTGGCCACGCTGGCAACCGGGTTGGTGCAGATGATCCAGCAGGCCTTGATGCGCCCTTGCGCCATGTCCTCGAACATCGCGACGGTGCCCGCGCCCGCCTCGACCTTGAGCGTGCCGGGCGGAACGCCCCAGACCTCCTCCACGAAGCGGCGGTCGGCTTCGCTGGGCGTTGCCCGCTGTCCCGGCAGGCCCGGCCCCATGTAGCCCATCTCGCGTCCGCCCATGGCATTGGGCTGTCCGGTCAATGAAAATGGCCCTGCGCCGGGACGGCAGATGGTGCCGGTGGCGAGATGGAGATTGCAGACGGCATTGGTGTTCCAGGTGCCGTGGGTGCTCTGGTTGAGCCCCATGGTCCAGCAGCTCATCCACGCTCCTGCTTCACCGATCCATTGCGCGGCCTGGCGCAAGTCGGCTTCCGATATGCCGGTCAGCGCAGAGACCCGGTCGGGCGGATAATCGGCCAGAAACGCCGGCATGACATCCCAGCCCTCGGTATGGGCGGCGATGAAGTCGTGGTCGATGTCGCCCTGCTCGACCAGCAGGTGAAGCAATCCGTTGAGCAGGGCGAGGTCCGAACCGGGGCGGACTTGCAGGAAGAGATCCGCCTTGTCCGCTGTGCCGTTTCGGCGGGGATCGACCACGATCAGCTTTGCGCCCGCCTTCACCCGGTCCATCATGCGCAGGAACAGGATCGGGTGGCAGTCCGCCATGTTGGCCCCGATCACGAAGAACAGGTCGGCCTTGTCGAAGTCCTGATAGGAACCGGGCGGTCCGTCCGCGCCGATCGAAAGCTTGTATCCGCTCGCGGCGCTGGCCATGCAGAGCCGCGAATTGCTTTCGATATTGTTGGTGCCGATGAAGCCCTTACAGAGCTTGTTGGCAAGATATTGCGCCTCCAGCGACATCTGCCCCGAGACATAGAAGGAAACCGCATCCGGGCCGTCGCGGTCGATGATCCGGCGTAGCCCCTGCGCGGTGCGGGTGATCGCCTCCGCCATCGGGATCGCGCCTTGATCGCGGCCTCCTTCGATGCGGGCATAAGCGGTTTCCGCGCGCCCCGGTGCGGTGACGGGGACATGGCACGAACTGCCCTTGGTGCAGAGCCTGCCGAAGTTCGTGGGATGGCTCTTGTCGCCGGAAACCTTGACGATCCGGCCGTCCGCCACGTCCATGACGATCCCGCAGCCTACACCGCAATAGGGGCATGCACTCTTGACCTTGCTGCTTGCCACGTCTTCCCCAAACGAAAAAACGCCACCGGCCGGAACCCTGTTCAGGTTCGACCGATGGCGTCGTTGCCTTGCTGATCAGCCCTTGCGGACTGCGGGATCCCCTCCGCGCCTTTGCGGTCAGGATCCGAATTTGCCGATTATCTTGCCGCAAGCGCCCTGTCGCTGCAAGCCCTTCTCTTGCAGTGCAGCATCGATGACGTTTTCAGGAAGCGGAAAGACCTCAGAAGCGGCGCGAAACGCCCAGATAGACTTCCAGATCATCGGCGTCGCGGTCGAGCCCGGCATTGGCGCCGATGTCGAACTGGAATCGATCCGAAGTCTGCCACGCAAGTGACAGGCCCGAAAGGTGTTCCGAATGATGGTCGCCGGGTTCGCGAACTGTGCGGAACTGGTATTCCGCCGTCGCCGTTACCGCATCGCTCAGCGGCGTGGAGACGCCGACGACATCCCCGAAGGCGAAATGACGGCCGTTGCCGCCCTCGTTCACGTCGGCATCGAATTCCGGCACCATTTCCAGGCTGATGACAGGCGAGAGTTCATAGGACAGCGGGATCTGGATGCCTGCGCCCCAGTCTCCCGCCCCGATCGGTTCGCGGCCCGTCGGCAGCGAGACGAAAGGCATCACGGCCGCGGAAAAACCCGAGCCGTCCGGGTTCACGAGATTGCGCCGAAGCGCCAGCATCAGATCGCCTGTGCCGCTGCGATGCTCGACATCTCCAGTCCGGCGATCCCGGCTGCGCGCGAAGCCCAGGCTGCTCCAGCCAAGCTGGACTTCGGCATGGTCAGCTATGCCCACGCGCATCAGGAAATCCCCGATGAGCAGGACATCGTCACGCTGATTGGCATCGCGGCTGAGCGTCCAGTCGCCAAGGCCGGTCTCGAAAGACATGCGTCCCGGTGCCATCGTGCAGGCCGGGGTGCCGATACCCGGCCGGTCGGGGCAGTAGTCGCGGTCCTGTGCAGCCGCCATGGTCGGCGCGGTCATCAGAGCGAAGAACAGGAGAGTTCGAAATTGCATAACACGCCTTATAGACGACTGTGTTGCAAATCGCCCGCAGGCGCCGCCGGTTCCCGGGGTAGAGCCGAGAATGTTCAGCGGGTGTAGCGCCCTCTCCCCAGTTCGACGGGCAAGAGGGATTTCCCGTCGATCCGCAGCGCCATCCTTTCGAACGGAGGGGCGTTCACCTGATCGACGTCGATGGAAAAACGCACCACACCGCTTCTGACGGGAGGCAAGGCTACTTTCACCTCCTGTCCCGGAACATAGGGAGCACTGAGCGTAGCTTCGACGAGAGCCGAAGACGGGATATCGGGCAGCGGCTCCATTCCGTCACCGGACGTCACGACTTCCAGTTCTGCTCCATCGGCAAAGCGCAAGGCCACCCTGACCCCGCGCGCATCGCCGCCCGATTTGGGATCGATCACCCGCACGGCGAGTCCGGTTTTCTGCGCCGCTTTCGGCTGGCCACGGCTCGGTATCGAGATAGGCGAACAGGGGCCGGTTCTTCGGCGGTTGCGGGGCGACCAGCACGATCTCCTCCCCTTCCCGTCGCCATGTCCCCTGTGCGAACTGGTCCAGCGCGCCATAGGAAATGTACCACTCGAACGAACCATCCGCGCGAAGCAGAAGCTCCGATCCGGTCTCCATCACGCCGGAGAGATAGTAGTGGCCGACGAACGCCGGATCGATGGCCCCGCCTGCGTTCGGGAGATTCTTCGCATCGCGTTCCTGCGCGCCGGCCATAGGCGCTTGCAGGATGAGGCAGCCTGCCATGAAAAGTCCGATCCGCATCGCGCTATGCTTAACCACCCGCAAGCGCGGCACAACGCCTAAAAGGTGGGCAAGCGACGCTGCGTTTTCCCGGCGCCTATTCGGGAGGGCGATAAGCCGGATTACCTTGCGCCCGCCTCCGTATGACTATCGCGCGAAGACAAATCACTTCGGGCCGCGTGACGATGGCAGCGACGGAAATCAGGCCGATGACAGGTATTCGCGGGGCCGCTGCGATTTTCGTCATGATCTATCACTTCCATCTCAGGATGGTGGCGACGGGGCCACTCTCCACCATCGTGCTGCATGGCTATCTGGCGGTGGATCTCTTCTTCATCCTCAGCGGCTTCGTCATGGCGCATGTCTATGGCAAGGCGCTGCAATCCGGCACGTTCCGGCAGCGCAGCTTTCTCCTTCACCGGATCGCCCGGATATTCCCACTCTACATCCTGGCGACACTGGCTTTCCTGGCGCTGGGGAGAGGCGGCAGCCCGAGCCTTCCGGCCTTGGCGGCGAACCTCGTTATGCTCCAGTCGCTGGGGAACTGGCCCAGTCTGGATCCGCCTGCATGGTCGGTCAGCACGGAGATGGTCGCATACCTGCTCTTTCCGTTCATCGCGGTGGCCTGCCTGAGGTCCAGCCCGAAAATTGCGCTCGCTACTGGCTGCATGGCACTGCTGGCCATTCTGGTCATGACCCTGGCGGCAAGTCGGCATTACATCGGCGCGCCGATCGCTAAGGGCGATCTGGACCTGTTCTTTTCGCCCTACACGCTGGTGCGGTGCCTGGCCGGTTTCACCATCGGCCAACTTGCCTATCGCCTGCACGACAATGCGCATGTGCGCCGCGCACTGTCCGGCAACTTTCTCCAGTGCATGGTACTGCTGCTGGTCATGGCGACGATGGCCCAGGCCCTTTCCGACTTTCCCGCCTATCTGGCCCTTATAGCGCTGATCGTCGCCATCGCGCAGGATCGCGGTGTCCTGAGGTACATTTTCGCGTCTCCGCCGCTCATGTTCCTGGGGAAGGTCTCGTTCGGCATCTATCTGCTGCATTTCCAGGCCATCGGCACGGTGGACCGGCTGGAAGGCGAGGCTCACATGCTCGGTCTGGGGGTAGAGGCAAGCGACTGGATCGCCTCGCTGGCCGTCTCCGCGATGGTGACGGCGCTGGCCTGGATGCTCCACCGTATCTTCGAAAGCCCCCTTCGCCGGATGATCCGCCGTATCGAAAAGCGCCCGGCGTCCGGTCCTCTATCGGTATGATGATCATTCGGAGATCATCCAAATGGTGAAAATCACCCTATCCGAAAGCGGAAACTGTAAAATCCATGCGGTTTGCTCTAGGGTTAACGCGTAAATCGGCGCCTTGCGCGTAATACTTGTTTTTCCGAGTTCTGTTGGGGCGGAACGGATCTTCCTCGGACCTCACGCCATCTCCTGTAGATGCGACGAAAAAGAGAGGCCTGCGAACGATCATGACTACAGCAGTATCGGTGGCCATCAGGAACTCGCTCATTCGTGAAGGCGTTCGCCGCATCCTGTCGGATTCAGGTTTCGATCTCACGGAATCGGTGGACGATCTTCACAAGCTGGCGCCGCCGCAGGAAGCAGGCCCGGCAGATCATGTCATCGTCGTCGACCGATCGCTGCTGGGAAGCGACGGAGCGGCCGTCGTCGGAGAAATCCTTCATCGGTTTCCGTCCGCCCGTGTGGTCGCTCTGGTGTCGTCTTTCGAGTTCACCGAAATGGCGGCCATCTATGCGGCGGGCGCCTATGCCTATTTTCTCGATCAGGTACCCTATCAGTCGCTGGTGGCGATGATGCAGATGGTCGCGGTGGGACAGAAGGTGGCGCCGCCGGAAATCATCGACCTGCTCGACAATCTCCTGCTCCTGACCGAAACACCGCCGCTGCATCGCGGGGCGCAGGGCTACGATCTGAGCGAAAGGGAATGGGATGTGCTGGGCGCCCTGGAACGCGGGCTGCCGAACAAGACGATCTCACGCGACATTGGCATCAGTGAATCGGCGGTGAAGGCCACGGTCAAATCGCTGCTGAAGAAGCTGTCGGTCAGCAACCGCACGCAGGCGGCAGTGCTGGCCCGCGAACTGGCAGATCACCAGGGGCCTGCACGGGTGCTCTGCGGAGTCGGTTTCCATGACGTCCGGGCTCTCGATCCGCGGTCCTGACCAACGACGAAAACCACCCGTGAAGCTTTATGTGCAATCGTGAGCATAACTCTCCCGGATTATCCTGAAGAACATCCGGTCGAATCGGGATAGTCCCCGTGCCCATGCGATTGCTGTTCAAGGCGCCCGAAATCCAAACGGCGCCGCGATGAAACCAAAATATAGCGTGACTCGAATCTTCGCCAATGCAACATTTGTGGTCGAGGCTCGGAAAAGTCTCAACGGAAGGTAGGGGGGTTCGAATATCATCATCGAAATGTAGGGGGAATTTCATGTACAGATTTGATAATGAAGCTGTGCAACTTACGGCTCGTGAATTGGATGTCTTGCGTTTTGTGGCCATGGGGCGGTCCGCAAAGGAAACGGCCATCGAACTCAATATCGCGCCCTGCACGGTCGAACGGCACGTCGAAAACGTCCGCCTCAAGACCAGAACGCGCAATCGCGCACATATGATCGCCCATGTCATTCGCGAAGGGCTGCTGCAACTCCAGCAGTGACAGACTGCCCGGCGGCAAGCCTTCGGTTCCGGTCAGACCAGTTATTCTGGATGATTCGGGCCCAGGCCACCAGAATGCCGTCCTTCAGGTCGTAAACGTCGCTCTCGACAGAAGAGCCATCGATTTCAGCAAGAGCCAACCTCGGGTCAACGTCGCAATCGAATGAGGAAGGCGCAATATTCAGGCCCTGACCAAGCGCCTTGACGCAGGCTTCCTTGCGAACCCAAAGCGTCAGGAAAGCGCGGCTGTAGTGCCGAGAGCCGGGACACGGCAGGGCCGCTCTCTCCCGGGCCGTATAATGCAGGTCGGCAAGCTCGGCTGCATCGTCCAGAACGCGGACACGCTCCAGATCGATGCCGATTTCGTGATCCAGGCTCCACCCGACAAGCACGCTCTCGCCGCTGTAGCTGAGGCTGCAATGGGCCTGCGAGACATTCGCCAGACAAGGCTTGCCGAAAGCGTTGGTGTGATAGACCTGCTGCGCGGCCGGAATGCCGCAACGTCGTTCTCCCAGGATGCGCAGCGCGGCATGCGCGGTGCGATAGCGCCGGGCGAGCGCCTCGGTTCTGAACTTCGCGGCGCGGGCATGCTCTTCGCCAGACAGGCAGGCCATGAGGCGTTGATCGTCCTGGGGCGATACGTCGATGCGCCATAGATCGAAGGGGGCCGGTAGCTTGATGGTCCGACATCCCATAGCCTCAAGCCAGTCCGGCCCAACCCCTTGATGCGTCATGTACGACGTCGCCCCGGCACCAGTGCGCTATGCCGCGCGAAATCGCTCAGCAGGCGCGGCGGATCGATACCAGGCGAACCGCGCAAAGCCTGTTTGCCCAGGAATATCGTGTGCGAGATCATCCAGGCCAGATCCGCCAGAAGCGCGTAGGCGCGCCCGTGGTTCTTCCGGAAATAGCGGGATCGGGACTGGAACCAGTAATCCGGCAGACGGCGCGGCCTTGCCTGGGTTGCGGTTACTCCGGTGCTTTGCCCGGCGATGTGCAGCACCAGCGCTTGCGGCAGATACCAGCATTGCCACCCGTTCGACCGCGCCGCCCGGCACAAGTCGGTTTCCTCGTAATAGAGGAAATAGCCCTCGTCGAAGCGCAGCCCTTCCCGCAGCAGGGCCGGGCGAATGGCAAGGCTGGCGCCGCTGACCCAGTCCACGACCGCAGGCCGCCCGTCCATGCGGCGCGCGATGGCATGGCGGGACAGCAGCCGGGACGTGAAGCTCCACCGCAGACCGCGCTCGATCTCTCCGAGGACCGACGGAAAACGGAACGCGAAAGGCCAGAGATTGCCGTCCGCCTCCAGCAGAGCCGTGCCGACGATACCGGCACCAGGCGTGCCTGCCATAAAGCGCGCCAGTTCCCGCGCCGCGCCCGGCATCACGCGGGTGTCGGGGTTGAGCAGCCAGATCAGTCCGGCAGGCTGCGCCTGCGCGAGCGCAAGGTCGATGCCGATATTGTTGCCCGCACCAAAGCCGCCATTGACGGCGGAGCGATGCACCCGGGCCCAATGCCAGTCGTGCTGCATAATCGCTGCCTCGATCATGTCGGCCGAACCGTCACCCGAAGCGTTGTCGATCACGAAGGCGCGGATCCGCATGCCCTCCCCGGCCTCGGCAGCCAGCGTCTGCAGGCAGGACACGACCAGCGGTCCCGTGCGGTAGTTGACGATGATCACGTCGATCACGTCGATCGCGTGGAGCAATCCGGGTCCGATCATTCGGCCGCAACCCCGATGGTCTCGAAAGGCGCGGGATCGATGTTTGCCAGCGCGGAATCGAGCGCTTCCTGGAACAGCGGCGCAAGCCTGTCTACGTATGGCTCCTGCAAGTTGCTGCTGTGCCCACCCGGAATGTCGACGATGACGATCTCGTCGCGGACACGCTTGCCCCAGCCCAGGGCGTAGTCCCGGTAGGTCAGGGAATAGGGCGTATCATCGGGCAGTCCGGTATCGCTCCCGGCCTTGAACAGCGCGACGGTGCCGCCTTCGAATATTCCCTTCGGGCGGTGCTCCCGGTGAGCGACTTCGTAGAGTTTCAGGAAGGGGATCGCGCCTGCCGGTTCGCGCGTCGTAATTACCCCTGCACCCTCTCCAGCCTCGCGATTTCGCATCGTACGCACCGTGCGCCGATCCTGGACTTGGCGCAGGCGCGAGCCGAGTTCCCAGCATGCGGCGTTCCATGCCTTGCGGCCGAGGTCGGGAAGGAGGCCTAGGGGACCAGACTGCGCCATCAGCGTCTTCAGGCGCGCCATTCGCAAACGCGTGGTCAGGAAACGGAACTTGCGGGCTTCGACATCGGCCGCGTCGATGATCCCCACGAATGCGACCTGACTGCCCTCGTCCTGAAGCTGCCGGGCCATTTCGAAGGCGATGACGCCCCCCGCGCAGAGCCCGGCCAGCAGGTAAGGCCCTTCCTGCTGAACCTGACGCAGACGGTCGACGTAATGCGCCGCCATCTCGTCGATACGGGTATGGGCATAAGTGCCGTCGGCCCGCCGCAAGGGCTCCATGCCGATGATCGGCCGATCGGTATCGAGCCGCAGGGCGAGGTTCCGGTAGAGCAGCGTTTCGCCTAACCCGTCGTGGACGAAAAACAATGCTCTGTCTGCGCCACCTTCGCGGATGGTGACGAGGCCTTCGTGGGCGTTAGCTTCAGTGGTCTCGGTCCCGGCTCCAGCATTATCGGCCCGGCTGCCCGGATCGATGATCAGGGCCAGATTGGCCACGGTCGGTTGCCCCAGCATCGCGGCCAGCGGCAGGGTCTTGCCCATCCGCTTGCGCAGCCGGTTGGAGAACTGGACGGCCAGAAGCGAATGCCCGCCCAGATCGAAGAAATTGTCGTTCCGTCCGATTGCGGCCATGCCGAGCAGGTCGCACCACAAGTCCGCGATCAGCCGCTCGGTTTCGGTCCTTGGGGCATCGGCGGGGTCTCCGGCGGCTGTCGTAGGCGCGGGGCGAGCCGGTTTGCGCATCTCGGCCAGGACGGCGGGGAGATCGTAGGGAGAGATCACCAGGTGCGGTCGCCGCGCACCGGCGAGCAGCCTTGCCACGATTTCTGCGCCCTCTTCCGGGAGAATACCTGCACGACCTTCGGCTGTGGTGCCGATTTCGGCCGGCGCAGCTTTGGCCAGTGCCGTCCCTGCGACGCGGATCATCGTGAAATCGCGTATTTCCGCCAGTACCAATCCATCGGGATCGGTAATGGTGACATTGAAGGTCGCCGTTTTTCCGCTCGCCTCGCCATTGGCCCGGTAGCGCACATGGCTCACGATCTGCGCAGGAAGCGGAGCATGGAGCACGAGACGGCGATAGCTGAAGGGGGCGTAGAAGTCCTGATCCGGGTCGCGCCCTGCAATCAGCGCCTGCGCACTTGCGGTCGCGAAATCGAGCAGGGCGGGATGGAGCGCCAGTTCCTCAAGTTCGCCCCGGAAGGCTTCCGGCAGTTCCAGCGTGAGCAGCGCCTCGTCCTGGCCGATCATCAGCTCCGAGAGGTTTTCCCAACGCGGCCCGAAGATCAGGCGAGGCTGGTCTTCGCTTCCCCCCCTGCCGGGACGGCATCGCCGCGCGATCGCATCGAGGTCGAGCATGGCGCGGAGTGGCGGGGTATCGTGGCAGCGCAAGGTCCCTCGCGCATGCTCGGTCCATGGCGCACGCGATCGCAGGGGGCGGCCGAGCACGACGACCTGCCATGCGCCTTCCCCTTCCTTTTGGGCATGAACCCGAAGGTCCCGCGTTTCGGTATCAGGAACGGCGAAGGCTTCGAGAAAGGTGAAATCGCTGAACTCCATGGGGCCGGGTTCGGCCGTGGCAACAGCGGCGCGGGCCAGTTCGAGATAGGCCGTCCCGGGCAGCAAGGGGCCGGTGCCGACCATCCGGTGCTCGTCCAGGATCCAGTGGCGCTGCGGCGTCAGGCTGGTCGCCACAACGAATTCGCCGGACGAAATCGAATGGAGCCGTTCCAGAAAGGGATGCGCGACGGCCTCCCCCTTGCCGAGATCGGCAGCAAGCGCGCCGCTCTGGCCGCTGTCTCCAGCAAGGGCCGCCGCCATCCCGACTTGCGCCCACTGGCTCCATCCGACCGACAGGACGCGGGTGGCGGGATCCTGGCTGCGCGATTGGGCATAGGCGTCGAGAAAGGCGTTGGCGGCAGCGTAATCGGCCTGGCCTGGAAGTCCGGCAAATGCGCTGATCGAGGAGAACAGCATCAGGAAGTCGGGCGGACGCCCCGCCATCACCCGCTCAAGCGCCAGGGTCCCCGCTACTTTGGGGCGCAGCACCGCCTGCATCGCCGCGCGGCTGCGGGTCTCGACCAGTTCGTCGTCAAGCGTGCCGGCCGTGTGAAAAATCCCGTCGATCCGGCCGAAGCGGGCCTCCACCCGGCGGATGGCGCGGCGCAGCCCGCGAACCTCGGCGACATCGGCGGTGGCCAGTTCCACTTGCGCGCCCATGGCTTCCAGTTCCAGAACGCCCAGCAGCTTCTCCCTGAGCGGAAGCGGCAGTTCGCCGTCTTCCAGCAGTTCGTCCCACCGCGCGCGATCCGGCAGCACCGTGCGCGACAGAAGCGCGATGCGCGTTCCTACCGTTGCCGCGAGATGCCGTGCGATGGTGAGGCCGATCCCGCCAAGGCCGCCCGTTATCAGGTAAGTGCCGTCCTTGCGGAACGGGGACGTCTCCGCATTGTCCAGAACCCCGCGCGCAGGGCGCTGACCGAGCGTCCAGCGCTCGCCCGCCCGCCATGCCACATCCCGTTCGCTCGTAGAGGCGGATTCCTCGATCACGGCCTCCACCGTCCGGTCGGGCCACATGGAGCGTCCCGCCCGATCGTCGATATCGACAGCATGGAAACGCAGCCCCGGATATTCGGCCGCAATGCTCCTGCGGGCGCCGATGAAGGCGGCCTTCAGCGGCTCGATATCGCTGTCTCCGGCAATCCGCTGTGCGCGGTCGGTGACGAGGACCACGCCCACTTCCCCGCCTTCACAGGCTGCGGCCAGTTCCGGGGTCATCGCGGTCAGCGAGAACAGGCCGTGGTCCAGAAGGCTGCCCCGGCCGGGCCTGCGCCTGCCAGTTACCATCCAGCAGTGGAAGACCCGTACCGGCAGGTGGTTTTGCTGTGCCAGTCTATCGAAGAGCCAGGCCCAATCCTCGCGCCTTGCCGGACGGATCATGTAATCCCCCGGGCCGCATTCCTTCCGCCGCCGACCGCGGCGCACGGCAATCACATCCGCGCCCTGCCCGCGCAGCTTCGCGATGAGCCTGCCCGAAAATCCGGCTTCATCCCGAAGGACCAGCACCGGACCTTTTCCGGCTTCGCCCTCCGTTTCGTCGTCGCGCATCCAGACCGGTTCGTAGGCCCACTCGGCCAGATCCATGCGCAGATCGGGATCGGCGTCGCTGCCGCCTTGCCGCTCCGTCGCCGTCTGCGCGTCGAACCAGTGACGCTGGCGGTCGAACCGATATGTCGGCAAAGGCAGACGCAGGCGCCGCTCGCCGTGCCAGAATGCGCTCCAGTCTATATCGACGCCGAGTGTCCAGAGTTCTCCAAGCGCCTCCAGGAACCGGGCATCGTCCGCGATATCCTGGTCGGGGTGCCGCATCGAGGCGACAACGGGCTGCGAGGGCTTGCGCGCGGCGTGCTGCCGGGCAAGGCTGGCCATACTCCGCCCCGGCCCGACTTCCAGCAGAACGCGGTCCGGTTCTGTGAGCAGGCACTGGAGGCCATCGGTAAACCGCACAGGTTCGCGCAAGTGCCTTACCCAGTAATCGGGATCAGTCGCCTCGACGGCCTTGACCCATTCTCCGGTGAGGTTCGAGGCAAAGGCTATGCGCGGTGCGTGGAAGGCGATCCCGGACAGTCGCGCACGGAATTCCGGCAGGATCGGATCGAGCATGGGCGAATGGGCGGCAACCGTGATCGGGATCCGCGCAGCCTCGATCTCCCGCTCCTCCAGATCGCGCTGGAACCGTTCGATCGCATGCGTGGCGCCGGACACCACGCAAAGCCGAGGCCCGTTGATCGCAGCGATAGACAGACCTTCGGAAAGCAGGGGCGCTAGTTCCGCCTCCGACAGCGAAACGCCGAGCATTCCGCCCGCGCCGGTCTTCTCGAACAGGACGCCGCGCGTATGGACGATACGCAAACCACTTGCGAGGTCGATCACGCCGGAAAGATGCGCGGCGGCATATTCTCCGCAACTATGGCCGATCATGGCGGCGGGGGTGATCCCTAGCGACATCCATAGCCGCGCCAGTGCGGTCTGGACGATGAACAGAGCGGGCAAGGCGTTCGAGGGGCGCTCCAGTTCGGCGGAAGCACGCGCAAAATCTTCCTGCGCCGGGAAGAGCCAGCGGCGCAGTTCGTTTGGGGCAATCGCGTCCAGCAATCCAAGGCCGCGATCGACTTCGGCGCGAAACAGCGGCTCCGTTTCATGAAGACCCCGCGCCATATCGTTGTGCTGAGGGCCGCCGCCGCAAAACAGGAAGGCCACGCTGCGGCCGGGGATTGCCGCAGGCCTGCCCGCCGCCTGTGAGGCTGCTTCGAGCGAGACCGCCGCCTGCTCCGGCGCGTCACGGCTTGCCACGACGAATTGTCGCATCCCGAGGTGACGCCGCCCGGTGCTCAGCGTGTAGGCGGTGTCCGGCAGCGAGATATCGGGCGCCTCGACAAGGCGGCGAGACAGGGCCGCGAGATTTGCCGCCAGCGCGCTTTCGCTCTGACCCGAAGCGACCAGCAGCTGACGGCGGCGGCTCGCACTTCCGGGGGAGCGGAGCGGCGCTTCTTCCATGACGACATGGGCATTGGTGCCGCCGACGCCCAGCGAACTGACCCCGGCGCGACGGGGGCTGCTATCGCGCCGGGGCCAGGCTTCCCGCGTCGCCTGAATGCGGAACGGGCTCGTGGCGATCGCGCAGTCGGGATTGGGCACCTCGAAATGAGGCACTGCGGGAAGTTCCTGATGGCGCAGGGCAAGGGCTACTTTGATGACCCCCGCCGCGCCCGCGGCCGTGTCGGTATGGCCGATGTTCGCCTTGACCGAACCCAGCCCGCAAGGGCGGGCGCGCTCGCGCTGCCCGAAGGCTTGGCTGAGTGCGGCCACCTCGATGGGATCGCCGATCGGCGTGCCGGTGCCATGGGCCTCGACATAATCGATTTCGGCGGGATCGACCCCGGAAACGGCAAGCGCCTCGGCAATGACCGCCGCCTGCCCCTCGACGCCGGGCGCGAGATAGCCCACTTTGGCGCTGCCGTCGTTGTTGACGGCCGATCCGCGCAGGACCGCGTGGATATGGTCACCGTTCTCGATGGCATCGGCAAGGCGGCGAAGCGCAAGAACGGCGACGCCGCTGCCGAATACGGTCCCTTGCGAGGACGCGTCGAAGGGACGGCAACGGCCGTCGGGTGACAGGATCTCGCCTTCCTCGTAGAGATAACCATGCCGATGCGGCAGCTCGATCGAGACCCCGCCCGCCAGCGCCATGTCGCATTCGCCGGACAGCAGGCTCTGCGCGGCCATGTGGATCGCCACCAGCGAGGTCGAGCAGGCGGTCTGGACACTGATGCTCGGCCCCTTCAGGTCGAGCAGATAGGACACCCGCGTGGTGAGGAAATCCTTGTCGTTCCCGGTGTGGCGAAGCAGGAACAGGCCGGTGTCCTGCACCAGTCGGCGGTTGCCCAGCAGATTGTAGGGCATGTAGGCATTGTGCCCGGAGCCTGCGAAAACCCCGATCATGCCGCCGAAGCCCTGCGGAGTGTGCCCGGCATCTTCCAGGGCTTCCCACGAGCACTCCAGGAAATGCCGGTGCTGCGGATCCATGATCGCGGCATCGCGCTGGCTGAGGCCGAACAGCGCCGCGTCGAAACACTCCATGTCCGCCAGCGGCGCACCGCGCCTGACATAGCGAGGATTGCGCAGGAGTGCGGGACTTACACCGGCGGCAAGGAGTTCCTCGTCCGTGTAAGTCTCGAGCCCTTCCCGGCCCTCCCGAAGCAGGTCCCAGAACGCGTCGGGGCCGCGACCACCGGCGAACCGGCAGGCCATGCCGATGATGGCGATGGAAGCAGCGTCCGGCGCATCGCCGCGATCCTCGAAGGATCCGAAATCCTGGTCCATGGCTCAGGTCCTCGCTACTGTTCGCACGGCGCCCCGCCGCAGTAGCGCCGCCCGGCGCGCCATGGCCCGGTCCTGCCCCTCGCGCGCCGCCGATGCTTCGCCTCCCTCGCCGGACAAGTGCGCTGCCAGGGCCGCTATGGTCGGAAACCGGAAGATGTCGGTCAGCGCCACCGGGCGCGAGGCAGCCGTGGCAAGGCGGCGGTGAACCTGAATGGCCAGTAGCGAATGACCGCCGATGTCGAAAAAGTTCTCGTCCCGGCCGACATGACCGATTTTCAGGAGATCGCACCAGATCTCGCCGATCTGGGCTTCCACCGGCGTCGTCGGAATTGCCACCGGATCGGCGGAACCGTTGTCGCGGGCGGCAGCAGGGTTAGGCAGGGCCTTGCGGTCGATCTTGCCGTTGGGGGTACGCGGCAGGGCATCGAGCACGACCAGACTGCCCGGCACCATGAATTCCGGCAGGCTTTGCCGCAGATGCTCCCGCAGGGCCTCGGGCGAAGGGCCCGGGTTCGCTGTCGTCGCCGCGTAACCGACAAGCCTGGTCACAGCCCCCTCGCTGCGGGCGACAACCACGGCTTCTGCAACGTCCTCATGCGCCGTCAGTGCCGCCTCGATTTCGCCGAGTTCGATCCGGTAGCCACGGATCTTCACCTGATGGTCGAGCCGCCCGAGAAACTCCAGCGTGCCGTCGTCTCGCTGTCGCGCCAGGTCTCCCGTGCGATAGGCGCGCTCTCCGTTCAGGAACGGGTGCTGCACGAAGCGTTCGGCGGTAAGTTCGGGGCGCTCGTGATATCCCCTCACCACGCCTGCGCCGCCGATCACCAGCTCGCCCGGCGCACCGGGCCTTACCGGCTCCAACCTGCGATCGAGAATGTAGATCTGCTGACGCGCGAGCGGGCGGCCGAGCGGGGGAACCCTGTCGTCGCCGGAAAGGCAGTGGACGGCAGACCACACGGTGGTTTCGGTCGGACCGTACATGTTCATCACCGTGCCGCGCACCAGCCTCTGCATCTCCTGCGCGAGATGCGGCGGGAAGGCCTCTCCACCCACCATCAGGCGCTTCAGGCCAGCGAGCGCCGCGTGGGCAGCCGGATCACCCGCAAGCGCCTGAAGCAGCGACGGGGTGCATTGCAGGTGGGTCACGCCATGGCGCTCCATCAGCCGGTACAGCGGATACTCCGCATCATCCTCGGCCGCGCGGTCCTGCGCCAGCGCGCGAAGGCGGTCGATCGCGGGCAGATGGGCCAGTACCGTTTCGGGATTGACGCCGAAGTCGATCAGGCAGCCGATCTCGTCGACCCCGAGGTCCCCGAGACGCCGGATCAGCGCGAGATTGTCCTGCGGCGTGCCGAACAGTCCGCTTGTCTCGAAATAGCGCTCAAAAGCATGTTCGAGCAGGGCTTCGGTCTCCGCTTCGCTGAGACTGCCCAGATCGACCTGACCTGTCGCCTCTACCCCGCCGGGACGCCTGAAAGCGGGAAACGACCAGGCATGCTCCTGCAGCAGCGCCGTGGCCGTGCGCAGATACTCTATCAGCGGCCCGCGGACGATCTCGCGAACCCGTGCCTCGTCATCGCCCAGGAAAGTGTGGAGCATGAGGGTTGCATGGCCCTCTCCCGCATGCCCCGCCTCGCGCCAGGCCCGGCGGTAGGCGGCCAGCTTTTCCGCCACCTCCTCGATCGACTGGCCCAAGAGGTGCGTCAGCACGAATGCGCCCGCTCTCCCTGCCTCGATGAAAGTGCCGACATTTCCGGCCGAGGTGATCCAGCAGGGCAGTTCGGGCTGAACCGGCCGCGGATACGTGAGCACTTCCACGTCCTGCCCGAGGGGGCCGGGAAAACGGCGCGGTTCGCCCCGCCACAAGGCGCGGACATCTTCCATGCACGTCCTCAGCGTGCCGGAACGATCCGCGAAGGCGGCGGGATTGAGCACGAAGTCGTTCGGTTGCCAGCCCGAGGCAAAGGCTATGCCGACCCGCCCCCCGGAGATATTGTCCACGAGGGCCCATTCCTCCGCGATCCGCAGCGGGTGATGAAGCGTGCCGACGACGCTACCGGCACGAATGGCTACGCGCGAGGTCACGGCAGCCAGCGCGGCGGAGGCTACGGAAGGGTTGGGATAAGGCCCGCCGAAGGCATGAAAATGCCGCTCGGGGGTCCAAACGGCCTCGAACCCGTGACTGTCGGCAAAGCGCGCACCTTCCACCAGCAGCCGATAGTTTTCGGCGGCGCTCCCGGCGCTCGAACTGGCGAAATAGAACAGGCTGAAACCGGTGTGCCGCGCGGGCACATCCGAAACGTCCCCCCTCACCTGCCGTTCGCTCGCGATGACGACATGGTATCCGTTCATCAGCGGCCAGAGCAGTTCCAGCACCGAGATGTCGAAACTGAGGCTGGTGACGGCCAGCCAGACACCCTCCGGCTCCAGATGGGCATCCATGCCATGGAAGAAGTTCGTCAGGTTACGATGCTCGACGACGACACCCTTGGGCAGGCCAGTCGAACCCGAGGTATAGATCATGTAGGCCAGATTGGCGCCTTGCGCGCCGCCATCGAAAGGATCCGCGCCGAGGTCTGCGCATTCGCGCCTGATATCCTCGATGCAGAGCACTTCCGCCTCACCGTCCGGCAGGCCGCCGCGAAGGTCTTCCTCGCTCAGGATAAGGCGCATCCCGGAATCGCTTGCCATGTGCGCGATGCGGTCCTCGGGATAGGCCGGGTCCAGCGGCACATAGCCGCCGCCCGCCTTATGCACCGCGACCAGGCATGCGAGCATCTCTACGGAGCGGGCCAGATGGAGGCCGACCAGCACTTCCGGCCCGACACCGCGCTTCGCCAGCAGGCGCGCTATCCGGTTGGACAGGGCATCGAGCTGCGCATAAGTCAGCGAGATACCCCGCGCGGTGACGGCGACGAGGTCCGGCGTGCGGATCGCCTGCTCCGCGAACAGGCGGTGCCAGACCTCTGCCTTGGGAGAAGATCCGCCGGTCCTGTTCCAGTCTTCGATCACGCGCCCTCGTTCGCTTTGCGAAAGCAGCGGAAGTCTGGCGATGGGACAGGCAGGGTCGGCGCTTGCTGCCGCCTTGAACACATCGAAGGCGGTCAGGAGATCGGCTGCTTCGTTTTCCGGCAGCCGGGCCGCGTCATAAGTCCATCGGCACGTTCCACGCTCGGGACAGATGGCGATATCGAGCACGGTTTCGCCCGAGGGCACTCGCGCGCTCTCCCCTCCCGAGATACGCCCCGAGAAACGCAAAGTCACGGGATGCTCCACACCCGTTTTTCCGCGCAGTTCCGGGCTGCGGGCGAAGAGATCGGCGCAATAGCCCACGCGGCGATGCAGACCGTCGATCTCCCGTTCGATCTCCGCGATCAGGTGCGACAAGGGCTGATCGAAATCCACCGCCACCTTCAGGGGAAGCTCGCCCGCGAACCACGATGTGACACCTTCGAAGCGCTCGTCCATGGCGGTATCGGCATAGCCGATCTCGATGAGATCCCGGTCGGCGACGCGGGCCAGCCAGGCGATGATCGTCGCGAGCGTCTGAGCAGCATTGCCCGGCTCGATAACGGTGTCCACCCGCATCCATCGCCCCGCCTCGGCAGGCGCCGGGCGGAAAGCAGGGAGTTGCAGGCTGTCGCGCTGGCGCAACCGCCCGCGCCACCATGGCTCATGGCGTCCGGCCAAGGCGTCGAGCTGGTGAAGGCGGGTGCGTTGCACTGCATCGAGTGACGCGAGCCTGCTTTCGGCCAGATCCGTCAGCGGAGTGCCGTCAAGCGCGGCAAGGCGATCGAGCCGCAAGTCCCAGCTGCCCGTGGCCACAACCGGCGCGCCCTTGGTAGCGATCAGGGTGCCCGGCTGCGCACCGGAGCGCGTGCCCAGCACGGTGGCCTGCTGAACCAGCACGAGCCGGTCCGACATGATCGCCTTGGGCAGCCCCATCGGATTGGCATATGGGCCATAGTCCAGCGCCGATACGAGCCGTACGATTTCCTCGGCGGGCTTGCTCCAGTCGATCGTGCCCGCAGCCTCGGGACGGTGCTCCCGGCCGAACATGCGCAGCGGGGCGTGCGGCTGCGGCACCGCTGCCGAGACCACGCCCTCAAGATCATCCACTATCCCCGCGAACTTGCGCAACGCCGCTTCGAAGCAGCGGGTGTTGAGCGAAAAGGCGCTCTCGCCCTCACCCAGTTCGATCGCCTCGGCAGCAAGCACCGCGCCCTGATCGACGGCCCCCGTCATCAGGTGCCAGGTGATGCCGTGCTGCCGCTCGCCTTCCAGAAGCGCCCAGACCGGCGTGTTGAGACCGCCCCGCGCGGGAAGCGGTCCGTCATGAAAATTGATCGCGCCGCGCACGGCGAGAGACAGCACGTCCTCGGGCAGGATGGACAAGTTGGAAATGCTGAAGATCCAGTCGAGCGGTCCGGTCACCGCAGGCAAATCGCGCGCGCTGGCGAGCAGCGGGATGCGGCTCCGTCTCGCCCAGTCCGCAGCCGGTGAAGTGGCCTCGGCAACGACGGCAACGATATCATGCCCCTTGGCGCGCAGCAGGTTGCCGCACTCGGCCAGAAGCGTTTCATTGCCTATCAGGACCGATCGATATCCGGTGCCTGAATGCCCTTCGCCGGTGTCCGACAGATTAGCGGTTCTTCCGGCTACGTTGGGATAGAATGTCCCACCCATGGATATTCTCCTCAGACACGGACGGTAACCAATCGTCCTGATCGAGGCCATTTCGTCAACTCGGTCCAGAAATTCATGGTATGGGTACAGGCATGCGGAATATTTATTCTGGCTTTACTTGTATTCTATAAGACGAGATTCGCACCGGGTGATCCTGCTGCGATATCTCGACCACCAATATTGCATTTGCCCTTGGCAATGCGGCAATTTCCCCAGCGTCAGGAAGCTCGCGGCCAGGGCGCCGCTGCGCATGAAGATGCGGCTCCAGAGCAGCGGCCAGAGCAGCCACATCGGCGGCAAGGCCCAGAGCACATTGCTGGTCACCTCTCGGCGCAGTCGCGCATCCCCCTGCCCGCGCAGGGCGAAGGCTTCCGCCGTGGCATAGCCGCTGCGCCGATTGCGCTGCCACCACTGCGAGAACCGCGTCATCGCCGCGTCGTGGATCGTCATTTCCGCATCGACCCGCAGGATCTGCCAATCCTGCCTGCGGATGCGATGGCACAAGTCGGGCTCCTCGCCCGCGATCAGGTCTTCCCGGAATCCGCCTGCGCTGCGGAAGGGTGCGATACGGAACAGGGCATCGCCGCCGCAGGTGTCCCGGAGACCTGTCGGCGTGTTCCACTCCCGATCGCAGAGCCGGTTATAGGGACTGGCGCCCGGATATCGCTCTCGCCTTCGCCCGCAGACTGCTGCCAGTCGGTCATCCGAACGGATCGCGGCCAGAGCGCGTTCGAGCCACCCCGGCACGAGTTCGCAGTCGCCATCGATAAAGTGAATGAATTCCAGATCGGGATGGTTCGCGGTGAGCCATGCGAAACCGGCATTGCGCGCCCGTGCCGCCGTGAACGGCCGAGCGGGATCGAGTTCCACAACCGCCAGCCCGCGCCCCTCGGCCACCGACACGCTGCCGTCGGCCGATCCCGAATCGACATAGACGGCCCGCGACACCTGCCGCAGCACGCTGTCTATGGCCAGGGTGAGCCGGGCACCCTCGTTGCGGCCGATGATGACGAAGCCGACGGTGTTCATGGATCACGCTCCGTTCGCAGCCACGCCCGCTGGCGCCGCGTCACGAACTGGACGAGCAGCGGCACCTTCCAGAGCACGTAGCCGGGGATCTGCACCAGACTGCCCAGCGGCAGGATCGCGCGCGCATGGCGCTGCCACGTCGCCAGCAGGGCAAAGCCAAGGCCCAGCGAACTCGCCAGCAGGACGCAAAGGGGCAGCCCCGCGCCGTCCACAAGCGCGGCAAGAACGATCGCCGCTGCCAATGCCATCGCGAGCAATACGGTCGGCGGCACCAGCAGGTCGAGCGCCACCATGGCAAGCCCCGCGCACCTTTGCCGCCAGGCGGTCGCAAGCAGTCTGGGAACGTAGCGGGTCATGGTCTGCAACATGCCGTGTTCCCAGCGGCGACGCTGGCCTGCCGTTCCCTGTCGCGAACTTGCCGTGCCGACGAACCGCGCATTCTCGGCAAAGATCACGGATCGGCCCGCCAGCAGCAGGTCCAGCCCCATGTCCAGATCCTCGACGAGCGACGCGGTAGCCCAGTGCATTCCAGCGAACATGGTCGGAGGGAAGGCCATGCCCGATCCCTGAAGCAGCGCGGCACCCGCGAGCCGGTCGAGCGCAACCTGCCGCACGAGGTTCTTCACCAGAAAGGCGAAGCACGACACGCCCACGACGGCATCGGCGTGCCTGGGCGGTTCCAGAAGATAGGCCCCCTGCACGGCCGCCTGTCGCATTTCGGCAAGGGCGGCTATCGTCGGCAAGGCGGCCGGGCCGGGTACGCAGTCCGCATCGAGCACTATCACCACGCGCGCATCCCAACCGGAGCGCCGCAAGGCGAGGAACTCCCGCCCGAATTCCAGGGCGCAGCCTTTGCCGCGCCGCTCCGCGTCCCGCCGTTCTATGACGGTGGCGCCAAGCTCTCGTGCGATTTCCGCCGTCGCGTCGGTGCAATTGTCGGCGACGACGACGAGTTCATCGCAAGGCCGCAATTGCTGCAGCACCGCTGCGATTACCGGCGCGATCCCGCGCGCCTCGTCATGAGCCGGCATGAGTACGACATAGGGCGGCGCAGCCGGCACGGTCGCTGGCCTCACGGTTCTTCGCAGGGCAACCAGACATTCGGCGGCGAGCACGATCGCGGGGATCGAAGTCCCCAAGACCATCGTCCAGACAAGTGCTTGGAGCATCACGGCGCGGGCGTTGCAGGTGTCGCCTGCAACGCTGCTTCCAGGGGCTCGCGCTGGCGGCGCTGGAGGATCGGGGGCAACCAGTCGGCCTTCAGGTTGTGCAGGCGCACCCTCCAGTCCGCCTTATCGCCGGTGCCGGGTCTGGCGCGAAAATCGGTGGTGCGCTCGATCGCAGGCAAGTTCGTACCGACCGCCGTGTAGTAGTAGGTGGCAATCGAACGACGCGACCGCCCGGCGGGGCAGGCCAGCGGATCGGGATGGCCGTGATAGGTGTCGCGGTCGGTGCTGAAGATCACGGCGCGGCCGAATTCCGGCTGAATGGTGCGGCAGGCACGGGTCATGCCGCGATCCCACAGTTCGAGCGCGCCGCCGTAATCGGTGGACCAGTCCTCGTTGAGGTAGATCAGGAGATTGAGCCTCCGTTCCACCTTCATCTTCCCGTGATGCGGGAAATCGGCGTGGATGCCCAGATGCCCGCCGCGCCGCGTTTCGTGCAGCCCCGCACCGGCATGATAGGGGTCCGCGATCAGGCCCCGGATCCCCGTGAGCTGGGACAGGAATGTCAGGAATGCACGCGAGTTCAGCTCGGCAAACAGCATGCGGGTAACGGGGCCGCTGCACTGGTCGGGCCTGAACTGGAATTTCAGCCGTTCCTGATCGCGGTCGAAGTAGTCATGACCGCTGCTCTCGGGAAATTCCTCCAGAACCTTGCGCAGCACGTCGCGGTCCAGGAACGCGTCGAACATGATGTGCGGGAAAGGCTGGTTCTCACGATAGCGCGCGGAATGCTCGGCTCCGGCTGCCTTGCAGGCCTCGTGGTCGAAGCATTTGTAGCCGCCGAGGTCCGTCAGTTCGAGCAACGCCATTGCACCCCTTTCCGCACGCTTGCGCACCGGCAGGTCGAGTCCGTTTCCGCCGCCTCCTGGTGGCCCGACGATAACGCAGCACCACCGCGGCGCGGCAGGCAGGAAACTCCCTTGGAAGTTCTCATGATCGACTCCCCCGGGAGCGGTTCGGTAGATTCCCACGAAACTCGGGAAGACCCCGAGCGGGAGGTAGTGACGGGAGATCTTGGCGTGCATATCGGTCTCTGCTCCCCCCACTGGCCGCCTTCGAGAGGCGCCAACGGCATCGTCAGCTACGTCGCCGCGTTACGCGATCACTTCATCGCGCGCGGACACGAGGTCTCGGTGATCTCGCAGGAACGGCTCTACCTGAGCGACGGCAGCGCGGTCTCGCTGTCCCCTCGCGGCACCGCTAAGGTCATGGCGCTGGCCGGGGACAGGCTGGCACGTCTGCGGGGCGACGCGAGCGGAGGCTTGCCGGAGGTCGGCCGGAACGTGGCACGCCAGATCGCGGCGGCGCACCGTATCCGCGCCTTCGATCTGGTCGAAATGGAAGAGAGCTTCGGCTGGTCCGAACTCGCCGCAAGCGCCATCCCGGCGCCGGTCGTGACCCGCCTTCACGGCCCCCAGGTCCTGAAACCCGCCCGCCATCTGACGGACGCGGAACTAGGCCGCGAACGGGAACGATGCCAGGCGGAAGCCCGCGCCATCCGCAGCGCCGCCATGGTGACCGCCCCGACCCATGCGATCATGACGGCGGTTTGCCAGAGCTACGGCCGCGATCCTGCAAGAGCTTCGGCGGTCATCGCCAACCCCATCCGCAGAGGCCATGACGGCGCCCGCTGGAGCCTTGACGCGGCAGAGCCGGGACATATCCTCATGGTCGGCAGGTTCGATTTCTGGAAGGGCGGCGATACCATGCTGCTGGCTTTCGAACGCCTCCTCGATCTGCGACCCGATGTGCAATTGACGATGGTCGGGCCTGACGAGGGACTGGAAACCGCGCCGGGCGAACGACAGGGTTTCGAAGCATTCGCCGCAAGCCGCCTCTCGCCGCGAACAAGGGCCAGAATATCCTTTCGGGGATTGCTGAAACCTGCGGAAATCCTGCCGCTGCGCATGAAGGCCATGGCCACGGTGGTAAGCTCCCGCTGGGAGAATTTTCCTTACATCCTGCTGGAGGCGATGGCTTGCGGATGTCCGCTCGTGTCGACCGACTGGCCGGGCGCGGACGAGATCGTGATCGACGGCCGCTCCGGCCTTCTCACACCCGTGGCGGAGCCGGAAAGATTGGCTCGGGCTCTCGACCGATTGCTGGAACATCCGCAGCAGGCGGCGGCAATGGGCGCTGCTGCCAGCCAGCGCTGTGCGGCGGAGTTCTCGCTGGATATCGTGGGAGACAAGCTGCTCGCCTGTTATGAGACCGTGATCCGCGACAAGCAGCGGATAGCCGCCTGATGAACGAGCGGACTGCCGGTGGGGCATGGCCGGGATCCTCGGCAAGGCACGGGTTCTGGCTAAGGCTCCGCGATTTCGCCGCACGCGACACCAATGTGGTGATCGTGTCGGTGATCCTGAACAACCTGCTGCGCGCGATCTCGGGGATGGTGCTGACCCGGCTGCTCGTGCCGGAGGTTTTCGGCATTTCCGGGGTGATCGCATCCGTCCAGTTCACGGTCGCCCTCGCCACCGACCTCGGCTTTCAGGCATTCGTGGTGCGGCAGGAGAACGGGGACGAAAGGCGCTTCCTCGATACCGTCTGGACCGTTGCCCTGATCCGCTCGCTCCTGCTGGCGCTGACGCTGGCCATACTGGCCGTGCCGCTGGCCCAGGCTTTCGGCAAGCCCGGGCTGGCGCCGCTGATCGCGGCTTCGGGGCTGACCTTCCTGGTCGAAGGCCTGAGTTCCACCAGCCTGCTCACCGCCTTGCGGCAACGCCTGATCCTGCGGCTTTCCGCGCTGGAACTCATTGCCCTGGTCGTGCAGATCGCCACAAGCGCCGCGCTGGCCTGGGCCTGGGGGAACTACTGGGCGATCCTTGGCGGCATTCTGGCGGGCAGCGCGCTCAAGGCCGCTCTCAGCTATGGCCTGTTCGACAACGCGCGCCGCCGGTTCCGGCTCGACCGCCCGACCCTCAAGGCCTTGTGGGCATTTTCACGCTACGTCACGGGGTCCAGCCTGATTTTCCTGCTGATCTCGCAAGTCGACAAGTTCGTGCTGGCCAAGCTGATGCCGCTCGACCAGTTCGGCTTCTATATTCTGGCAGGAAACCTTGCCTCCGCGCCGCTCAGCTTTGCGGCGAACTATGCAAGCCGGGTGCTCTATCCCGCCTATGCCCAGCTCTGGCGGGACGGCGTGAAGGACCTGCGCGACCAATTCTACGGCAAGCGCAGGCTGCCGGGCCTGCTCTATGGCTGCGCCACCGGCGGCATCATCGGCAGTGCGCCGCTCATTGTCGGCATCCTGTACGATCCTCGCTATGCCGCAGCCTCGGGCTATCTGCAGATCCTTTGCATCTCCTCGCTTCTCGCCCTGCCCTCCAACGCGGCCAACGAGGCGCTGACGGCCACGGGACGGATCAGCGCGACGCTGGAGGCGAGCGTGGTCAAGCTGATCTGGCTGACGGTTGCGGGAATTTCAGGATATCTCGTCTGGGGCCAGTTCGGGCTGGTCCTTGCCGTCGGCCTGATGGAAGCACCCGCGCTCGGCATGAAATGGCTGCGCATGCACCTCGTCGGGCTGCTCGACTTACGCGAGGAGCTGCTCTTCCTGGCGGTCGGACTGGCCGGTGCCCTCTGCGGCCGGATCGTTTCCGGTGTGCTCAGTCCTCTGTTGGGCTAACGCGTCCGCGTTCGTCCTGGCGAGGATCGCGGCGCTGAACCCGAACAATCCCAAGGTAAGGAACGCGGGCCGACCGCCGAAAGAGGTGAAGAACAGCATCTCGCTCAGCATCGCCAGCGTTCCGAACACGAATGCGGCGGGCGCCATTCCGGGTGTTCCCCGCAGGACGCGCCGCCGCTTCCACAGCGCCGTCAGGGGATCGACAATATTGCCGATGAATATCGCAAGGCCAGCCGCCCCGCCGATCAGGCCGATCCACAAGTAGGTATTGACGAAATCGATGATCCCCTCGCCCTGGCGCAGATCCTCCATCAGGATGTTGAGGCTCGGCATGGAATGGCCGAACAGGGGACTCATCCAGAATACCTCCTTGCCCTTCTCGAACAGATCCCGCCGATAAGTCGTGGTCTCGTTGGCGCCGCCGTCCGACAGGCCGAGGGCTTCGGCAAAGCCGGGCGAGAGCCTGGCCGTCACGAAGACCACGCAAAGCATCGTCCCGATCACGGCCGCATTCGACATGAGCGCACGCCAGCGCCCGCGATAGATTGCCATGGCAACCGTCGCCAGGCCAAGCCCTATCCAGGCACCGCGCGATTGCGGCACCGACACGCCGATGAAGCAGATCACCAGCAGCCCGGCATGGCGCAGACCAGAACGGAAATCCTCTCGCAGGACGCTCAGCGCGGCGAAGCAGATGGCCAGCACCAGCGCCATCGAGGTCGGTTCGACGAAAGGTCCGCCCGCGCGCATGAGGCCGCCCCGCGCCTTGACGATCAACAGCATCTCCACATTGTAGTGGCCGTATAGCTCGTAGAAGATCGGCCAGCTGCGCCAGGCCTCCAGCACCAGGATCGCGGTCACCGCGATGCCGCTGCACGCCAGCCATCGCAGGGCCGTGCGCTGGCTCGCCACGTCCACGATCCCACGGCTCAGGATGTAATAAGGCAGTCCGAAATCGAGCAGGAGGTTGACCGTGGTCCGCAGGAAATTGGTGGCACTGGTTTCCCGCGAGAGCGCCATGCCCAGGAACAGGAGCAAAGCGGCTACCCATCCGTCGCTGGCTGGTCTGCGAAGCGAGCCGGCCAGATGCAAACCGGGATGATGGTAGAACAGCGCCAACGCCGCGCCCACCGCCAGCCCGTCCTGAACACCAAAGTCGAACAGCTTCAAGGCGCCCAGGGTCACCGGAACGTCGAGGGGCGGCAGGAGGAGCAGGCTGAACAGGTACAGCGGCGCGATGCGCTCGGGTCGGCCTGCCAGCAGCGGCACCCAGAGGCACATGGCCAGATGAAGCATCCTGATCGTCGGCAGCGACCATGCCAGCATCGGCATCGCGATCACGCAGAGCAGGCTGCGAGCCGCCATCTCGTCCCGATGCGTGCCCTTCAGGCAAAGGAGAAAAAGCACCGTTCCCGCGCTGCTGACGATGGAGACGTAGAGCGCCGAATGAAGACTGTGATAGGCCGCCGCCAGCACGGCGAGAATAAAGGCCGTGCCCGCGACCGACTGTACGGCATGCCGGTTCACGGGGCCTCCCGCTGGAAACGCCTTACCGCCGTCAGCTTGGGCGTTTCCTTACTCGGCTGCCCGGCATATTCTCTCAGACCCCAGGAGCCATATTCGCTGACAGGCGCGGTCGAAGCGTAGAGGACCAGCGTATCGCCGAAACGGCGGCGCCATCCCTCCAGATAGCGCGCATAGACATCGCCCATGCGCGGATCTCGCTGCAAGGCTCCGGCCAGTTCGAAGTTCGCGGTAACGAGGTGCTGCCCGCCTTCATAGGCGATGTAACGCAGGCCGTGCGCCGCCGCGATCGCGCGGTTGTCCTCGGCCATGGCCAGAGTTCGATCGACGGATTCGGGAAGCTGCGCGAAGATGAAATCGAGATCCGATCGCTCACGGCCCTCCATTTCCAGCCAGATGTAGGACGCGGTGGCAAGGGCATCTACCCAGTGGTCGGCCTGGCCATGAGCGAGCACGATGCGGGCAAGATCCGGGTTGGCATGCTGGCTGGCGCAGACCCGGACGAGAGCACCGGGCCGGTCGGCGTAGACTGCCGTCCAGATGCGCATCGCGGCGACCATCCGTTCGGCATAGCGCTCCATCCGCGCGCGCATCGGATCGCCGCCGCCCAGACCCAGCGCAAGCCCTTCCCGTTCGGCTTGTGCCGCTGCATCGAAGATATCGTTCCACACTTCGTTGCCCAGTTCGACATAGACCCGGCGTCGGGGATCGAGCCGCTCATGAACCAGCTCCGCAAAGCCCCGCAGATAGTCCGGGTCCGCATTGTAAGGCATCAGGAACCACGGGTCTGCGCCGAGTTCATTAGCCAGGTCGATCATGTCCTCTAGCGAGGCGCCTGCCGCGCCTGTCTGGGAGGCGCTGTCCGGTTTCGTGCGCGCGCTCCAGGCGATGTGCGCATTGTCGTTGGTGCGCTGCCAGTCGAGGAAACGCAGCACCTTGAAGCCGGACACGAAGGCCAGAAACTCCGGCTCGAACCGCGCCTCTCGCGGCGTATCGGCCTTGCGGCAGTCAAGATCGCGCAAGGGGTTTGCCGGATCGGTGGACAGCAGTTCGAGCCAGGCGCCGTTATCCTGTGCGCCGGTCGGAGCCAGTTCCAGTTCGAGAGAATTCCCGGCGGAGCGCACGATCCTTGCCATCCCCCCGGCGCCCAGTTCGCCAAGTCCCGCAAACGTGCAGCGGACCGCAACGGCCTGTGACGAAGCGGCGGGCAGAACCAGAGGGCGCGGCGCGGTCTGGCCCGGTTCCAGCCGGCTCACCCAGCCCCACTCGTCAAGCTGCGCTTTCGGCATCGGCGTCCACCCGTCTCCGCGCGAGGAGAACCATTCGCTCTGGAGGATCATGTTGGCGAAGACCTGCTGGCGGTTGAAGGTCTGCAGGCCGAAAAGATTCATGCCAAGCGATGTCGGCGGCACGATCTCAGGCCCGGAGACGCGCGCGGCCTCATCCGTGGCTAGCCGCACCGGCACGTAACGGCGAAGAACCTCGGGCATGACGATCGCCAGCGTCCCCATGACGACGGCGCACAGGGTCAGCGCGATCGCGAGAGGCTTCAGGAGGGTGCTCCTCCCGCTGTCCGGTGCAGCGCTCTATCGGGGAACCCCGGCGTCATCCGGCGCCAGACCTGATGGATACGAAAGATTTGCGGTCCTTCGACCAGATAGCGCCGCCAGAGCCTGCGCGGATCGGACCCTAGCCGATAGAGCCATTCCAGCGACATCTGCTGGACCATGCGCGGCGCGCGGTCCTGGTCTCCGGTCAGGAATTCCAGCCCCGCACCCACGCAAAGGCCGATCCCGCACGCGCCGCGCGTCCGGGCCAGTCGCCGCGCGATCACTTCCTGCTGCGGCGAGCCCACGGCCAGAAACACGTAACGGGCGCGCGCTTCGGCGAGGAAACGCACCGCTTTCGCGACTTCGCGTGCGTTACGGATGAAGCCCATCGGCGGATTGTAGTGGCGAACGTCGCGCAGCCCGTAACGTGCCGCAATCCGTTCCACCATGGCCTCGCTCCCGCCGAGGATCGCGATCCTGTCGTTCGGGCCGATGCCGTTCTCGAAAAGCGCGGCGGTGAGGTCGCTGCCGGTCACGACCGTCAGGTCGCGCCCCACGGCCCTGGCCATCTTCGCGAGAATCCTGCTGTCGCACAGCGTCATCCAGGCGCCGCGATAGGCAGGCCAGAGGTCCGAACGGCGGCGCTGCAGGCGCACGACATGATCGACATTGGGCGTGACGATATAGCAAAACGGTGCCGTGGGCGGCCGCGATACGATCGCCTCCAGAGCCGCTTTCATGTCGATCCGCGTGAAGCTGAGATCCAGGAACTCGGTCGCACCGGGTTCCTCCATCTGCCGCTCGGTGACGGTCTCCACCGCTACGACGGGCTCGTGAAACACGACCCTTTCGAACTGCCCCGACGTCTTGTGGAACTGATCCAGGTACATGACGGTTCTCCCCGGAAGCGATCATGCCCCAGTGCCGCCCGGCGATCTCTTGTAGCGACCGGGACCGCCAATCGGCCTGCCGAATTTTCGGACCTTCGATCCGGCATCCTCATTTCCCGCCGGACGGGCAGAGCATGCCTGCTCAATTCTCATACCCGTGAAGACTGCCCTTCGATCGAACGATTTCGAGGCTTTGCCGCGAGGGATAGAGTTCGAAGCGGACCGTCGGAAGGCGGCGGTCGGGGAGGTTTCGTGTTCTTTGTCTGCCGTTCTTCAGCGCATATCGGTCGGCTGGCGCTGGCCGCAAGCACAGTGCTTGCCCCCGTCGCGGCCAGCGCGCAGGACGTGCGCGAGGTCATGCCGGCGGCGGCCCTATCGTCCCCCAGCCGCTACACGGTGAACGCAGGAGACGAACTCGACGTGTTCGTCTGGGGCGAGGAGCGGATGCAGCGGCAGGTCCTTGTCCAGCCCGACGGCACTTTCGCCTTTCCGCTGGCAGGAACGATCAAGGCCAGCGGGCGCAATGTATCCGATATCGCGATGGAGCTTCGCGAACGCATTTCGCTCAATTACCGGGCAGCCCCGCCGGACGTCACCGTATCCCTGCGCGAGGCCACCGGCATGCGCTTCTACGTTCTCGGCAAAGTCCGCACGCCCGGCAGCTTCACCAGCGGGACCGCACCCAATATCCTGCAAGCCCTGAGCATGGCGGGCGGCACTGCCGAATTCGCCGATGTCGCGCACGCCGTCATCCTGCGCCAGACCCCGCAAGGTCAGGTCGTCGAGCCGGTCGAACTCAAGCGCCTGCTCAAGGGCGGCCGCAGCCTCGATCCCGGTGACCTCGCCAAGCCGCTGCCGACCCTGTCGAGCGGCGACGTCCTCGTCATTCCGTGACGGCACGGCTGGATGACGCCTTTCCCGCTCGCGCACTTCATGTCCTGGGTCACGCGCTCATCCTCACATCGGCGGCTTCGGGACCGGCGAGTGCGCAGAGCCGGCCGTATATCGAGATCGACATGAGCGTCTTTGCGGCACACAATCCGTTCCTGCGTCCCGGCGACGATGCCGACATTCCGGGCGGCCAGGTTATCCTCACCGCAGGCGGTGAATGGCCGCTCGATCATCGCACGAAAATCGCGTCGGAAGGCAGCCTGGCCTATCGGCGATATGTCCGCGAATACGGCGATTTCCTCACCGGGAACATCGAGGCGGCGCTGATCCATCGGCGCAGCGAATACCTTTCCTTGCGCACCGAGGCCTCTTTCGAGCGGATCCTGCCGATCGAAGCGGTTGCCTCCAGCCTTGACGGTGCGGTGGACCCGATAAGTCTTCAGGACCGCTACGATATTTCGCAGGCCCTGACCCTGCATCCCGATGCCCGTACGACGCTGGACGGCCGGCTTGGCTGGAACCGCATCATCCCGCGCAATTCGATCCTGCTGGCCACGACCACCGCCCTGTCCTTCGATTTCAGCGCAGTGAGAAGGATCGATGCCGTCACCACGATCGGCATCGCCGGTCAGCTGGCGTCGAGCCGTTCCGACACCAGCGGCGATCCGCGATCCTGGGCCTTGCGGGCGAAAGCCGCGCGTCGCTTTCCCAAGCGCTGGAGTGCCGAGCTGGAAATGGGCGTCACGCAGATTTCACGGCGCGGTCTGGATATGGGCGGCCCTGAGCTGAGCCGCGAGCGCGGCCCGGTGCAGTTCTCCGGCACTGCCAATCTCTGTCACGAACCCGGAAGGTTGCGATTCTGCACTTCCGCCGCCGTGACCTCGATCGTGAGCAGCTTCAGCGGGATCCAGCGCGAGATCTCGGCCGCGACGAGCCTCGACTGGCGCGCGAGCGAGCGGGGAAGGCTGGTGGCGGGCGGAGAATATCGGCGCTCGCCGCAAGGTGCGGGAGCAGGTTCCGGCGGGGGTGGCAGGCAAGGCGCTCTCGAGGCGCTGACCTTCACGTCTCGCTACGAACATCGGCTCGATGGGCGTTTCACGGTCTACGGCGGCCTCGAATATCAGCAAAGGACCGGGCTGGCCGACCAGAAGATGAACTCCCTGACCTTTCGCGCCGGGCTGCTCCTGCGGATGCCGCGGCCATGAACACGGCATCCACCGACCTGCGGCGCGCCGAACCGCCCGGCTTCGATCCCGACAGCATCGGCATCTATCCCCGCGAAATCCTGGCCATGCTGCGCCGCCGCTGGCGATGGATGATCGCCCCTATCGTCCTGGGACTGCTGGCTGCGGGTATCGCCGTCGCCATGCGCAAGTCGGTCTATCAGTCGGCGGCCACGCTACTGATCGATTCCCCCCAGATTCCGACCAGCCTCGTCGCTTCGCCGCTGACCGACATCGCCGACGAGCGCATCGCCAAGATCCGCCAGCAGATCGTCAGCCGCGACAGTCTGGCCGGGCTGATCCGGGCCAATGCGCTCTACCCGGACAAGCGCGAGAAGATGGATTTTCCCGGGCTCCTCGACGTCATGCGCCAGGATATCGGCGTCGATCTCGTCGGCGCGGACCAGGCGCGGGGCGGCGGCAGCACGATCGCCTTCACGCTCTCGTTCAAGTACGCCGATCCGCTGAAGGCGCAGGCGGTCACGCAGCAACTTACCCGCATGTTCCTTGCAGAAGACAAGCGTTTCCGCACCGAACAGGCGAGCGGCACAGCCTCCTTTCTGGAAAACCGGTCCGAGGAACTGCGCCGCCAGCTTCGCGACCTGGAGGACAAGCGGCGCGGCGTGGAGGCGCACTATGCAGGCGCCCTGCCCAGCAGCGTCGCCCTCAGCGCGCAGTCCAGCTCGGCCTTGCGCGCGGAAATCTCGCGAACCGATGCCGAAACCCAGGGTCTCGTCCAGCAGAACAGCCTTCTCGCCGCGCGCCAGCAGGAGATCGGCCAGGCGGCTTCTGGGGGCGGTGACGGGCTGCGACGCTCCGAGGACCGGCTTGCCCAGCTTCTGGCAGTCCATTCCGACACGTTCCCCGACGTGATCGCCGCAAGGGCCGAAGTCGAGCGCCAGAAGGCCCTGCAATCGCGGCTCCCGCCTCCCGGAGCCAACCTGATCTCGACGGAGATCGCCGCAGGTCGGCAGCGCATCGCCGTGCTCGCCCATCGCCGGGCCGAACTGGTGCAGACGATGGCCGATCTGGACCAGCGCGCCTCGCAGGCGCCTCAGGCGGCCTACGAACTCAACATGATCGAACGCGAATACGACAACATCAAGCGGCAGTACGATTCCCTGCGAGAAAAGCAGCTTGACGCGCAAGTCGCCGCCAATCTCCAGTCCGAGGACAAGGGCGAGCGCTTCACCGTCGTCGATCAGCCCAGCCTGCCGCTCCAGCCGCTCGGCGCGAAGCCGGTGATGCTTCTGGCGGCGGGGATGGCGGGTGGCGCCGTGATCGGCCTTTGCATGATATTCGGCTTCGAACTGCTCAGTGGGACCATCCATGGCCCCGACACTCTGGCAAGGACACTGAAAGTGCCCTCTTTCGGTGTAGTCCCGCTGGTCTCCGGGGAAGATCGTTTTTCGGGGAGAATGGCGAGGTTGACGGCGGCCTTGCGGGATTATCTGCCCGGTTTCCGCCATGCACCGGGGAAGGAGCTGGGTAGATGAATGCCGAACCCGGAATTCCCCCTCTGCGCCGCCAGATCGATCTGGACGCAAACCGGCAGGCTCGCCTCGACCCGGCACATCTTGCGGCCAACCGGATCTTCGGTTTCGGGCAGATGGGCGAGGACCTCTATCCGTTCTTCATGATCCGCTCGACCCTGCTCGCGCATGTGCAGAAGAGCGGCAACCGCCTGTTCGCCATCACGTCGGTGGAGGCAGGCAACGGCAAGACGCATGTTGCCGCCAACCTCGCGGCCGTGCTCAGCCGGGTAAGGCCCACCGTGCTTGTCGAACTGGACCTCAGGCGCCCTACCCTGGGCGTACGACTGGGGCTTGAGGAAGGGACGGCCGGGATCGACGATTATCTTCTGGGCGAGGCCGAATGGCGGGAAACCGCCATGCCGGTCGAAGGTTTCGACCTTGCCGTCCACCGGGTTCGGCGCGCTCATCTCGGGGCCGAACAGATGCTGGCATCGCCCAGGCTGGCCCATGCGCTGCATCAGGTCGCGGCCGAGGACAGTTCCGCAATCTGCATTGTCGATACGCCGCCTGCACTGATCGGCGACGATCTGGTCCATATCGCGCGGGTCGTCGACGGTGTTTTACTGGTCGCGCAGGAAGGACGAAGCCGCAAGAGCGGCGTGCTGGAAGTGACCGGCGCGCTGGGCGGGACGCCGATCATCGGGTCCATTCTCAACATGTCGCTGTCCCAGCCGGTGCGGCGAAACGAATATGGCTATTCGGGGCGTTATCGGGACCGCGCCGAGACCTGATTGGCGGGCCTTCTCTTGCGGGTGTGACACAACCGGCGGCCTGTGCGGCCGCCAAAACACGGGAGAGCTACCATGATCGGCCTCGGAGACAGCCGGTGGCTACGCGACCTGCCTGCGCGCACCGCATTGAAACTGTTCAACCAGCGCCCCGTCCGAACCTGGCTGGGCCATCGACATGACGATGCCCTCAGGCGTCATCGTGCCTCCCTCCCGCACCTCTCGGCCGGAGATGCGCAGATCGTCAAGGATCTTCATTCCCGCGGCATCCATGTCACGACGCTGGAGACGCTGGGCGTACCCGGCAGCGAGGCGATCCTCGCGCGGGCAACTGCCTTAGCGGAGAATTTCGCGGAAACGGCGCGTGCCCTGGCGCGGCAGGGCCGGTCTTTCATCGTCGTCCCCCCGGAAAGCATCGTGCGCCGTGCGGCGATCTTTCGCTGGGGGCTTCAGGACCGGCTGCTGGACATCGCGGAATCCTATCTCGGCCTGCCTGCCGCCTACGACGGCGTTGCCATCAACTACACCGTGGCGGACGGCCGTGCCATTTCCACGCGCAAATGGCACCGCGACTGGGAAGACCGCAGGATGCTGAAGATCGCGGTCTATCTCCATGAAGTGGACGCTGCCGGCGGCCCGTTCCAGCAGATATCCCGCGCGGATACGCTTCAGGACGATCTGAAGGGCTTCACGTATGCCCTCTCCGACGATGCCGAACTGGAACAGCGCCTCGGCCCGGGATACGAGAGGGATATCGTCAGCTGCGAAGGACCGCGCGGCACGGTGGTATTCTGCGATACCGCGCGCTGCTTCCACCGGGGCAAGCCAGCGGTCGCGCGGGATCGCGCGGCGCTGTTCTACAGCTATTTCACCAACCCGCCGCGCCATCCTTTCCTGTGCGAGCGCACCGGCCTTTCGCGCAAGGACATCGCGTGGATGGTGCGCCGCCTGCCGGAACGGCAGAACCGCGCCGCGTTGTGGCGCCGCCATCTGACCCCGCTGCTCAGACTGATCCCACCTGCAAGCCTATGAGGACAGCAAGGCGGCAAGCTGCGCCGCATTCCGGTCCGGGTCATGGCGCTCCAACACGCGTGCGCGCCCTTTCCGTCCCATGGCGGCCAGTTCTTCCGGCGGTGCATCCAGTGCGGACATCATCGCTTCGGCAAGGGCATCCGCCGAGCCTGAAGGCACGAGCCAGCCCACCTCCCCGTCGACGAGTTCCGGTACCCCGGCAATCGCAGTGGCAATGACTGGACGTTCGCAGGCCATGGCCTCCATCAGCACGACCGGCAACCCTTCGGCAAAGCTGGGCAGGATCAGCGCACGCACTTCACCCAGAGCCTCGCGGATCGCCTCGCCCGTTTGCCAACCGAGCAGACGGACGTTTTCCTGCAGACCGGCACGCGCGATCTGCCGCTCGATCGCGGCGCGATCCTCGCCGTCGCCGATCAGATCGAGCGTGACGGCGCGCTGAGCTGCCACTGTGGCCATGGCCTCGATCAATAGCGGCAATCCCTTTTGAGCGCTCAGCCGGGCGACGCAAAGAAGTCTCGGAGCCTGCACGACGGCGCAAGGGCGAGCCGCCGCTCGAACGAATTGGGGCGCCACTGCGCAGCGGACGACCCGGATGCGATGCCAATCGTCGGGCGATGCCCAGCGCATGAGTTGACCGCGCCCGAAGCTGGAAACGGCAGCGACGAAACGCGCCTCCGCAATCTTTCCGGCAAGATCCAGGCCGCGCGGATCGTCGAACTCATCCGGGCCGTGGACCGTAAAGCTGTAGGACACCGGAGCAAGGCGAGCGACAAGACGGGCCACCGCGGAAGGATTGGTGCCAAAGTGAACATGGATATGCCGGACGTCCTCTCGCTCCAGCAGCCGCACTAACAGGGCCGCCTCCGCAAAGTAGGCGAAGGCCCTGAGACCTTGCTTCCATCCCGCCATGCGCAGGGACAGCCTCAAGGTGGCGAGCGCAGCACGCGGGCGTGTGATAAGACTGGCCAGAACCGCACCGGCAAGAGCGCGGCGGCTCTCCAGAAGCGCCGTGGTGCGATCGTCCTCGCCTCGATCCTCGGCGTCCTCGAAACGCTCGCCGGAGCGGCGGATGGTGAAGCGATGAACAGCAAATCCCCGGCGCTCCAGCGCGGCGATCTCGGTCCTTATGAAGCTGTGGCTGATCTTGGGATAGACGTTGGTGAAATAGGCGATCCTGCAAGTCGCCCTTGCTTCACCCGCTGTTGCGAAATCGATCGGCAAGGCATCGGAGGCTTCGCACTGCCATCCCTGCAGAGCGAGGCTTCCACGTCCTCCCGGGTCCGCGATCTCCATCATGGCTCACACTATGCAGAACCGCCGGTCGGCGCGGCATTGCGACTTTTCCCAATGGCATTTTTGACCTGTGGACCATGGGTCCCCCATCGCCCGGATGCGCCGCCGCGCTCCATCGTGCGAACTTGAACCTGGTTTGCGGAAAGACACGATTGCGGAGATATCGCTTGCCCGAATCCAGGCCTTTACCGATGCCCGCGACGGGCAAGAGGACAATGTCCGGGATGGCGGCGCGATGACCTTCAGCCTTTCCCGTCCGGCTCCGCTTCCTTTCGCACGGACCACTGCGGCGCGCGCCTTTTCACTCCGGCCTGCGGCGGCGCTTGCTTCCCGTCTTCTGGGGCAGGCGCGGCCGGACATCGCCAAGGCAGCGGCCGAACGCTGGCAGATTGCGCCGGGAACCTCTTCGCATATCCGCCCGGCAAAAGCCTTGCCGGGCCAGCTCGAACGGATCACCGGGGCCGAGTTCGGCTCGATCGGCGAAGTCGTGCGGCACTTCAAGGGGGATTTCGAAGCCAGGCAAGGCCCCACCTTGGGCTACCGCCTCAGGAACGCCCTTCTGCACGACGGCGTACTCTACGCGGGCGGCGCCCTGCGGCACCTGCGGCGGCGAACGACCTTTTCGCCCGCCGCCCTGGTCCCGCGCGAGGAAGCGCGGATGGCGCTGTTCGAATCCTGGCTAGGCAACCGCTGGTTCGGCAACTGGCTGAGCGACGATTGCCTGACGTACAGGCTCGCGGAAAGCGCAGGCATCCCCTACGCGACCCGGCGACAGGACGGGCACATGCCGGAATACGAACGCGCGCTGGACATGCTGCCCGCGCGCGGCACCTCCGGTTTCTTTCGTGAACTGATCCTGTTCGACGACGGCGCCCATAACGAACACAAGCGCCAGCGCGCCGAAGCCATGCGACGCAGGCTCATCCGGGGGCCGATCGAGCGCCATCCCGGCGTCTTTCTCCTTCGTGGGCGCAGCGGCGATGCGCGGGTCCTGCTGAACGAACGCCGGATCGCCGAGCATCTCGCCGCGCGCCGGGGCTTCCAGGTGCTCGACCCCAGCCACGCTCCCCTGGACGAGATCGCCCGCGCCTGCGGCGGCGCCAAGGTCGTGGCGGGGGTGGAAGGCAGTCACCTCGTTCACGGGCTGGTGACGATGCCGCCGGACGGCTGCGCCCTCGTCATTCAACCGCCGCTGCGCGCGGTATCCGCACTCAAGCTGCTCACCGACCGGCAGGGACAGGGCTATGCGCTGGTCGTCGGGGAAGGAACCAACCATGCTTTCACAGCGAACATCGACGAGATCGAGCGCACGCTCGACCTTGTCTGACCGGCGAGACCGCAAGCCTGGGCAAGGTGGCTGGGCGGCCATGCGCGGCGATTATCGGCGGCATGGCGGGACGCTGCTGAGCGGGTCCTTCATTTCGCTCTGCCTCTATCGCTACGGACGATGGGGCCGCGATCTGCGTCATCCGCTGGCGCGCATGCTGGTGTCCCGGACTTACGGCTTCGCCAATGTCTTCGTGGCGAACCTGACCAAGATCTGGATCCCCCCCGGCGCGACGCTCGGCGCCGATTTCCACATCGTCAACAACGAGGGGTCGCTCTCGATCCATCCGGGATCGGTGATCGGAGACCGCCTCGGCGTCATGCACAACGTGACGATAGGCTCGAACATGCGCGAAGGGGCGCCGGTGATCGGAGATGACGTCTTCATCGGCGTGAACTCCACCGTGCTCGGCGCGATCCGCATCGGAGACAGGGTGCGTATCGCCGCCAATACGGCAGTCACTACGGACGTTCCCTCCGATTCCATCGTGGTCGGCTCACCGGCGCGAATTTACCCTCGCCTGGGGCCGCTGCGATGAGCGCCGCCACCCTGCACGAACTTTTCGCGGACAACCTGCCCGCGCGATCCGGCAAGGTCTTCCTGATCGATCCCGACCGTGAGGCAACTTACGAGCAGATGGACGCCTACAGCGCCGCGATCGCCGCGCATCTGGTATCGCGCGACGTCTCCGCGGGCGACCGGGTACTGGTGCAGGTGCGCAAGGGCATAGCCGAAGTGGCCGCCCTGCTGGGCGTCACCCGCGCCGGGGCCGTGCTCGTCGATATCAGCACGGCCTGGACTTCCGAGCAGGTGCGTTTCGTGGCCGAAGACTGCGGCGCAAGCTTGCTGATCGTCGAACCGGCGATGGCCCGCATGCTCGTTGCCGAAGGCATCGCTGCCGAGCGGATCCTGCCTGTCTCCAGCGCGAGGGGGCTGGACGATGTCCCCACTCTTTCCGACCTTCCCGCCCGGCATTTCGAGGCCGTTCCGCGTAAGACCGATGACCTCGCCGCGATCATCTATACTTCAGGTTCGACCGGCAAGCCCAAGGGCGTGATGCTGAGCCACGCCAACATCCTGCAAGGCGCGCGCTCGGTGGCCGAATACCTGCGTCTCACCGCGGACGACAGGCTGCTCAGCGTGCTGCCCTACAGCTTCGACTACGGCTTCAACCAGCTCACGACGATGCTGTTGGTGGGTGGCAGCGTGGTTCACCAGAACGTACCGATGGCCAGCGAGATCGTCCGTTCGCTCGAACGCCACGCGGTGACCGGACTTGCCGCTGTGCCGCCGCTCTGGATCCAGATCGTGCGCCTGCTGGCCTCTGCACCGACATCGCTTCCCGCCCTTCGCTACATCACCAATTCCGGCGGCAAGATACCCATGGCGACGCTGGAACAGATGGCTGGGGTCTTTCCCGGCACCGACATCTACCTGATGTACGGCCTTACCGAAGCTTTCCGGTCCACCTATCTTGCCCCAGAACGGTTCGAACGGAAGATGGGCTCGATCGGCCGCGCCATTCCCGGCGCGGAAGTCTTCGTGATCCGGCATGGCATCGGCCGCGCGGGGCCGGGAGAGCAGGGCGAACTGGTTCATCGCGGGCCGCTCGTCAGCCAGGGCTACTGGAACCGACCCGAGGCGACGGCGGAGAAGATCCGCCCCTGCCCGGAACTCTTCGACCTGATCGGCGCCGAACCCGTCGTCTACAGCGGAGACATCGTGCGCATCGACGAGGACGGCGACTTGTGGTTCGTCAGCCGCAATGATGCGCTGATCAAGACCAGCGGCTACCGCGTCAGTCCCGAGGAAGTGGAAGACCTCGTCTATCGCAGCGGCCTTGCCGCCGACGTGGTTGCCTTTGGCGTGCAGGACGAAATGCTGGGCCAGGCGGTGCAGATTGCCGTGACCCTGCTGGGAGACGCAACCTGCGAGGCCCTGCGCGCGCACTGCCGCTCGGTCATGCCGGCCTACATGGTGCCGCACTGCATCCACGTCTGGCCGCAGGCGATGCCCCGCACTGCCAGCGGGAAGCTGGCGCGGCCCGAAGTGATCCGTGAGTGCCAACCTCCCGCCGAACCTCCCGCTCCTCAGCCCTCCGCTCCCGCCTGAGAAAGTCCAGCCATGCCCCTAACGGAAGACAGCCTGATCCGCGCCATCGCCGAATTTGCTGCACTTGACGGCGAAGTGGATGCCGAAACCCCACTGTTTTCCAGCGGCGCTCTCGATTCCGTGGCGATGCTCAACCTCATCATGTACGTCGAGCGCGAAACCGGCACCGAGATCCGCGCCGAGGATGTGACGCTGGAGAACTTCGATACGGCCTCGCGCATTCTGGACTTCGCGAGAAAGCTGGCGGCGTGACGGCGGGCGACAGGGACGCCTTGCTGGAAAAAGCCGCCGAACGCTTCGGAACCCCCTGCTTCGTCTACCTCACTGCACCGATCGAGCAGCGCATCGATCTACTACGCGACAGCTTCAGCGGCGCAGTAGAGTTCAGCTACGCGGTCAAGAGCAATCCCAACCCGGCCCTGCTGGAATGGCTGTCGGGCCGGATCGAGCAACTCGATATTTCCTCGGCCGGAGAACTGCGCCTGGCTCAGGAAGCTGGGTGGGACACCGCGCTGCTGAGTTTCACCGGCCCGGGCAAGCGCGAGGTGGAGATAGATGAGGCGATCCGGGCCGGAGTGGGCCATCTCGTGATTGAATCCCTGCGCGAGGCAAGACTGGCCGACAGCATCGCGCGCAGCCTGGGCAAAGTTCAGCCCGTGCTGGTCAGGATCTCGCCTGCCAGCCTGCCCAAGGGGTTCGGCGACCAGATGTCGGGCCGTCCGACGCCTTTCGGCATCGACGTTGAAGAGGCCGACGCCGCCCTGGCCGCGATCGTCGCTCTTCCCGGCCTCCTACTTGCAGGCCTGCACAGCTATGCCGGGACCCAGTGCCTCAAGGCCGAAGCGATCACGGAAACCTATGGCCATCTGCTCGGTCTGTTCGACCGGCTCTGTTCCACGCATGACATCGTACCCGAAATGCTGGTCCTGGGTTCCGGGCTCGGCGTTGCCTACCATGAGAACGACACGCCGCTGGACCTCTCCGCCGTCTCCGCGGCCTTCCTGCCCGCACTTGCAGACCTGAAGAACCTGTCCCGCTATGCCGAGACCCGGATAGTGCTGGAACTGGGGCGATACCTGGTTTCAGAGGCAGGCTACTTCGTGACGCGCGTGATTTCCACCAAGCTATCGCGCGGACGGCATATCGCCATCTGCGACGGCGGCATGAACAACCATCTTCCCGCCTCCGGTCATTTCGGCATGGTGGTGCGCCGGAATTATCGGATGCATCGGCTCGGCCAGAGGGAAGACGACGAACTGGAGGCTGTCGATGTGGTCGGGCCGCTTTGCACGTCGATAGACCGGCTCGCGAGCGGCGTGGAACTGCCTCGCCTTGCGGAGGGCGATCTCCTCGCCGTTCACAACAGCGGCGCCTACGGCCTGACCGCCAGTCCGGTTCACTTCATCAGCCATCCTCTGCCGGAGGAAGTCATGATCGTGGCCGATACCCTGCTGCGCATTACCCGGCCGCTCGGGAAAGTCGTGAGCCGCTACGGGCATCTTGCGGGGATCGAGGAAGCGGCTCTGGTCGATGCCGGGCATCCCGCTGCGGCCAACCAGAACCTGTGATCCGGCAGGGCGCCCTTCTCCTGGGCGCCGCGATCCTGACGGCGCCCGCCGAGAAGGTTCCGCTGAACTCGGTGCCCATATCCGCTCCAGGACTGCCGGTTTCACGAGGGGGCACATCGCGCGCAGGTCTGCTTACCACGAGCAAGGCCGCCATCCCTGTGGCACTATCCCCCGCTCGCCCCTTCTACCTCGGCTCCGGCGCGGAAGACCGGGCGCGGGCGATCGATTGTCTCGCCGCTGCGGATTACTACGAGGCGGGCAGCGAAGCGGCAGGGCAGCGGGCGGTGGCGCAGGTCGTGCTCAACCGGGTCCGCCATGCCGCATTCCCCGCCACGATCTGCGGCGTCGTCTTTGCCGGAGCCGAACGCGTGACGGGATGCCAGTTCACTTTCACGTGCGACGGTTCGCTCGATCGGCGGCGGCCTTCTCTCCGGGACTGGCGGCAGGCCAGAGAGACGGCTGCGGAAATGCTGCTCGGCCGGGTCGAAGGCACGGTAGGCGAAGCGACCCACTACCACACCGACTGGGTCAGCCCGCCGTGGGACCGCGAGATGGACAAGCTCGCCGTGGTCGATACCCACCTGTTCTTTCGCTGGCGGGGAAGTATCGGTGCCTCTGCCGCCTTCAACCGGCGCTATCTCGGCGGCGAGCCCCGGATTGCCCGTCTCGCGAACCTCTCCATAGCCCATGCCGGCACAGATCCAGACGGGGATGCCTCACCAGCATTGGCGGAAAACAGCGACGCACCGAATGCGTTGGCAGCGTCGGCACCCGGTCTGTTCCTCGTCACGCTTCCGGCCCATGCTCCGACGACCTTCTTGGACATCGCCGAGCAGCGCTGTGCCGGGTTGGAAGAGTGCCGCTTCATTGGCTGGACCGACCCTTCGCGCCGCGCACAAAGCCTCCCGCTTTCGGGAAACTCGGTCGACGCCATGTCCTTCTCGTTCGTGCGCCGCCCCGGCACGCCTGACAAAGCGCTATGGAACTGCGGCGAATTTGCGATTAAACCACCGCAGCAGTGCATGATGCGAGGATCGTGATGCGGAGAGACCCACATTTCCACATCCTTGCTGGTTGATTGCAAAATATCTCCACACAGAAACACTTCGTAACATTCCCGCACAAGGAAAGACACGAAGCATGGCCAGATTCGGATCCGAAGAAATTGGAGATCCGTATACGATAAAATGGCTACGGCCCGTGATGGTGACTGCGGTCGCTTCCGAGCCGCTTGGCACTGTTCCCGCCCTCACCGAGTCCCGTCCCGGACTCAGTGTCGGGAACGCCGCCTCCCGCAGCTGGTAACGATCAACCACCGAACGCATGCCAGCCACCTGGCGGCCGTTCGGTGCAGCGATTTTACCGGCAAACCACAGGCGCCGTTTGCCAAGCCGCGCCGGAAAACCTACATCTGTGCATGAAGAGACGATGAACAACACGACAGCCCCCATCTATCGCCATCTCGACGACGGCCCGATGCCCACCCCGACGATCCTGTTGGTGGAAGACGACGGCCCCCTGCGCACGCTGACCGCCCGCGCCTTGCGCCAGAGCGGCTTCAATGTGCTCACCGCCGCCACCGGCGCGGAAATGTGGGTGACCTTGCGCGAAGGCCCGGTCAGCCTGGTCGTGCTGGACATCATGCTTCCCGGCACCAGCGGCTTCGACCTGTTCCGCCGCTTGCGCCGCGAATGCGACATTCCGGTGATCTTCATCAGCGCCCGAGGCAGCGAGGAAGACCGCGTGCTCGGCCTCGAACTGGGCGCGGACGACTATCTCGCCAAGCCTTTCAGCACCCGTGAACTCGCCGCCCGCGTCAGTGCGGTACTGCGCCGTGGCGGCAACAATCCCGCCACCGCCGAATTCAACGGAAGCGATACCGTCGCCGATGGCCGCACCCCCGAATCGATCCATTTCGAGGGCTGGAATCTCTCCATGGCGCGACGTGAACTGCGCTCTCCCACCGGCGCCATGGTCGATCTGACCGGTGCCGAATTCGACCTGCTGGCCACATTCCTGGCCTATCCCCAGCGCGTGCTGGGCCGTGAACGCCTGATCGAGCTTTCGCGCTCGCGCCTGGGCGACAGTTCCGATCGCAGCGTGGACGTGCTCGTCAGCCGCCTGCGCCGCAAGCTCCAGGCGGAAGGCGCGGAATCGCCGATCGTCACCGTTCGCGGTGTCGGCTACATGTTCAAGGCCGAGGTCACGCGCGCCTGATGAACTTGCGCCGGTTCCGTCTGTTCCGGCGCTTCGGCCTGCCCGAACGGCTGATTGCAGTCCTCCTGCTGGTCTTCGTCATCGACGTGATCTGCAACACGGTGCTGTTCGAACGTGCCAACACGTTCGAACTGCGCCGGGACGATGCCCAGCGCATTGCCGAAAACCTGGTACTGGCCAGCCGCGCCATCGAGCATGCCGATACGGATGACCGCCAGACCGTCACATCCGCGCTCAGCACTGCGCAGTTCTCGCTTCGCCTGAACGAACAGGGCAGGCGCTATCGCGGTTCTCTGGGCCTTGCCAACTTGCGCGCGCAAGTGATCGAGATGGCCCCGGAACTGGCACATAGCGATCTCGAACTGCACCTCGAATCCATTCCGCGCGAGGGCAATATCGGCGGCTCCCTGCGGCTGACCAACGGTGCGGTGCTCGATTTCAGGACCCATGCCCGGTCGGCCTGGAACCTCAGTATCGGCCGCTTCGCCAGCCTGGTCCTGCCCACCCTGCTGCTCATTTCACTGGCCTGGCTGCTTCTGCGCGCCGCGCTCAACCCGCTGCGTTCGCTGATCCGCGCCACCCGACATTTCGGCGTAGGCCCGCCCCGCCTCGTGCCTGAACGCGGCCCCGACGAAATGCGCGAACTGATCCGCGCCATGAACGAGATGCAGGAGCGCATCCACCAGTCGCTGCTCGATCGCACCCACACCATGCTGGCCATCGGCCACGACCTGAAAACGCCGCTCTCGCGGATGCGGCTGCGGCTTGACGACGGGGATATCGATCCCGTGGTCCGCGACGGCATCAATCACGACATCGACGAGATGCGGATGCTGCTCGATTCGATCCAGGCCTATGTCGATACCGGCGGCACCCAGATCCCCGCCGAGCGCATCGATCTTGCCATCATGGCGGAAACCCTTGTCGATACCGCCGCCGACCGCGGCGCCAACGCCAGTTATTCGGGGCTTTCGAGCCTGGAAATCATGGCGCGCCCGGTTTCGATCCGGCGCGCCCTCTCGAACCTGATCGAAAATGCGCTGCACTATGGCGGCAATGTCCGCGTCGGCTTGCGCCGGGACGGCGGCGCTGCGGAAATCACCGTGGATGACGACGGCCCCGGCATTCCCGAAGACCGCATCACCGATGCGCTGCAACCTTTCGTCCGGCTCGATACCGCCCGCGCCCGCGACACCGCGGGCATGGGGCTGGGCCTGCCAATCGTGCGCAAGGCGGTGCGGCTCGAAGGCGGCACGCTGGATCTGAGGAACCGGCCCGAGGGCGGCCTTCGCGCAACGATTCGCCTCCCTCTCGCAAAGAACTGAAGCACGCTGCTTCCATCGCTCTCACGGGGCGATTCATCCAAGCGCTTGTTATAGTTCGGCAATGCCCGGAAACATTTCTCGCGTGCTCGGGAAATCACCAGAAACTGCGGCCTTTTCCTGAATTGCCGTTCATCTACGCTGCATCGCAGCAACATTTCCTGACAATGGGGCACGACGGGCGACAACAGCGATCCGTAACTTTCATCGCCAAGCTCCGCGCCCGTCCCCCATCCCCTCCGGCGCGCGGAGCACCTGAAACAAGGAAAGGTGACGAGAGTGAACGAACTGATCGGACGCGTCTTCCACTTCGAGAAGACCATTTTCCCCGCCAGCAGCGAACTGTTCGGCAAATTGGCCAACGAAGGCCAGGAGCCCAAGGCCCTGATGATCTCCTGCGCGGACTCGCGTATCGTGCCGGAACAGATCATGCAGGCCCAGCCGGGCGACCTCTTCGTCTGCCGCAACGCCGGCAACATGGTGCCGCCTTACGCTACCCAGAACGGCGGCGTGACCTCCACCGTGGAATATGCCGTTGCCGCCCTCGGCGTGCGCGACATCATCATCAGCGGCCACTCGGGCTGCGGCGCCATGAAGGCGCTGAGCGACCCGACCGGCCTTGAGACCATGCCCAACGTGGCCGCCTGGCTCAAGCACGGCGCCGCCGCCGAGCACATCGTCAGCACCTGCCACGGCGATCTCGAAGGCAACGACCGCGTCCGCGCGATCACCCTCGAAAACATCATCGCGCAGATCAGCCACTTGCGCACGCACCCCTCGGTCGCCGCGGCCATCGCGCGCGGCGAAATGACGCTGCACGGCTGGTTCGTGGACATTCACGCCGGTCAGGTCCTCGGCCTCGACGGCGACACCGGCCAGTTCGTGCCGCTGCGTGAAGACAGCCCACTGCCCGTGGCACTCGCCGCCAAGGCGCGTTTCGCCACTGAACTGGCTGAGGCAGCGGAGTGACCTCCCCCGCCGCCACCTCTCAGGAGGCAAGCCGGAGTGGGCCTTTCGCCCACTTCGGCCGGGACTTCACGGCATCGATCGTGGTGTTCCTGGTGGCCATGCCCCTCTGCATGGGGATTGCCATCGCTTCGGGCGTGCCCCCTGAAAAGGGGCTCGTGACCGGCATTATCGGCGGCCTCGTGGTCGGCCTTCTGGCAGGTTCGCCTCTCCAGGTGAGCGGGCCGGCGGCCGGCCTTGCCGTTATCGTCTTCGAATTCGTGCGCGAGCACGGCCTGGAAGCACTCGGCCCGGTGCTGCTGCTTGCAGGCGTGTTCCAGCTTGTCGCCGGCGCCCTGCGTCTCGGCGGCCTGTTCCGTGCCATCAGCCCCGCCGTCGTTCACGGCATGCTCGCCGGTATCGGCGCGCTGATCGTCATCGGCCAGTTTCACATCCTCTTCGACCAGAAGCCGATGTCGAGCGGGCTGGAGAACATGGCGATGATGCCCGCCCGCGTTCTCGGTCTCGATCCCGGCAATATCGCATCCACCGAACTCGCGCTTATGCTCGGTGTGCTGACGATGGCCGTCATGCTCGGATGGGAAAAGGTTCGCCCCAAGAGCATGGGGCTGGTCCCCGGCGCCCTGCTCGGTGTCGTCGCGGCAACCGCTGTCGCCTGGACCATGGGCCTCGACGTCGCCCGTATCGCCGTACCGGAATCGATCGGTGCGGCGTTCACGCTGCCGACCGACCGCGGCTGGTTTGCCCCTCTCGGCAATCCGGCACTGATTATCGCCGCCCTGGCGATCGCCTTCATCGCCAGCGCCGAGACGCTGCTTTCGGCCGCCGCGGTCGATCGCATGCATGACGGCGTGCGCACCAAGTACGACAAGGAACTGCGCGCCCAGGGCATCGGCAACCTGCTCTGCGGCGTGTTCGGCGCGCTGCCGATGACGGGCGTGATCGTGCGCAGCTCTGCCAACGTGCAAGCCGGCGCCCGGACCCGTCTCTCGACGATCCTGCACGGCACCTGGATCCTCGGCTTCATTGCACTGCTGCCCTGGCTTCTGCGCGAAGTGCCGATGGCAGCCCTGGGCGGCGTCCTCGTGGTGACCGGCTGGCGCCTGGTAAGCCTCAGCCATGTCCGCCACCTGTTCCAAAACTACGGCGCGTTTCCGGCCGCGATCTGGGCAGTGACGTTCGTTCTCGTGGTCACTACCGACCTCCTGACCGGCGTTCTCGCAGGTCTGGCCCTTACCGTGCTTGAACTCGCCCCGCACTTCCGCAACCTGAAGCTCAATGTCGAAGAGCATGAGGCCGGAGAAGCGACGCGTCTCGCCCTTGGCGGCGGCGCAACCTTCCTGGGGCTTACCCGCCTTAACAAGGTGCTGGAAAAGCTGCCGCACGGCCGCCCGGTCCATCTCGACCTCGGGCAGCTGAAGGTCATGGACCATACGACGGCCGAAACCATCAGCGAATGGCTGAACCGTCGCCGTCAGAGCGGCCATGCAGACCGCGTGACCGGCCCCGCGCCGATCCTGCGGCCGCTACCCGTGGCGGCATGACCGGGCTTCACATCTCGTAAGGCGCGGACACCCTCACGTCCGCGTCCCTCTCCTTGCCGGGCGGTCCTTCAGAAGGTCCGCCCGGTTTCTTTTTGGGCCTCTGGACTTTCATCAAAACATTTTTGTTACAAAACGGACTGTACAGGCAAAATTTCTGCATGTAGAAATGTCCAGGTCTGCACGAAACAGGCCCGCCATGAATGCAGGGTCCGGCTGCAGGCCGCAGGATGGAACGCGACAACAGTCAACATGAGGGCGTTCCATTATGAAAATCCGTCTTGCCGCAGGCCTTCTGGGCCTTGCCGCGTCCGGTCTGGCATTCTCCGCTCCCGCAATGGCCCAGGAAGAGGCCCCGAGCGAGATTACCGTATCCGGCACCGTCGGCCTCGTATCCGACTATCGTTTCCGCGGCGTCTCGCAGACCGACAAGGAAATGGCCGTTCAGGGCGGCATTACCGTTTCGCATGAAAGCGGCGTCTACGTCGGCACCTGGGCCTCGAACCTTTCGGGCTGGGGAACCTTCGGCGGCTCCAATATGGAACTCGACCTCGTGGGCGGCTTCGCCACCGAAATCACCAGCGGCGTGAAGCTGGACGTCGGCCTGACCTGGTACATGTATCCGGGCGGCGCTTCCGACACCGATTTCGCCGAACCCTATGTGAAGCTTTCCGGCGCCGTCGGCCCGGCCAACCTCCTTGTCGGCGTCGCCTATGCACCCAAGCAGCAGGCACTGGGCAAGGTCTACGCCAGCGGCGCGGACTATGCCGACGGTATCGGCAACTTCGGCGCCAAGACCGACAACGTCTATCTCTGGGTCGACGGCAACACCGCCATCCCGGATACCCCGCTGACCCTCAAGGCGCACTTCGGCTACTCGAACGGCAACTCCGGCCTCGGTCCCAACGGCACCAGCGTCGCGCCTACCGGCGAATATCTCGACTGGATGCTGGGTGCCGACCTCGCGCTTGGCCCCGTCACCCTGGGCGTCGCCTATGTCGATACCGACATCTCGAAGTCGCAGAGCGCCTACCTGCAGCCGAACTTCTCTTCGACGAAGAACGGATCGCAGATTGCCGGTTCCACCGTTCTCTTCTCGGTCGGCGCCAGCTTCTGATAGCGCACTGAGTTGAACCTCTGAATGACGCCCGGTCAGGCCAGCCCGACCGGGCGTCATTCACGCGCTGCGAAGTGTCCCGATCAAAGCCTCCGTCTGGTCCAGGCTCGCCTGAATTTCCGCCGCGGGCCGTTCGATCAAGGCCCGGCGCTGACCGGATACCATGGTGGAGTAGAGCGCCGCGTCCAGCGGTGAAATCGGGGCATTCACCCCCAACAGCGTCGCAAGTTGCACGCGGCTGCTGCGCCCTCGCAAGTAACGCAGTTGCGGCCCGAAGTCCCGCAAGTCCGAGTCGCGCGCCACCGCAAGCATCAGCTCCTCCATTGCAGCGAGGCGGCGTGGCTGCGACGGGAAATCGAGCCACGCCACCAGCGGCTCCGCCCAGCCTGCGGTATCCCCGGCTCTATCAGTGTCCGCTTCGGCTTTCGGCTGCGTCACCCTGCGATAGATCGCGTCGAACGCCGCACGGACGAGATCCGCGCTCGTACGGAAGTTGTACGAAACCACGCCCAGCGTGACGCCCGCACGGGCAGCAACCGCCCGATGCGTCAGCGCGGCAATGCCGGCCTCTTCCACCACATCGGCCGCCCCCTCGGCAATGGCTTCGGCCAAGCCGTTCTGAGCAGGCAACTCGGGCGCCGAAGTCAGCGCGATTTCGCGGGCATGGCGCCGCCATGGCCCTTCCGCGGCCAGGCTACCGGACAGCCAGAGCCCCCATCCGCTACAGAATTCGTCGAGTGCGGCGCGGTCTATCATGCGATTCCAGCGGATCAGGTGGAACTGCGCCGTTGCTTCGAAAACATAGGATGTCGGCGCCGCATAGTGCGCCAGTCCGGCCCGTGCGCCGATCTCGGCCCAGAACCCAGCCCAGAGATCGCGCCATGCATCGATCGCAGCGAGATAGGAAGGATCGCGCTGGGCGAGCAGATGGCATTGGGTCGATGCGAAAGCCAGTTCCCGGCATTCGACCGTCCAGTCATCCACGAGAACTGCGAGCGCCCGAGCCATCGAATCGGGGCCTCCGTCGCGAGGCCACCCGGCCAGTTCATGCAGTTTGCGCTCCACCCAGACCTGCGCGGCGTCCCGCGCATAGGCCTGAGCGGACTGCAACAACTGTTCCATTGAACCGAAGTGATGATAGATACTGGAGGTCGGGAGCCCCGTCACACGGGACAATGCCCTTGCGGACATCGCCGAATGCCCCTGATTCGCCCATAGGCCCAGCGCAGCGCGGATAAGCTTATCCTGCGATGAAAATTCTGTAATTTCAGGAATTATCACGTTTTACAGACAGCCTTTTTCCGATGCTGAAGCCGAGGCCAACCACAGATGCGTTGACACCGCCATAAGGCTGAACGTCGTAACAAGCGAGGCGTTCCACACTGGCCCAACAATTGAAACAAGCGTAACACAGTTGACATACAGACGTTCTAGCCGACGCCCCGTCATCACCATGAGGGTCGTCCCAATGCTCGTCCGTCAATCCATACCGTTCCGTTCCATCGTCCTGGCCGGCAGCGCATTAGGTGCGCTCCTGACGGCAGGTGCAGCACAGGCAGCCGACACGGCAGAAGCAGCCGTCGACAGCGCCGCAGTGGAGGCCGGGTCGGGCCTTAACGACATCGTCGTCAGTGCGCAGAAGCGGGAGACCAACCTGCAGACGACGCCGATCTCGATTGCGGTCGTCAGCAGTCAGGACCTTCAGAACCGCCATGTCGTTTCCCTGGAATCGCTGGCGGACGGTTCGATCCCCTCGCTCCGCATTGCGCCGATGTTCTCGCGCAGTTCGGCGCTGACGGTCGGCATGCGCGGCGTGGGCACTCTGGGCGATGCGAACCAGCCCGCGCGAGACCAGGGCGTGGGCGTCTATATCGACGGCGTGTTCATGGGCCGCGCCCAGGGCCTAGGTTCGGCGCTCTACGACGTCGAGCGCATCGAAGTGCTCAAGGGTCCGCAGGGCACGCTGTTCGGCCGCAACACCGAAGGCGGCGCGATCAGCATTGTCACCAAGAAGCCCAGCGGCGAGCTCGGGGCCCGCGCCTCGGTAGGCGTCGGCAACTACGATTCCCGCGAGGCCAGCCTGCACCTCGACCTGCCCAGCTTCGCCAACTTCTCCGTCAAGCTGGACGGTTTGATCACCACGCGCGGCGGCACGGTGGACAATCCGCTGGCCGGTGAGCACGATTTCAACGCCTACAACAAGAAGGGCCTGCATGCGGCCGTACTCTGGGAGCCGAGCAGCAATTTCAACGCGCTCTACTCGTTCGACATCTCGCGTGACGAAACGACGCCCTACTACCTTCAGCTTCTGACCAAGACTACCGGCCCCCTGCTCCAGATGCAGCCCGATCGCGCCAAGACCGCGAATATCGGCGTGCCCCAGCCCTGGGCGCTCGGCAAGACGCACGGCCACTTGCTGACGCTGGACTGGACTGTCTCGCCCGAACTCGAAGTGAAATCGATCACGTCCTATCGTGAGCTGACCCAGACCCAGAACGACAACGGCGCCGCCAACCTGGGCGTCTTCATCAAGGGCTACAGCGACAACACCAATTTCGCCCGCTTCAGCCTCGCTGACGTGTGGCAGAAGCAGTACAGCCAGGAAGTGCAGCTGATCGGCACGATGAAGCACCTCAATTTCGTGGCCGGGGGCTTCTATTACAACGAGAAGGTACACGACAACGCCTGGACGCCCTACACGAACAAGTGGAACGCGGACGGCACCGGCTACACCATTCTCGACACGCCCACCTCGTCGATCCCGTTCCCGGATCGCGCCAGCCACGCCAGGACCGAGAGCATCGGCGTGTTCGGCCAGGCGACCTGGACGCCGGAAATGCTGAACGAGATCATCCACCTCACCGCAGGCGGCCGTTTCACCCATGATGCCAAGACCGGCAGGCTCGACAAGGTGAACGGCGTCGATACCGACTACACTCTCGACGATTCCTGGAACCGTTTCGATCCGATGGTGAACCTTGCCGTGGACGTGTCGGAAGACGTCCATGTCTACGGAAAGTGGAGCACCGGCTACAAGGCAGGCGGCGCCAACAGCCGTTCGCAGAGCTACCACGCTTTCAACCCGGAATCGGTTTCCACCTTCGAAATCGGCGCCAAGACCGAATTCTTCGACCGCCATGCCCGCTTCAACATCGCGGCCTATACTTCGGCCTACAAGGACATGCAGATCGACTTCAACGCCCCGGTGCTGAATTCGACGCGGACCACCACCGAAACCCGCAATGCCGAGGGGCAAGGCCGCATCAAGGGTATCGAGGCAGATCTGACGCTCAACCCGTTCCAGGGCCTGACGATCACGGGTTCCTATGCCTATACCGACGTTCACCTGCCGCCCGCTCCGAACCCGTTCGACGGGGACAAGCTGGTTCAGGTCTACACCGTCTACACGCCCGAGCATGCCGCCAGCGGCGCCATCGACTACGAACTGCCGATCGGCACGTCCACGCTGCGCTTCCACCTCGACGGCAACTACGCCTCGGGCCAGTATTCGATGGCAAACGATCCCACGAAGACCGGATCGTCGTTCATCGTCAACGGCCGCGTCGCCCTGGCAGATATCCGCATGGCGAGCGGGCCGGACCTGGAACTCTCGGTCTGGGCGCGCAACCTGTTCAACGAATCCTACACTTTCGTGAGAGCGAATGGCGGATCTTCACTGGGCTATTACGGGATCTTCAACGATCCGCGCACCTTCGGCATCTCCGCGACCGTCAAGTACTGAACCCCTGAAACGGAAGAGACATCATGAACTGGCGCATTTCCGCCGGCGCAATCCTCGCGCTCGGCCTGCTCGCACAGCCCGCGATCCAGTCGCTGGCGCAATCTCCTGCTCCGGCATCGGCTGAGGCAAGCCCTCACCAGCGGCTGCTGCCGCTGGAAGGCGGCCGGAACTTCCGCGACCTCGGCGGCTATCGCACGGCCGATGGCCATACCGTGAAATGGGGCATGCTGTTCCGCTCGGGCTCGATGGTGGACCTGACCGCGCACGATCTCGGCTATCTCGACAAGCTGGGCGTAAGGACGATCTGCGACTACCGCGACAAGGGCGAGCGCAAGGCCGAACCGATGCCCTGGGCTGCCGGGACCGGCCCCACCGTGTTCGCCGAAGACTACGACGGCATGGCGATCGGCCTCATGCCGAAAGACCTGAGCAAGATCACGCCCGAAGCAGCCTCCGCCATCATGGCGAAAAGCTATCCGACGATGCTGGAGACCTTCGCGCCGCAGTTCAAGCGCATGTTCGCCCAGCTGCTTGCGGGCAATGCGCCGCTGGCGTTCAACTGCTCGGCCGGAAAGGACCGTACCGGCGTGTCCGCCGCGCTTCTGCTCACGGCACTCGGCGTGCCGCGCGAGACGGTCATTCAGGATTACCTGCTGACCAACCAGTACCTACCCGCCGCGATGGCAAAGGCGAAGACGGGGCCGAGCGCGGCGACCGGCCAGGCATTTATGTCGCTGCGGCCTGCCGTGCAGGCTGCCTTCATGAAGGCCGACCGCAGCTACATCGAAGCGGCCTTCAAGGCGCTCGATGCACATCGCGGCGGCGCCATGGGCTACTTCAAGGACGAGATGGGCCTGGATGCGCCGCAGATCGCCAAACTGCGCGCGCTCTATCTCGACTGACCTGGAGGATCGGTGCGGTCATGAGGCCGCACCGATCTCACAGTCTGAAAAGGCCGGCGCCGCGATGACCTGCCGGGCCTCCACCGCCTCGCCGATGAGCAGCAGGGTCGGATCGTCGTCGCTGATCGCGGCAACGAGGAAGGCCAGCGCGGAAAGCTTGCCCCGAATCAGCCGCTCGCTGGGCAGCGAGACGTTGACCGCGATCATTACGGGCGTGTCGGGATCGCGGCCCGCCGAGATCAGCGAGCGGGCGATTTCGCCCGCTGCGGCGCGGCCCATGTAGACGCCCAGCGTACCGCCGGGCCGGGCCAGCGTCTGCCAATCCAATTGCAGCGGCTCGCCTGCCTTCAGATGCGCGGTCACCAGGGTCAGGCCCCGCGCCACGCCGCGCAAGGTCAGCGAAGCCAGACCGCTGGCGGCAGCGGCACTGGCGATGGTGATGCCCGGGCAGATGCGAACCGTTACCCCTGCGGCGGCAAGATGGTTCATCTCTTCCGCCGACCGGCCGAAGATAGACGGATCGCCGCCCTTGAGCCGCACCACCCGCTTGCCCGCCCGTGCCGCTTCCAGAAGCAGGTCATTGATCGAACCCTGTTCCTTGCTGTGACGGCCGGAGCGCTTGCCGACGCTGACCCGCCGTGTTGCCTGGGGGATGAGATCGAGAACGCCGGGACCGACCAGGGCATCATGGAACACGACGTCCGCCGCCTCGATAAGCCGCTCGGCCTTGCGGGTGAGCAAGTCGGGATCGCCCGGCCCCGCGCCCACCAGCCATACTTCGCCCGGTGCGATCAGTGGGCGCGCCATGAGGCCCCCCACCATCAGGCGGCAACCTCCAGCACTTGCGGGCGGGCGATCAGGATACGCTCGCCCTCCTGCTTCACGGCGATCGTCGGGGTGCAGCCCTTGTCCTCGCCCTGCGCCTCGCCGCTGGCGAGCGCGATGTTCCAGTTATGCAGGGGACAGGCGACCGAATGGCCATGGACGATGCCCTGGCTGAGAGGCCCTTTCTTGTGCGGGCATTCGTTCACCAGGGCGAATATCCGGTCATCCCCGGTGCGGAACACGGCGATCTCCTTCTCGCCCTCCAGCTTTACGGTGCGCGCACCGCGCAAGGGAATGTCGGAGAGGGTGCCGATATCGATCCAGTCGTTCATGCGCGTCACTCCGCTGCGGCCAGTTCCTGGGAGGCCAAGGGTTCGAGGTGTTGATGCAGTTCGGTGTTCCGCCCGGCCGCACGTTCGGCCCAGGGGTCCTCCTGGCTGAAGCTCTGCGAATAGAGGAAGCGCGATCGCAGGGCCTCTCGGCCGGTATCGTCCTCGACGATCCGCTGCTTCACATAGTCCACCCCGACCCGCTCGATCCACGGCGCGGTACGCTCAAGATAGCGCGCCTCCTCGCGGTAGAGCTGGACGAAGGCGGCGCAGTAATCGAGTGCCTCCTGCTCGGTCGCGACCTTGCAGAGGAAGTCGGTGGCGCGGACGTGAATGCCCCCGTTGCCGCCGACGTGGAGTTCATAGCCCGAGTCCACGCAGACGATACCGAAGTCCTTGATCGTCGCCTCGGCGCAATTGCGCGGGCAGCCGGAGACCGCGATCTTGAACTTGTGCGGCATCCACGAGCCCCAGGTCATCCGCTCGGTCTTCACGCCGAGGCCGGTGGAATCCTGAGTGCCGAAGCGGCACCACTCGCTGCCCACGCAGGTCTTCACCGTGCGCAGCGACTTGCCGTAGGCGTGGCCCGAAACCATTCCCGCCGCATTGAGATCGGCCCAGACGGCAGGCAGGTCTTCCTTTTTGATCCCGAAGATATCGAGGCGCTGGCCGCCGGTCACCTTGACCATCGGCGCATCGTACTTCTCCACCACATCGGCAATCGCGCGCAGCTCGCGCGGATTGGTGAGGCCGCCCCACATGCGCGGAACCACCGAATAAGTGCCGTCCTTCTGGATGTTGGCATGCATGCGCTCGTTGACGAAGCGGCTCTGCTGGTCATCCTCGTATTCGCCGGGCAGCGCGCAGAGCAGGTAGTAGTTGAGCGCCGGCCGGCACGAAGAGCAGCCGTCCGGGGTGGACCAGTGCAGCTTCTGCATGACTTCCGGGATCGATTTCATGCCCTGTGCCACGATCTCGCGGCGCACGTCGTCATGGGTAAAGCTGGTGCATTTGCACATGGTCCTGGGACCGGTCTTCACTTCCTCGCCCAAGGTCAGTGCCAGCAGGCTTTCGACCAGGCCGGTGCAGGAGCCGCAGCTTGCCGAAGCCTTGCAAGTGGCGCGCACGGCATCGAGGCTGCATGCGCCGCCTGCGATGGAACTCGTGACCTGCCCCTTGGAAACCCCGTTGCAGCCGCAGACTTCGGCGTCGTCCGAAAGCGCCGCCACCGCCGCCAACGGGTCCGCGCTCCCGCCCGATGCGAAAGCCTGACCGAGGATCAGATAGTCCCGGATTTCCGAGACATCCTCGCCTTTCTTCAGAAGATCGAAATACCAGTTGCCGTCCGCCGTATCGCCGTAGAGCACGGCGCCGACGATCTTGCCGTCCTTCACGATCACCCGCTTGTAGATCCCGCGTGCGGCATCGCGCAGGACGATATCCTCGCAGCCCTCCCCGCCCGAGAAATCCCCCGCCGAGAACACGTCCAGCCCGGCGACTTTCAGCTTGGTGGAGGTCACCGAACCGCGATAGCCGCTGTGGCGATCGGTCAGACCGTCGGCAAGGCTGCGGCACATGTCCCAGAGCGGCGCGACAAGGCCATAGACATTGCCATCGTGCTCGACACATTCACCCACGGCCAGCACGGCGGGATCGCTGGTGACCATGTGATCGTCCACCTTGATGCCGCGTCCGACGGCGATCCCGGCTTCTCGTGCCAGAGCCGTGGCGGGCCGGATGCCCACCGCCATGACGACGAGGCTGGCCGGGATCTCGCGCCCGTCCTTCAGCCGCACGCCTTCGACTTTGCCCTCGCCGTAGATCTCGGCCGTGTCGGCACCGGTCAGGATCGTCTGGCCCCGCGCCTCCAGCGCCGTCTTGAGCAGCCAGCCCGCCGCCTCGTCCAGCTGCCGTTCCATGAGCGTCGGCATGAGGTGGATGACGGTCACCTTCATCCCGCGCAGGCTGAGGCCATGCGCTGCTTCAAGGCCCAGCAGTCCGCCGCCGATCACCACCGCGTCGCCGCCTTTTCCTGCGGCATCCAGCATCATGTCCACGTCCTTCATGTCGCGGAACGAGACGACGCCGGGCAGGTCCTTGCCGGGAACGGGGATGATGAACGGATCGGAGCCGGTCGCGATCAGCAGGCGGTCGTAGCGGACTGTCCTGCCCGACTGCGCGGTAACCGTCCTGCCCGCCCGGTCGATGGCGACCACGGGATCGGAAGTGACGAGTTTGATGCCGTTTTCTTCGTACCATTCCCGGGTATTGATGACGATCTGGTCGAACGTCTTCTCACCCGCCAGCACCGGCGAGAGCATGATCCGGTTGTAGTTCACATGCGGTTCGGCGCCGAAGATGGTGACGCGGTAGCGAGCCGCATCCCGCGCGAGCAGTTCCTCCACCGCACGGCATCCCGCCATGCCATTGCCGATGACCACAAGATGTTCGCGCGCATCCTGCACCGGCGCCTTCAGCGCTTCGTCGCAGTCTGCGTAAGGTTCGATCCCGTCCTGAAATTCCATCCCCGTGACTCCAGAAAAACAAGGGAGAAAAAGAAAAAGGCCGCCATCCAGACCCCCGGCTTGAACACCGGGAGTATGGATGGCGGCCTTGCCATCATTCGCGCTTCCCCGATCCGTCAGTGGACCGCGTCGGCTATGGTTTGAAAGGACAACGTCGTCCTTTGCACCGCACCATAAGTGGAATCGCCCGAGGGCTCAAGCGATTCCGTTATGGCGCTCGATCAATAGGTCCAGTCGAGCTGGATCCAGTACTTGTCGGTATCGGTTGCGAATTCCCGCGCGTCGTAATGGGCGTAACGCAGGGAAACGAGCGTCTTGCGAACTTTCGCGGATGCGAGAAGGTCGATCTCGTTGCCGTAATGCTGGTCGAGCCGGTCGCTGTCGAGACGGTGCCAAACCGCCTGGAGCGAAACGCCCGAAAGCGGCCCCACCTGCTTCAGTCCGTAACCGCCGCCGAAATAGAGGTCGCGAATACCGTTCGCGGGGGTCGTCAGGAACTTGTCGGTCCAGCCCTGGAACTTGAAGTTGCTGCCCAGCGGCGTCTGAAAGCTGGTGAAAGGCGTCCCGTCGCCTGCGCCCATGACTTCGTAGCCCGCATTGAGCTTCCAGCCCCTGACGTCGAGCGTGGCATCGCCCAGCCAGTAATCGGCGTTATAGTCGTTCGGGTTGCGGTGATGATCCCACTGCCGGGCATAGCTGGCCACATAGTCCAGCTTCACGGCAGGCGAAAATACATGGCTGCCGCTGAAGCGCGCACCGTAAGTCCTGCTGGACAACCGGTATCCCTGTACTGCCGCCTCGTCCTGATCGACCAGATAGGCGAAACCGGTGAGCGTTCCAACCGGGGTGGCGTAAGAAAGGTTGGCGAAGAGATTGTCGCCGCCGATCGCCTGCTGACGTGCGCCGCGCCCGTCGATGCCCCAGATGGTGCGTACGCTCCAGGCATAGGATAAGTCGAGCTTCACGCCGCGCACGGGTGAAAGCTGGGCGCGGACGGCGTCATATGTCTGGGCATTGTCGCGAATGGGCGCATTGCCGACGAAACGCTCGTCATCCAGCGCGATCTTCTGGCGCCCCGCCGTCAGCACGGCGCCCTTCGTCCGATACTGGAGCTGTGCCACATAAAGGCCGATGTTCTGCGGATCGGAAATCTGCGGTCGATCGGCAGGACCGTGAAGGCCGTCGTCGTAGTGGTCCACCAGGGCCAGCGTACCCTGACCCTGAACCGTCGCGCTCCACGGCCCCGAACCGATCTCCACCCCGGTACGCACCCGCGCGGTCACCGCATCGGCTTCGCGCGGCAGCCCATCCTGATCGACATGCTCATTGCGCAGGCGTACTTCCGCCAGCGGCCTGACCTCGAAATCCTGGGCGCAGGCAGGTCCCGCGGCGGCCAACGCGGCCGTCGTAGCAAGCAGGTATCGCATTCGGTGAAGTCTCCTGGGGGGGCAAATCGAAGGCGGCGGCCGGACCATGAAGTCCAACCGCCGCGCTCTCCCATTATATGCGAGCCGCCGTCTTCCAGGTCGCGCGCCAGCGGTTCTTCACTACTGCCACCGAAACCAGCGCCGCCAGAGCAAGCCCTGCGAAGATCAGGAAACCGGGCGCGAAGCTGCCCGTCATCTGCTTGGCCAGCCCCAGAGAACTGGCGAGGTAGAAGCCGCCCACCCCGCCCGCCATACCGACAAGGCCGGTCATGACGCCGATCTCGGCCTGAAAGCGCTGCGGCACGAGCTGGAACACCGAACCGTTGCCCGTCCCCAGCGCCAGCATGGCCACCACGAACATGCCGAGCGCGCCCGGCAGGCTGGTGGCGTTGGCGACACCGGCCAGGGCCAGCGCCGCAACGAAATAGACCGCCATCAGCGCTTTCACGCCGCCGATCCGGTCGGCCAGCGCGCCGCCCATCGGCCTGACCAGCGACCCCGCGAAGACGCATCCCGCCGTGCAGTATCCCGCCACGATCGGCGTCAGGGCGAACTGGTCGGTGAAGTAGATCGGCAGCGATGCCGCAAGCCCCACGAAGCCGCCGAAAGTCACGGCATAGAAGGCCATCAGCCACCAGGCGTCGCCTTGCCGGAGCGGCTCGAAATAGTCGATCAGCTTGCGCGGTGCAGGCTGGTTCGGCGAGTCCTTGGCCATCAACATGTACACGACGAAGACCAGCGAGAGCGGAATGCAGGCCAGTCCCAGCACCGCGTTCCACCCGAACATCTTGGCGAGCAGCGGCGCGAAGAGCGAGGCCAAGACCGTGCCCGAATTGCCCATGCCGGCAAGCCCCATGGCCTTGCCCTGATGCTCGGCCGGATACCAGCGGCTCGCCAGTGGCAAGGCGATGGCGAAGCTGGCGCCCGCGAAGCCCAGTACCACGCCCAGTGCCAGCGTGCCGGCGAAACTGGTCACGCCCATGAACCATGCGAGAAAGAGCCCGGCGATGACGATCAACTGGCTGATGGCGCCCGAACGCTTGGGGCCGATGCGGTCCACCAGCAATCCGTTGACGACCCGCAGTAGCGCGCCCGCCAGCGTGGGCGTCGCCACCATCAGCCCTTTTTCCGCCGAAGTCAGCCCCAGGCTTTTGGAGATCTCCGGGGCCAGCGGCCCGAGCAGGACCCAGACCATGAAAGCCAGATCGAAGTAGAGAAAAGCCGCGATCAGCGTAGGCGTATGCCCGGATTTCCAGAAGCTGGTTGCCGGCACGGCATGCGGCTGCGCCGTCGGCGCGTCGTTGGCGGCTTCGGCCTCTCCGTCACGTTCCCAATAAGCGGTTGCCATCGTAGGTCCCCCATAAAACGGACACGAAAAAAGCCGCAGGCCGGACGTCACCATGGGGTGAGCCCGGTCAGCGGCTTTGCTGCGAATTTCGGTGAGGATGGCGCTCCGCCCTTGGAACAGCGCATCCCGAATAGTCACGCGGCGTCGCGTGAGGCCTTCATCATCGGGCGATTCGGCTCATGTTGCAAGGCACAATTTTCAAAGGCCCGGAATTCGGCCGCAAATCAGGGCCCTTGCGTAAATCCGGCAAGATAGTCCTCGATACGTTCGGGATCGAAGACCCTGCCGTCGAAGAAACGATCCGGCCCCAGCGTCAGGTCGCCCTTTCTCGATCCTACCGCGAGCGGCAGTTCCACGGCGCCTTCCAGTTTCATGCTGGCGCCGGGCATGGGGACATCGCTTAAGGCCAGGGCCCGGCGGAACACGTCCGGCCGGAAGACATCGCCTGCCTTTGCCGCATTCTCCGCCGAATGCTCGACCATGCCCCAGCGGGCGAGCTGCGAATAGATCCAGAGCGCCTGGCTGCGCCACGGAAACGGCGTCGCCTCGCGCGAGAACAGCATGAAATCGGGGTTGGCGATCGGAGCCTCCCCCGCCTGCGTGACGATCCGGCCGGTCAAACCGCGCAGGATCAGGTCGGCAGGCTGGTCCACATAGCGCGGATCGGAGAGCAGGTGCGCCAGCGCATCGTGGTTTTCCGGCTGATCGCACCACGCCGCCGCCCGCGCCAGCGCACGCAGCAGCCGGTCGACGACCTCCGGGTTCTCCTCCATCCAATTCTGGCGAAAGGCGAGCACTTTCTCCACGCCGCGCCGCCAGATCCGTTCTCCCACGGCGACGGCTTCGGCAAGCCCCGCATCGATCGCCGCGCTGCCCCAGGGCTCACCGGCGATGAAACCGTCGATCTCGCCGGCATGGAGCGCCTCCACCGTCAGGGAAGGCGGCAGCACCCGAAGCACCACGTCGCGGTCAGGATCCACCCCGGCGCTGGCAAGCCAGTAACGCAGCATCAGTGCGTGGCTGGAGAAGCGGTGAACCACGCCGATCACCGGCTTGCGCCGCCAAAGCCCGATGGCGGCGGCAAAATCGTGCGCGGTGGCCAGCGGATCGGTGATGCGGCTGGCGGGGTCCGGGTCCAGAGCGGCGGCGAAATCGCGGCTCGTCACCAGCATATTGCCGTTGACGCCCAGCTTGTAGGGCGCGGCGAGCGCGGCGGGCTGCTGGCTGAGGCCCAGCGTAACGGCCACGGCCAGCGGCGCCAGCATGTGGGCGGCCTGAACCTGGCCATAGACGAGCCGGTCCCGCAGTGTCGCCCAGCTGGTCGTGCGCAGCAGTTCGAGGGCAAGCCCCTCCTCTTCCGCAAAGCCGCGCTCGCGGGCTGCGGCCAGTACGGCCACGTCGTTGAGCGGAAGGAAGGCAATACGCAAGTTCGTCGTCATAGTCCCCCTCCCAGCAGGTCGCTGGCGGTGATCAGCGCCTGCGCCACATCGACGATCTTCTTGCCCTGGTTCATCGCGCTGGAACGCAGCAGCGCATAAGCCTCCTGCTCGGTCAGGGCACGCTGCGCCATCAGGATCGACTTCGCACGGTCGATCACCTTGCGATCCGACAGGGCGGTGCGGGCTTCCTCCAGTTCCGCCTGGATCCGGGCGAAAGCGTTGAAACGCCGCACGGCCAGTTCGAGTACCGGCTTCACCCGCTCCTTGCGCAGTCCATCGACGACATAGGCCGAGATACCGGCGTCGATGGCGGCACCGATCATCGCCTCGTCCGACTGGTCGACAAACATCGCGATCGGCCGGGCCAGCGCGCGGCTGACGGTGAGCATTTCCTCCAGCGTGTCGCGACTAGGACTGCCGAGGTCCATCAGCACGACGTCTGGCGCCATGCGTTCGAGCCGCGCCACGAAAGCGCCGCGCGGGGGAACGATATGGATGTCGTCATATCCGGCCTCGCGCAGGCCCTCTTCCAGAACCGTCGCGCGCAGCCCGCTATCGTCGATGATGACAATTCTCATCGATATTCCGATTCCAGTGAACCTGTGCCCTTGTTTTCGGGCACATCGCCGACCTGACGCCCGGCGTCAACGCGGCCCCGCAAAGAAAGCTGCGCGATAATATGTAAAAACATTTGTCTTTTTAGCGGAAGCCGTGTTTTCTTGCACGATCAATGCCCGCGAGGCACCGGAGGGATGGGGATGACGAAACGGACGAATATTTCCGCGCGCGCGGTTTTCGGAGCGGCCTGCGCCTTATCCTCGCTGGCCATCTCCGCCTTGGCCTCTGCGCAAGTTGCCGGACCTTTCAATCTTCAGGTCATCCCGGCCGCCCCCACATGGTCCAGTGACGCCGCATTTCCTGCGGGCGACTGGACACTGTCCTTCTGGGCCGATCTCGCCCAAGACAGCGCTCAAGGCAGTGGTGGTTCGCTCGTGGCGGTTGCCGATAGCGGCGGCGCGCCCTTGCTTTCCCTGGCGATGGTAGATGGCAAGCCTGCGCTCGTTTCCGGCGGACGCACTGCCGCCGCGCCTTCCTCCCGGCCGGGCGGTTGGCATCATTACGCCATCGTCGGCGGACAAACCGGCCAGAGACTGTTCATCGACGGCAAGCCTGCCGCCAGCCTCTCGCAACCGCTGGCCGGCGCGCCTGCCAAGTTGCTTGTTGCGTCATCGCAGTCTTCTACCCGGCTCATCGCGCTTCGCGTGGATAGCGGCGCCGTGTCTCAGAACGATCTCCGCAAGGCTGCGGCGAAGGCGCCCGATCCAGACCTCGTCCAGTTCACCGAGACCAGCGCGCGCTGGCCGCTCCAAGTGCGGCAGATGCAGGGCCAGTTGACGCCGCAGCCGCCCGCCACCCTGCCCCGCAGCGCCACCGCGCCCGACAAGCCCGTTGCCAGCCCGGTTCCGCAAGTCGCACCGCTCGCGGCGCAAGGCGATGGGCGCTGGACATTGCAGAAGTGGACCCTTGCCGAAGCGCCGGGAATCACAGGCGACGGCAGCACGATTTCGCGGAGCGGCTTCGCGAGCGGCAAATGGTACGCGGCAACCGTGCCCGGCACCGTGCTGACCACGCTGGTCGATCGCGGCGTCTACCCCGATCCGGCCCATGGCCTCAACAATCTGGTGATCCCCGAAAAGCTCGCGCGGCAGGACTACTGGTATCGCACCGAGTTCGATCTTCCTTCAGAAGCGTCCGGCAAGCGCCTGGAACTGCTGCTCAACGGCGTGAACTTCAGCTCCCAAGTCTGGGTCAACGGCACCCGGGTCGGCGTGACCAAAGGCGCCTTCGTGCGCGGCCGTTTCGACGTTTCGCCTTATCTCAAGCCCGGGCGCAATGCCGTGGCCATCCGCGTCTCGCCGCCGCCGCATCCGGGCCATGCCCATGAGGAATCGCTCACCGCCGGCGTCGGAGAGAACGGCGGCGCGATGATGCTTGACGGTCCCACCTTCGGCGCCTCGGAAGGCTGGGACTGGATCCCCACCATTCGCGACCGCCAGACTGGCCTCTGGCAGGACGTGCAGCTTCTCGCTTCCGGCGACGTGCAGATCGGCGATCCCCAGGTCGTCACGACCCTGCCCAACCCCGACAATTCGCTGGCCCATGTCGAGATCACGGTTCCCGTCACCAACCTGTCCGACCAGCCCCGCACCGCAACCGTTCGCGCCGCGTTCGACGATGTCACCGTAGAACGTTCGGTCACCGTCCCTGCCCGCCAGTCCGCATCGGTGCGGTTTTCGCCCCAGACCGATCCGGCCCTTGCCGTGCGCAATCCGAAGCTCTGGTGGCCCAACGGTTACGGCGATCCGGCCCTGCACTTGCTCCACCTGACGGCCTCGGTCGACGGTGCAAAATCTGACTCGAAAGACCTGCGCTTCGGCATGCGGCAGGTGACCTATGAAATGTCGCTGGTGGACGAGGCAGGCAATCTCGACCGCGTCGCCATCGATTTCGAGAAAGCGCGCGCGCTCGGCCAGCAGATCGTCGACGAGCGCCACCAGGCGATCCGGCAGGTGCGCGGCGGGTGGTCCTACTCTTTCGCGCCCGGCGCCGAAAAGTCGCCCGCCGTCACGCCGATCGAGGGCGACGAAGGCCTGGCGCCCTTCCTCGTCCTGCGGGTAAACGGCGTGCGTATTGCCGCGCGCGGCGGTTCGATCGGCATGGACGATTTCATGAAGCGCGTCGATCGCAAGCGACTGGAGCCGTTCTTCAAGCTGCACAAGGATGCCCACGTCAATGTGATCCGCAACTGGGTCGGCCAGAATACGCAGGCCAGCTTCTTCGACCTGGCCGACGAATATGGCCTGATGGTCATGAGCGACTTCTGGGAATCGACGCAGGACTACAATATCGAGGCGGAGGATGCGGGCCTGTTCCTCGGCAATGCGCGGGACGTCGTCCAGCGCTTCCGCAATCACCCCTCGATCATCCTGTGGTTCGGCCGCAACGAAGGCGTGCCGCAGCCGGTCCTCAACGAGGGGCTGGACAGCATGCTTCGCGAGGAAGACGGCACGCGGCTTTACATGGCCTCTTCGAACCGCATCAACCTGCACGATTCCGGCCCCTACAACTGGCGCCCGCCGGAGAAGTACTTCACCGAATATTCGAAGGGTTTCGCGGTGGAAGTCGGCACGCCTTCCTTCCCCACGCTGGAATCGTGGGAACGCGCAATCCCCGCCAGCGAACGATGGCCGATCAGCGACACATGGGCCTATCATGACTGGCATCAGACCGGGAACGGCGCGGTCAAGAGCTTCACCGACGCCATGGACCGCGAATTCGGCAAGCCCGGCAGCCTGCCCGACTTCGAGCGCAAGGCGCAGATGCTGGAATACGAAAGCTACCGCGCGATCTTCGAGGGCATGAACGCAGGGCTCTGGACGGAGAACTCCGGCCGCATGCTCTGGATGACGCAGCCCGCATGGCCCAGTTCGGCATGGCAGATCCTCTCTTCGGACTACGATACCCACGGCGCCTTCTACGGCATGAAGAAGGCCTCCGAGCCGGTTCACGTCCAGATGAACCTGCCCGACCACAAGGTCATCCTCGTCAACAACCGCATGGCCGCCCTTTCGGGCGTGACCGTGCGTGCTTCCGTACAGGCGCTCGATGGCCGTCAGCTTGCTGCGCAAGAGGCGAAGCTGGACCTCGTAGGCGGAAAGGTGGGCGATGCCTTCACGCTGGGCCTTGCGCCGCTGATGGCCGCCGGGCCGGTGCTGGTGCGCCTGGAGGCGCTCGACACTTCGGGAACCCGGCTTTCGGACAACTTCTACTGGCAGGCCGCCAGCGACGAGGCGCTCCAGGCGCTCAGCGCCATGGCGCAGGTCCCGCTCACCGCGTCTGCGAAGGCCTCTTCGGATGGGGACGAAACGAAAATCGAAGTCAGCCTGTCGAACCCCGGAAAGACCGCAGCGATCCAGACCAAGCTGACCTTGTTCGACGCCAGGGGCAAGCAGGTGCTTCCGGCCTACTTTTCCGACAACTACGTATCGCTTCTCCCCGGAGAGACACGCAGCGTGACGATCACCGCGCCCAAGGAAGCCGCGGGCAGTTCACCTTCCGTCAAGCTGCGCGGCTGGAACGTCGTGCCCCGCACCATCGCCACAGGGAAATGACCTTGCGCCTGAATTTTCTGTCCCTGCTTGCCCTTCCCGCCGCCGTGCTCGCCGGTTCAGCAGCGGCGCAGTCCTTGCCGGTAGCGGCCGTGCCGGTAGCGCCCGTTCCAGCACCGGCGGCACCGACCGGCCCCAGCGCGGCAGACCTGCGCCTGCACACGGACTGGGCATGGACCGCCCGCTACCGCGATGCCAATCTTGCCGATGCGGCGGGCACCGCACGTCCGCGCATCGTGCTCATGGGCGATTCCATCACGCAGGGCTGGTACGATCTCGACCGCGCCTTCTTCACGCCGGGCCGGATTGGTCGCGGGATCGGTGGACAGACGACATCGCAGATGCTGCTGCGCTTCCGGCAGGACGTGATCGACCTCAAGCCGCAAGTCGTGCAGATCATGGCGGGTACCAACGACATTGCCGGCAATACCGGGCCGATGACCGACGAGCAGGTCCAGGGCAATTTCCGCTCCATGGTCGAGATGGCACAGGCCCACGGCATCCGCGTGATCCTGGCCTCGATACCGCCTGCGGACCAGTTCCCGTGGCGGCCGGGCTTGGACACCGGCCCCCGCATCCAGCGCCTCAATGCCTGGCTCAAGAGCTATGCCGCCAGCACCGGTTCCGTCTATGCCGATTACTGGACGGCGATGAAGGGCACCGGCCTCGGCGCGCGGGAGGGCCTGACGTCGGACCATGTCCATCCAACGCTTGCCGGATACGAAGTGATGAACAAGGTGGCCGAAGCCGCGTTCAAGCAGGCGCTTGCCCTGCCCGCGCCGAACCGGCTCGCTTCCGCGCGCGTGCCGTGAATACGGCGCTGCTCGGCCTCCTGCTCGCCAGCACGAGCGCGCACGCCGCCGCCCCGGTAGTGGAGACCGAAAGCGGCGCGGTTCGGGGCGAGATCGGCGGCGATGGGCCGAGCCTGTTCCGCGGCATTCCCTTCGCCGCCCCGCCGCTCGGCGATCTCCGCTGGAAAGCACCGCAGCCGGTATCGCCCTGGGACGGCGAGCGCGATGCGACGCATTCGGCCCCGGCCTGCATGCAGGTCGATTACGGCTAGAACCACGGCGCGGCCTCGCGGCAATCGGAGGATTGCCTCTATCTGGAAGTGGCCACACCGTCCCTGCACCCGCCGAAGCCGCTGCCGGTCATGGTCTGGATCCACGGCGGCGGCAATCGCGGCGGCAGCGGCGCGGGCACGATCGCGTCCCCGATCGTGCGGCGCGGCGTCGTGCTGGTGTCCATCCAGTACCGGCTATCCGCGCTCGGCTTCCTTTCGCATCCGGCATTGGGTGAACGGTCCGGCAACTACGGGTTGATGGACCAGCAGGCCGCCTTGCGATGGGTGCGCGCCAACATCGCTCGCTTCGGCGGCGATCCTACAAACGTCACGATCTTCGGAGAGTCGGCCGGAGCCCAGGACGTCGGCCTGCAACTGATTTCGCCCGGTGGCAAAGGACTGTTCGCCAAGGCCATCGCCGAAAGCGGCACCCCCGGCTTCGGACTTCCGCCGCGCACGCTGGCGCAAAACGAAGCCCTCGGTGAAGAGATCGCGGTTGCAGCCGGAGCGCCCGCCAACGCAGATGCGGAACAATTGCGCGCGCTTCCCGCCGATGCGCTCATCAGGGCAAGCGAAGCCGCCGACGTTCCGGGTCTCGACGATGACAGTTTCATCTGGCTCCAGGCCGTGGTCGATGGTGCCGTGCTGACCGAGACGCCCGCCGCCTCGCTGGCCCGCGGGGTGGGCCGCGACATTCCGCTGCTGATTGGCAACAACCTTTACGAACTCGGCCTTTACGGAAGCCCCGATCGCGCCATTTCCGAAGGTTTCGGTGCCAAGGCGGCGGAAGCGCGCGCCGCTTACGGGCTGGCTCCGGGCAAGACACCGCCTGCCGACTTGCCGCTTAGGCTTGCCAACGACCTCACCTTCCGTTGCCCCTCGCTCCATGTCGCCGCCGAACGCACACGAAGCGGCGGTCGGACCTGGCACTATCAGTTCGATCTCTCAGGGGCGGAAGGCAAGCCGGTCACGCATGGCTCCGAGATCGCCTATGTTCTTGGGCAGGAGGGCGAAGACGACACGTCTCCCGCGCCCCTTGCCGCCTATTGGGTCAATTTCGCCGCCACCGGTGATCCCAACGGCCCCGGCCTGCCGCAGTGGCCCCTGTTCGGCCGGGAAGCCCGATCGCTGGAGTTCACGCCTGCAGGGCCGAGACAGGTCACCGGTCTTGCGGCGGATCGCTGCAGCTTGCGCGCGGCGCCCTGATCAGGCGCGCGCGAGCGTCTCCTCAAGGCCCCAGAGCAGCGCCGCCCCGCGAACCCCGGAACTGTCGCCCCAGCGCGCCTGGACGACATCGCCCTTCCAGATGCCGGAAAATGTGCGCAGCCTGATCGCTTCGGCTAGCCCTTCGTAGATCGGTTCGACATTCGACATCCCGCCGCCGAGCACGATCACATCGGGATCGATAAGATTGGCGACGACAGACAGCCCGCGCGCCAGCCTGTCGCGATAACGGTGCAGGGCTTCCACGGCCTCCGGTTCGCCACCCTGCGCTGCAGCAACAATGGTCTTGGAATCGAGGTCGCGTCCAGTCGCGGAATGGAAAGCGCGTTGGAATCCGGTGCCGGAAACCCAGGATTCCAGGCATCCCTTCAGTCCACACCAGCAGAGCGGTGCCGGAAGTTCGTCCGGCTGCGGGTCCGGCAGGGGCATATGGCCCACTTCGCCCGCAAGCGCATGCGCACCGCCGACCAGCTTGCCATCCAGCACATATCCAGCACCGCATCCGGTGCCGATGATCAGGCCGAACACCGATGCGCGTCCCGCCCCCGCTCCGTCGATCGCCTCGGAAAGCGCAAAACAGTTGGCATCGTTGGCGAGCCGCACTTCCCGGGCCAGTGCCGTTTCGAGATCCCGCTTGAACGGACGGCCATTCAGGCACGCGGCGTTGGCATTGCGGATCATGCCGGAGGCGGGATCCATCGACCCCGGCGTACCGATCCCGACACTGGCGTCGGCACCGATTTCACGCTCCACGTCCGATACAAGATCGCGAAGCGTGGTCAGGACGAGATCATAGCTGTCCGGCGTCGCCGTCCTGCGCCGATAAAGGACCGAGCCTTCCGGCGACAGCGCGGCGGCCTCTATCTTGGTGCCGCCGTAATCGATTCCAATCCGAAGGGTCATGCAGGCCTGCGCCGCATGGGGGGATTTTTCGACATAGTCCTCTCCGGCATTTGCATCGTGTTGTGTGTCGTCAGGAGCGACGTTGCCGGGGGATCGCCGCCCTCACGCCGCTTTGGAATGTCACGGCATGATGGCAGGTCGAAAGAATAAGACAAATTCTTTTTTTTAGACGCTCTCCGATCGTCCTGCCTGCATGAGGATAGCGTCGGAGGGTAGAAGTTGATCGAGGAAGGGAAGGATGGCGGCACCGATCGCCGGGGCCTCCGCCGGCATCTGTCCGGGATGTACCGGCACACGATTGGGCATGGCGACCTCGCCCAGCGCAGCATTGATCCGGGCACTCAGCCGTTCGATCAGGGGGACGGGAAGACGCCCGCCGATGACGATCGCATCCGGGTCGAGCAGGCAGGAGACCGCCACCAGCGGCCCGGTCAGGGCGCGCGTGGCATCCGCTATCCATTGGTCGACGGTCGTGGCCATGACCGGATCGAGCGCAAGGAGATCCTCCAGAGCGCCGAGCGGGCGCCCTTCCCGCAGCAGGCGCTCCTCCAAGGCGGAAAGAGAAACCGTGTCCTGCACCACGGCGCTCGCTACCGACGCGCCCGGATCGGGCATGAGGCCGATCTCACCGCTGCGCGAGCGAGCACCGCGATAGTAACTGCCGTCGATCACTGGGCCGCCGCCGAGACCGGCACTGATCAGGAGATAGAAAAAGCTGGGCTTTTCCTGACCGCCGACGCCCTGCGCCTCACCCAGCGCAGCGGCGGCGGCGTCGTTGTCGATATGGACGGGCCAGGGCAGAACCTCCTGGAAAAGAGTGGCGAAATCGACCTGCGACCAGCTTTCATAGCCCTTCGGCTTGTGCGGCAAGGCTATGCCGCCAAGATCGTCCGGGCGGGCCACGCCGACGCCGAGTATGCGGGCGCGATCGATATTTCCCGCACTCAGCAAGCCATCGAGTTCAGACGCGACGATTTCCACCACGTCCGCAGGCATGGCGAAACGCACTTCGCGCGTGACCCGGCTGCGAACCTCCCCGGCCAGATCGAGTGCCACCAGCGTGATGTGATCGCGGTCTATGTTGAGGCCGATTGCGAAAGCGCCGTCGGGATTGATTGCCAGGCGCAGCGCCGGTTGCCCTCTTCCCCCATGCTTGCGGCCGACGTGGGCGATCAGTTCCATCTCGCCCAGGCGGGTGGTGATATTGGCGATCGTGGGGGCCGTGAGGCCGGTTTGCCTGGCCAGTGCAATGCGCGTGGTTTCCCCGCTCAGGCGAATGGCCTGGAGCACGATGCGCTGATTGTAATCGCTCGCCCGTGCCAGATTGGTGCCTGACAGTGAAATGGCGAGCCGTTTCCCGCGTGCTTCCGCCGAATCAGGGCCCGTTACGGTGCGATCCTCTCTTTTCATGAAGATGGACGATATCACCTGCACTCTCGGCTGAACTAACAAAAAAGAAAAAATTTAAGTTGACGCTCCGAACCTTTGAGCGGATGCATATGCCAACACGAGTCACGTCAGAATGCTCGTACCAGGAGAGGAAAGCGGCACTAATGACCGCTGGGTAGAAACCCCTCTCCGAAAAAACGAGGCACGCATCATGCGTGAGAGGAGAGGAGTTGAGGGGAATGATTCAGCACAATTGCGTGCGCCGCAGTGTTCTTTTGGCGGCAACTTCGATCGTGGCGCTGGGTTCGGCGCATAGTGCCCTGGCCCAAGAAACCGCAGCACAGCAAACCGCGCCGGTAGTCACGGGAACGGCCACGCGGCTCGCTGCCGCCGATCAGGCCGCTTCCGCAGGCCAACCGGGCGGTGAGGCGACCGGCTCCGATATCGTCGTCACCGGCATTCGCGCCTCTCAGGAGCGCGCGGTCAACATCAAGCGCAACGCCACCTCGGTGGTCGATTCCATCTCAGCCGAAGACATCGGCAAGCTGCCCGACGTCACCATCTCGGACTCGCTCCAGCGTATTCCCGGCGTGCAGATCCTGCGCAGCGCCGGTGAAGGCTCCACTATCAACATTCGCGGCCTGCCGCAGGTCACCACACTGCTGAACGGCGAAGCCTATCTCGGCGCGCAGTCGATCACCACGATCCAGCCGAACTTCAACGACATCCCCTCGCAGCTTTTCGCCGGAGCGGACGTCATCAAGTCCGCCACGGCCGATGCGCTCAACGCGGGCATCACCGGCACCGTCAACTTGCGCACGCGCCGCCCCTTCGACCTGAAGGAAGGCCTGACCGTCGCCGCGGCTGCGGAAGCCGCCTATGGCGACAAGACCAAGCACAAGTTCGACCCGAATTTCAACGGGTTGCTTTCCTGGCACAACGACCGTTTCGGTTTCATGGTCTCGGCCGCCTATTCGGACGTGCGCCTGTCGAACTCGCACAACGGCATTCAGGAAGGCTACGGCGCGGCCCTGCATAACGAAGGCACGCTCGATGCCACTTCGTCGGGCGGCTTCTCTCCGGCCAACCGCCCGCGCGGAACGGCCGTTGCCGGCGGCGTGGACGTCAACGGCGATGGCGACGCCAAGGACGCCTTCATCGTTCCCCAGGGCTTCACCGGCTGGAACAAGGTCAACCAGCGCCAGCGCCTGGGCATCAACGGTTCGGCGCAGTGGATGATCAACGACGCGCTGACGCTGACGGGCGACGCCTTCTTCACCCGGCAGAACGAGCATGCCCGCACGGCAGGCTTCCAGATGCAGGACGTCAACTGGCAAGCCGCCGAATTCGTGCCCGGCCAGTCCCGCGATACCGGGGCTACTTACTTCGATGCCCGCGATGGCGGCACCTACAACATCAACACCACCCAGATCTACAACTACGATCTCGGCAACTTCGACTCTTACGCCCAGACCGACCGCTACAAGTCGCAGTCGCAGAACTACAACCTTGAGCTGAAGTTCGACAACGGCGGACCGTTCAAGGGAAGCCTGCGCGGCATCTACGGCAAGGCGCACCAGTATTACGACCAGAGCTACCTGCAGTTCAGCATGACCGACGGCCAGCAGTGGCAGCCGGGCGGGATCGGCCACTACCCGGACGGCGACCGAGTGTTCAATGCCAACGGTTACACTGTCAATACGATTGCTGGCCTGAACTCGCTTCCCGCGGTGGTCGACTTCACCGGCAACAAGCCGGCCTTCACCCTGCCGGGGCAGCTTCTGGATTCCCTGGGCGATATCGGCAACTACGCGCTCAAGACGATGTCCTCGGAAGGCAATTATCGCCGCAAGGGCGACCTCAAGGTCCTGCGCGCGGACGGCTCCTACGAAGCCTCGCCCGAATTGACGGTCAGCTTCGGCGGCCGGTACTCGGAACGCTCGATCGACGATTACGAGTTCGACCGCGCCGCGCCGCTCTATGCGGGCATGGCCAGCAACCCGAACGGCTGCCTCGTCAAGTGGAAGGCCTTCGACGTGCCGATGAGCGACAGCACGTGCAGCGCGGGCGATGCCTCCGGCTTCTACACGGCGGGCCTGACGCGCCTGGCCAACGACCCGACCCTGGGCGGCCGCGTGAAGCTGTTCAACCCCGGCGTCGCCGGTGTGCCCAACATCTACGTGCTCGATCCCAAGGCCATGGACAACGCCGTGGCCTTCCAGAACGAGTTCTATCCCGGCAATGTCGAGGTCATGAACCCCGGCGCCTCGTTCAACGTGGGCGTCAAGCAGATATCCGGCTACGTCCAGACCGATTTCCGCGGCGATTTCTTCGGCGTGCCGTTCTCGGGTAACGCGGGCGTGAAGGTGATCAACACCAAGCTCGACATTACGCAGTACGTGACCGGCAGTCCGCAGCCTTACGGCCTTGCCAATGCCCTGGCCGGTTCGGTGAACACCAAGCGTGACTTCACCGACATCCTGCCCGCCTTCAACGTGGCCTTCGACTTCGCGCAGAACCTGAAGTTCCGCTTCGCCTTCTCTAAGACGATGACGCTGCTCGATCTCAACCAGTGGGGCGGGGGCCTGAACCCCACTTACGCGATCGACACCAGCAATCCGGGCGCGCCGGTGTTCCGCGTCACCGGCGGCAGCCAGTCGGGCAATCCCGATCTCGACCCCTGGCGCGCCACCAATGTCGAAGGATCGCTGGAGTACTATCTCGGCCGGGGCAGTCTGCTCAGCATCGGCGCCTTCTATATCGACGTCGACAGCTTCATCCAGTCGGGCAACGTGAACCGTTCCGACCTGCCCGACAACGACGGCGTTGTGCGCGGCCGCACGGTCTCCATCAGTACGCCGATCCAGGGTTCGGGCGGCTCGCTGAAGGGCATCGAGGCAGGCGCGAAGATCTCGTTTACCGACCTCGGCTTCATGCCCGGCTTCCTCTCGAACTTCGGTATCGACACGAACTTCACCTTCTCTCCGTCCAATACCGGCGACCGGGATCTCGCCGGAAAGAAGATTCCGTTCCAGGACAACTCGAAGATCCAGACCAACGCGGCGCTGTTCTACCAGGACTCCCGCTTCCAGGCCCGCGTGGCATGGAACTATCGCTCGGAGCGCGCGGTCCAGTCGAATTTCGGCGGGATCTCCGGTCTCGAACTCTATCAGGCACCCACAAACTACGTGGATGCTTCCGTGAGCTACGACATCACGCCGAACATCACGATCTACGGCCAAGGCTCCAACCTGACGGGCGAGTACGAGAAGTACTATCTCACCTGGAAGGACCAGAAGGCCTACAACAACATCTTCGAACGCCGCTTCACCATGGGCGCGCGCGTCAAGTTCTGATCTCCCCGCCTTCTCCCCCGCCCACCTCCTCCGGGCGGGGGGGATCCCTTTCCCGATCTGCCCGAGCAGGGTAGACCCACGTTCGGGGAGTTCATGCGATGCAGGGCAGTCCGATCCGTTCCATCCTGATCGTCGGCGGCGGCACGGCCGGCTGGATGGCGGCCAACCTTCTGGCGACGCGCCTGCGCCGCCTTCCCATCGAGATCACCCTGGTCGAAAGCCCCGACATCCGCACCGTCGGCGTGGGCGAGGCGACCGTTCCGGCGATCCGCGACTACTTCAAGGCCATCGGCGTGACCGAAGCCGAAGTGATGCAGGCATCGCAGGGCACCGTGAAGCTGGGCATCGAATTCCGCGACTGGCGGGCACCGGGCACCCGCTTTTTCCATCCTTTCGGCCGCTACGGCGTCGACGCCTTCTCGGTGCCGTTCCACCAGTACTGGCTGAAGCGCCGCATGGCGGGCGACCAGACGCCGCTCTCCCAATATTGCCTGCCGACGCAGGCGGCGATGCGCAATCTGATGCTGCTGCCGCCCGAGCAACCGGTCAACGACCTCGGCGTGTTTGACTGGGCGATCCATTTCGACGCGGGCCTGTTTGCCCGGTTTCTTGCGCAGCGCGCGCGCGACTTGCTGGGCGTGCGCCACCTCGAAGGCACGATTTCCGGGGCCACTCGCGATGCCGAGAACGGCCGCATCGCCTCGGTCACGCTGACCGATGGACGCATGCTGGAGGCCGACCTCTTCGTCGATTGCTCCGGCTTCCGCAGCCTGCTGCTGGGTCAGACTCTGGAAGTGCCTTACGAGGACTGGACACACCTGCTGCCGTGCGACCGTGCGGTGGCGATGCCCTGTGCGCATGGTGATGCCCTCACGCCCTATACCCGCAGCACCGCGCTTGCCGCTGGCTGGCAGTGGCGCATTCCGCTGCAGCACCGCATCGGCAACGGTTATGTCTATTCCAGCCGCCACATCTCGGATGACGAAGCGACCGCGACGCTGATCGCCAGTCTTGAGGGCGAGGCGCTGGCCGAGCCCAATATGCTGCGTTTCCGCACCGGGCACCGGACGAACGTGTGGGAGAAGAACTGCGTTGCCCTCGGGCTGGCGGCAGGTTTCCTCGAACCGCTGGAATCGACCTCGATCGTGCTGATCCAGAGCGGCATCGAACGCCTGCTGGCGCACTTCCCGGACCGCGACTTCGATCCGTCGCTGGCGGACGAGTTCAACCGCATTACCGCGCTGGAATATGCGCGTATCCGCGACTTCCTTTTGCTGCACTACTGGGGCGGCCAGCGACCCGAAAAGATGTGGCAGGAATGCCGCGCGCTTGACCTGCCGGAAACGCTGGCCCGGCGCATCCGCGCCTACAAGGGCGCGGGCAAGCTGCCGCGTTTCGAGTGGGATTCGTTCCAGTCGCCCAGCTGGCTGTCGATGTTCGCCGGGTTCGAGATCTGGCCGTCGCGCTACGACCCGCTGGCCGATCAGTTCACCACCGAGGAACTGGGCGACACCTTCGAGCAGATGCGCGCTGCCGTGGCCCGCGCCGTCTCGCTCGCAGGCACTCATGAGCAATTCATCGCCGAGACTTGCGCAGCGCCTGCGCAAAATGCTGCACCCCAATTCACGCTAAACTCCGCTTAGGAAACCGATGCGACTGACGCTTTCCCTTCTCGCCCTCTCTTGCGCTGCCGTGCCGTTCGCTGCGGCCTTCGCCGATTCCACGCTACCCGCAGCGGCCACCGCACACCCGGATCTCTGGCCCAAGGCCAAGAGCCAGGGCCTCGTCGATCCCGAGACCGAGTCGAAGATCACCAAGATGATGGCTGAGATGTCGGTGCGCGAGAAAGTCGGGCAGATGATCCAGCCCAGCATCGCGGCGATGAAGCCGGAAGAACTGCGCGAATATCCGGTCGGCTCGATCCTGGGCGGCGGCAACGATCCGCCCCTGTCGGGCAACGATCGCGGCCCGGCCAGCGACTGGATCGCCACTGCTGAAGCCTTCCGCCAGATCTCGATCGAGAAGCGCCCTGGGCACGTGCCGATCCCGGTGATTTTCGGCATGGACTCCGTTCACGGCAACTCCAACGTCTTCGGCGCAACGATCTTCCCGCACAACATCGGCCTTGGCGCGATGCGCGATCCGGCCCTGATGGAGAAGATCGGTCAGGTCACCGCTGCTGAAAGCGCCGCCTCCGGCTTCGACTGGGCCTTCGGTCCCACCGTCACGGTGCCGCAGGACGATCGCTGGGGCCGCGCCTATGAAGGCTATTCGGAACGGCCCGAGATCACCCGCGAATATTCCGCCGCGATGGTGCGCGGGCTTCAGGGGGCGCCCGGCAAGAGCCGCATCCAGAACGGCAATGTCGCCGCCTCGATCAAGCATTTCCTGGCGGACGGCGGCACCCATGGCGGCATCGATCAGGGCGACGCGCAAGTCCCCGAAAAGGACCTGATCGAACTGCACGTGCCCGGCTACGTCAGCGGCATCGACGCCGGGGCGATGACGGTCATGGCCAGCTTCTCCTCATGGAACGGTGTGAAGAACCACGGCAACAAATCGCTGCTGACCGATGTGCTGAAAGGCCGCCTCGGCTTCGAGGGCTTCACCGTGGGCGACTGGAACGCGCATGGCCAGATCCCCGGCTGCACCAACGGCAATTGCGCGGCAACCTTCAACGCCGGCCTCGATATGGCGATGGTGCCGAACGACTGGAAGGATCTGTTCAACAATACGTTGAAGCAGGTGCAGGACGGCACGATCCCGATGGCGCGCGTCGACGATGCGGTGCGCCGCATCCTGCGCGTGAAGTTCAAGCTGGGCCTGTTCGAACCGGCGCGCCCCTATGAACAGCGCAACGAACTCGGCGCACCGGCGCATCGCGCCATCGCCCGCCAGGCGGTTTCGGAATCGCTGGTGCTGCTGAAGAACAACGGCGCGCTGCTGCCGATCAGGCCGGGCCAGAAGGTGCTCGTCACCGGCACCCATGCCGACGGTATCGGCATGCAGACCGGCGGCTGGACGATGTCGTGGCAGGGCACCGGCAACACCAATGCTGACTTCCCCGGCGCCACCTCGATCTGGGGCGGCCTCAAGACCGCGATCGAAGCTGCGGGCGGCACCGCCACTCTGAGCGCCGACGGCAAGGTGATGGGGCCGAAGCCGGACGTTGCCGTCGTCGTCTTCGGTGAAACACCTTATGCCGAAATGGTCGGCGATATCTCCACGCTGGAATTCCAGCCGGGTGACAAGCAGGCGCTGACACAGTTGAAGGCGCTAAAGGCGCAGGGCATTCCGGTCGTCTCGGTATTCATTTCCGGCCGTGCCCTCTGGGTGAACCCCGAGATCAACCAGTCCGACGCCTTCGTCGCCGCCTTCCTGCCGGGCTCCGAGGGCGGTGGCCTTGCCGACGTGTTGGTCGCCAAGAAGGACGGCGCGCCGAACCAGGACTTTCGCGGCAAGCTCAGCTATTCCTGGCCGAAGAACGCGGGCCAGTTCCTCAACAATGTCGGTCAGCCGGGCTACGATCCGCAGTTCGCCTATGGCTATGGCCTGACTTATAAGGACAGGACTTCGGTTCCGCAGCTGAGCGAAGTGGCCGGACTCGATGCCTCGCTGTCGAACGTCTCGGTCTACTACCTGCCGGGCAAGGTGCTGACGCCGTGGAAGCTTGCCACGGGCGGTGCGGTGGCGGTGAAGAACGTCGATGGCGGCGGCACGCAGGAAGGCGCCCGTCAGCTTGCTTTCACCGGTCCCGGCGAAGTGCGCATCGAAGGGCCCACCGTCGATCTCAATCGCCAGAGCAACGCGATGCTCAGCCTGCGCATCGATTACCGTGTCGATGCCAAGGGTTCCGTCGCGCCCAAGCTCGGCATGGGCGAAACCTTCCTCGACGGCGGGCAGGTTTTCACCGCCGCGCCGGGCCAATGGGCCAGCATCAAGGTCTCGCTCTCCTGCTTCGCCAAGGCCGGGGCCGACATGACCAGGATCGCCCGTCCTTTCGTGCTGCAAGGCAATGCGGGCCAGACGATCGCCATTTCCACCGTCAAGCTCGATGCCGATCCCACCGGCGCGATCTGCCCGAACTGAGCTTTAGAAAGAGAATGCCCACCATGTCGCGACTTGCGAAATTCGCCGCGCTCGCCCTGAGCCTTGCCCCTGTGTCCCTCACCAATCCGGCGCTGGCGGAGGAAGTGGACCAGAACCGCCTGCCGCCCTCGCAGGATCCGACCCGCGTGGCGAACGGCCTTGCCCAGACGCCGCCGATGGGCTGGAACAGCTGGAACAAGTTCGCCTGCAACATCTCGGAAAAGACCATCCGCGATACGGCGGATGCCTTGGTCGCCACCGGGATGAAGGATGCGGGCTACAACTATCTCGTGATCGACGATTGCTGGCATGGCGAGCGCGATACCAAGGGCTTCATCACCGCCAATGCCAAGGCCTTCCCCTCGGGGATCAAGGCGCTGGCAGACTACGTTCACTCGAAGGGCCTCAAGTTCGGCATCTATTCGGACGCCGGCACCAAGACCTGCGGCGGGCGCCCGGGCAGCCAGGGGCACGAGTATCAGGATGCGATCACCTATGCCTCCTGGGGTGTCGATTACCTGAAATACGACTGGTGCAGCACTGGCAGCCGCAATGCGGAAGAAGCCTATGCGCTGATGTCCGACGCGCTACGTTCCACGGGGCGCGATGTACTGCTCTCGCTTTGCGAGTGGGGTACCAATCGCCCATGGCTCTGGGCCTCGAAGATCGGCAATATGTGGCGTTCCACCGCCGATATCACGGACAAGTGGTCGGGCAAGCACGGCTATGCGCTGGGCATGCTCGACATCGTCGATCTCAACGAGCCGCTCTGGCCCTATGCCGCTCCGGGGCATTGGAACGATCCGGACATGCTCGAAGTCGGCAACGGCGGCATGACGACCACCGAATACCGCAGCCACTTCTCGCTTTGGGCGATGATGGCCTCGCCGCTGATCGCCGGTAACGATGTGGCGAACATGAGCGCCGATACCAAGGCGATCCTGCTCAACAAGGACGTGATCGCGGTCGATCAGGACAAGTTGGGCCGCCAAGGCCGCCGCGTGTCGAAGAACGGGAACGAGGAAGTCTGGGTCCGTACCCTGGCGGATGGCAAGCGCGCGGCGCTGCTGTTCAACCGGGGCGAAGCTCCCGTGAAACTCACTGTAAATTGGGGGCAACTCGACTATCCGGCGGGCCAGTCGCTCAAGCTGCGCGATCTTTGGGCACACCGCGACCTTGGCGCCATGAAAGGCAGCTATTCGGCCGAAGTCGAGCCCCACGGCGTCGTCATGGTGACCTTCACGCCCTGAGCCTTTGCCGTCAGGATCCCGCGGAACTCGCGGGATCTTTCGGTTCGTTCACGGCAGGTTTCGATCCGCCCGCCGCGACGTTGTCTTCCTTGACGTCGTCGAAGCCCGCGCTGACTTCAGCCCCTTTCCAGCTCGGGTCTTTCTCAAGCCGCGCGATCATCTCGGCGGCGCGTTCCGCCATCCCGCCGCCATGCGGATTGAAAGCCACCGGCGTCAGGATGATCCTGGCATCGCTGGCCCGGCCAAGCTGGATCAGCGCCGATCCCAGGGTCATGCGCAGCCCCAGATCGAATGGCGCCAGTTCGACCGCATGGATCAATCCGTCGATCGCCAGCTTGGGAGGTTGCTGCCCCTGCTCGACGAAACTGCGGTAATAGTAGATCAGCGGCAAGGGATGATCGTTTTCACGCTTGTTCAGTGCCACGAACGGTCCGCGCGCCAGGCGATAGGCAGCCGCCTTGTCTCCGTCGGTCTCCTCGGCCTGACGGAACAGCGCATAGCCTTTTTGGACATAGGCATTCACAGTGGACGGGTCGAGTGCCAGCGCCGCATCGGCTGCGGCAACGGCTTCCTTGTCGTTGCCCGCATCGTATTCGGCCTCGGCCAGCTCTGACAGAACCGCTGCATCGCCCTGGTACTGGGCTGCCACGGAACGAGCATCGGCCAGCACGCTCTTCGCGCTTTCCTCATCCACGCCCCGTTTGGTCCTGATGCGGGCAGGCATGATCGCAGCCTCTCCCGCCGACAGCCTGCGGATCGCGATATTGCCGATCACCAGCTTGGCGCCTTCGATGGTAAGGCCACTCAGCCGCCTGCGTTTCAGATAGGCTTCGACATCCTTTTCGAGCTGATCAAGGTCGCCAAAGGCCTCTGCCCCCGATTCCGCCTGTCCCTTGCCCTGATCGAGAAGCTGGAGATAGCGGGCGAACTGACCTTTGCGGGTCTCCTCGAAAGTCAGGTAATGGTAGAGCAGCCAGCTCTTGCCGTAGAACGCATCGTAACTGCGATGCGAGCGCTTGTCGTAGGCGGCCGGATCGAGAAGATCCGAAACCTTCACGTCTTGCGCAAAGTACAGTTCCATGGCGCGATGGACGGCGGGGCGCCCCAGGATCATGCCTCCATCCGCCGAAAAGCTGGTGGAGGAAAAGAACTCCGCAGCGCCTTCGGTAAACCAGCGCGGCCTTTCCATGCTGTTGGTCGAAATCATGAAATGATGGGCATATTCATGAAGAAGCGTGATCATCGAATCGTCGTTGGTGCCTCGCGCGGCATCGACGCGGGGGATGATCGCCAGCGAACCGCCCGCCCGAGGAAGATAGAATCCACCGACATACTTGCTGTTGGCGCCGTATATCTTGCGCACTTCCTGCTCGCTGCTCACCACATAGACGGCAACGCGGTTCGACGGGCTCGGTACGGGAGCCTTGTAGTTGAACAGGAGCGAAAGCGCGGTGTGGTAGCGTTCGAGCTGCTCCGAAAACTTGCGCAGATCACGCTCGTTGTCATTGGCGTAAATCACGAAATGGTCGCTCGACGCCTCGAGCCATTCCGCGCGCGCGATGGACGGGCGCAGAAGAATGGCCAGAAGACAGGCCATAACAATCGATCGCATCTTGTTGAATCGTCCCCAATATTCCCCACCGGCTATTTACCGCGCTTCTTGGGGCATGCAAGAAGCGTTAGGTCCGGTTCGAATATTATCGGTGCTCGCTTCCGTGCAGGATCTGGCCGGGATCGTCCGTCGATGCCCTATCCTCGAGCAGTCGAATGGCGACCTGATCGCGGCCAAGCCGCTTGGCTTCATAAAGGGCTTCGTCGGCCAGCCTGTAAAGCGAACGGAATTCGGCTGCTGTCGAGGCTTCGGCGATGCCGATGCTGACCGTGACCTTGCGATGCCCGATAACCTCGCCGTGCCGGCATTCACCGATCTCCTGCCGAAGCCTGTCGGCAAACCGCACCAGCTCGAAACCTTCGAGCCCCGAGACCATCACCGCGAACTCCTCGCCGCCTAAGCGGGCGACGGGGCAATTCTCGCCTTCATGCAGTGCGATCTGGCGGGCTATGGCGATCAGGACGATGTCACCCGCGTCGTGACCGTAGATGTCGTTGATCGACTTGAACCAGTCGACATCGATGAGCAGCAGCGCGGTGGTTTCGCCGCGACCTTGCGACCTTTCGAGGACTGTGCCCACTTTCTCGATGAAGCCGCGACGGTTCGGCAAGCCGGTCAGTGCATCGCGGCGCGCAAGTTCCTGGGCCTGCGCCTCGGCACGGCGCGCGGTGTCCCGCTCGATCCGCAACCGTGCATGGGATCGGGAGGCCGCGATCGACAGCCAGAGCGTCTGCCATGCCGCGGCGAACAGAACCAGGATCTGCGATCCGCCGCCCCAGAACATCCGGTCCGTATCGATGAACTCGGTCGAGGCGAGGACCAGCATAGGCACCGACCATGCGCCCGCGAAGCTGCGCGCCTCGGGGCTTCCCCGCCGCCACGCCTGCCCGATACAGAAGGCCACCGCGACGAGGTTGGCGAGAACCAGGATACCCAGCACGGCGCCAAGCGCCTCGATCGGCCCGGAACGCATCAGGGACAGCGGCACGCCGAGCAGGGCGACGCCTGCGGTCAGCCAGAGCGCCGTCCGGCGCAGCCAGGGACTGACGCTGCCGCCTTCGAGCGCGGTCACGGCACTCAGCGTCGCGAGGGAAATGGCAAGGCAGGAGAGGCCCGTGCAGATCTGGGCCGATATGGCGCCCGCCAGGCCGGGAAAGAAGAACAGGTGAAGCTGCGACCAGAAACCGCCCCAGAGGATCATGCAAGTGGCCCAGGCCGCCTGCCAGGCCGAAAACTGCCGCCGCACCGCAATCGCCATCGAGCCGTTGTAGATGGCACCCGCCAGAAGGAGCACCAGCGCCGCGCCGATGGAAGTCGCCAGCCCCGTCGTCTGGGTGCTTTCCTCTCCGCGCCCTACCAGGCGCATGCGCAGAAGACCGGCGCTGGCCACCTTGTCGAAGCGCATGGTCACGCCGACCGGGGCAACATCGCGATGCGGCGCCCGGAAAGCAAGTTGTCCACCCGCCCGCCAATGCGTTCCGAAATCGCCGCTCCGCACATGTTGCCGCTCGACCGCGCCGTCCGCGTAAGAGAAGGTGACGACGAGCCGGTCGAACCGCGAACTGTGAACGATGAGCGAAAGGTCGTCCCCCTCATCGGTCGCAGGCGGTAGAGGCGTCTGCAGCCAGAGCGTGCCCTTCTGATAGTTCTCGGGCGCGCCGGAACAGACGAAGTGCGACGGTATCGCTTCCCCAGGCGATACCGAACGGCTGACCGAATGGCAGAGCGGCCTGCCGATCCGCAACACTTCGGCCCCGGCACTATCCGCCAACCCCAGCCACGCTATTGCGGCGAGGAGGAGCCCAAGCGCAGGCAGAGCTTTCGCAAGGAAGCCCGAATGCGGCGATTCGCAAACCATTGCGCCGCGACCTATGGCACAAGACTTACTTCAACAAGGTTACCCGATTAACCAAGATAAGTTGACGTCACTTCCTATCGCCCCGCCCGGACTTCCATCGCTTCCAAGGCACTACGTCGCTGTAGGACCAGCTTGGTCACGCGATGCAACCCGCGAAGGCACAATGGGCCCTTTCAAGCATTAAGCCTTTTGTACCGGACAACCGGCCAGGCCAAAGCGAGATAGAATGACCCTGAACCAGTGGCTTTCCGTCGCCACCCTGTGCGGCATGATGCTTCTCTTCATATGGGGTCGCTTCCGCTACGATATCACCGCCATAATCGCCCTGCTGGCGGCACTCGCGCTGGGTCTGGTTCCCCCCGAGAAGGCCTTCACCGGGTTCGCGGACGATATCGTCATCATCATCGGTTCCGCGCTGGTTCTCTCGGCCGCGGTGCAGCGAACCGGCCTTGTCGAGCGCGCGGTCAATCTGGTCAGCCAGTGGGTGCGCAGGCCCGGATCGCAGCTTCTGATCCTGACCGGCTCCGTTGGCGTCGCATCCGGCCTCATCAAGAACATCGGCGCATTGGCGATGATGATGCCGGCCGCTTCCCAGCTTGCGCGGCGCAGCGGCACCAACCCCTCGCGCTTCCTGATGCCGATGGCCTTTGCCTCCCTGCTCGGCGGGCTGACGACGATGATCGGCACTTCCCCCAACATCATCGTCAGCCGTGTGCGGGAGGAAATGACCGGCCAGCCTTTCCGCATGTTCGACTATCTGCCCACCGGCCTCGGCATGCTGGTGATGGGCCTGGTGTTCCTGCGCGTCGCCTATCGGCTTGTCCCTGCCGACCGCCGCGCCGCCGCGACGATGGGCGAGGCGCTCAATATCTCGGACTATACGACCGAGGCCACGGTATCGGCCGGTTCGGACGCCATCGGGAATACCATCGAGGAATTCGTCGCCGGACACGACAACGAGATCGAGGTTACCGCCGTGCTGCGTGCGGGCCTTCGCGGCGAGGTCCATCCCGCCACCCATATCGCCGAGGGAGACGTCCTGATCCTGTCCGGCGATCCCGACGCACTGGAACGCGCCATCGCCCGCTCGCAGCTCAGCCTCGACGATGACGGGGAGGACGACGAGCACGCAGGGGAAAACAAGCGCGCGCGCGATGACATCGGCGTGATCGAAGGGGTCGTCACGGCGGAATCCGCTTTCGTGGGCAGCACCGCCGGAAGGCTCATGTTGAAGGACCGCCTGGGCCTGAGGCTCGTGGCGATCTCGCGTCAGGGCGAAAGCCTGCGCAACAAACCCGGCAACGTCGTCATGGCGGCAGGGGATGTCGTGGTGCTGCAGGGCGTATTGGGAGAAATGCCGGGAAGGCTGCGGCAACTCGGCGTCCTGCCGCTTGCCCAGCGCCAGATCCGGCTCGGCATGAACCGCAGCAGCTGGTGGGCTCTGGCGATCCTTGCCCTGGCCATGATATCGACCGCGACCGGGCTGGTGCCGGTAGCCGTGGCATTTTTCGCCGCGGCGGGCGCGGTGATCATCACCGGCGCGCTGCCGGTCAACGACGCCTATGAGGCCGTGGAGTGGCCGATCCTGATCATGCTGGGCGCGCTAATCCCGGTCAGCGAGACACTGCAGACCACGGGCGCCTCCGATATCCTGGCGACGCAGCTTTCGCATATCGCGCGGGACATGCCGCCATGGGGCGCCGTTGCCATGGTGCTCGCCGCGTCCATGGCGGTGACACCGTTTCTCAACAATGCGGCGACGGTGCTGGTCGTGGCGCCGATCGCGGCGGTTTTCGCCACCGATCTCGGCTACCGGCCGGATGCCTTCCTCATGGCGACCGCGATCGGCGCGGGCTGCGATTTCCTCACACCGATCGGGCACCAGTGCAATACGCTGGTGATGGGGCCGGGCGGCTATCGCTTCGGCGACTACGCCCGGCTCGGCGCCCCCCTGTCCCTGCTGGTGCTGGCCCTTGGGACGCCGCTCATCATGTACTGCTGGCCGCTTTAGAAGGGCCGATCGATGGAGACCTGTGGCGTGGTGAACCACTGGGCGCCTGTCTTGGTCACGAACATGTGGTCCTCCAGACGGACGCCGAACTTCTGCGGAACGACGATCATCGGCTCGTTCGAGAAGCACATTCCCGGTTCCAGCGGAGTCCTGTCGCCGCGCACGAGATAGGCCGGTTCGTGGATCGAAAGGCCGATGCCGTGGCCGGTGCGATGCGGCAGGCCCGGCAGATTGTAGTCCGGTCCCAGACCCGCCTTCTCAAGCACGGCGCGCGCGGCGTAATCCACCGCCTCGCAGGGCTCGCCCGGACGGCAGGCGTCGAAGGCGGCCTGCTGCGCTTCCTTCTCGATGTCCCAGATACGGCGGATCTCGTCCGACACCTGCCCAAAGGCGTAAGTCCGGGTGATGTCCGAGTGATAGCCCTCGATCGTGCAACCCGTATCGACCAGAACCAACTGGCCTTCCTGAAGCTCTCGGTCACCCGGAAGGCCATGGGGATAGGCAGTCGCCTCCCCGAACTGGACGATGCAGAAGCTCGATCCCCTGGCGCCCAGCTTGCGGTGCGCGGCGTCGATGAAGTGGACCACCTCGCTCTGGCGGATGCCAGGGCGCAGGATGCGCGCGGCGGCCTGATGGACCAGCAAGGTCATGTTCTTGGCCTGCTGCATCAGCGCCAGTTCGGCGGCGGACTTCACCATGCGGCACTGCTTGATCACCGGCATGGCGTCCACGAGCAGGGCCGATCCGCCCTGCCGCACGCGCTCGGCGAAGTGGAACGGCAGTTCGGGATCGATCGCGACCGTCTTCGCGCCCAGTTCCGCCAGGACCTGTACTACAAGCGCTACCGGATCCTCGTCTTCCTGCCAGGAGCGGATCTCCACCGGGATTGCGAGATCGGCTTGGAGCGTGCCGATCTCGAAATGCGGGCAGATCATCACGGGCGTGCGGCCCGGCACGAGCAGCATGGCAACGAGGCGCTCAGTCTGTCCCCAGGGCAGGCCCGAGAAATAGCGCAGCGAGGCACCGGCGTTGACGAGCAGCGCGTCGGCACCAAGCCTTTCGGTGAGTTCGCGGGCGCGCTCCATGCGCGTTTCGCGCTCGGCCACGGCAATGGCCGGGGCGACATCGGCCCAGGGCTGGAGGCCAGCCAGTTCGATCTCTGCGGTCGATCCGCCAATCATGTCATCTATTCCTTATGCGAAACGCTGGATGTCGAAAGGTGCAAGCGGCAACGCAGGCTGCTCCCCCGCGACCATCGACGCGACCAGTCGCGCCGTGATCGGTCCCAGAGTGAGCCCGAGGTGCTGATGCCCGAAGGCATAGTAGAGATTGGACGCCTTCGTCGAGCGTCCGATCGCGGGAAGATAGTCCGGCAGGGTCGGACGGCAGCCCATCCAGCGGCGGAACGGCCCGGCGATCGGCAGGCCCAGTTCCGCGACGTGGCGCTCCAGACGCTCCCATTTGCGCGGATCGGCAGGCGCGTCGGCCTTGCCGAGTTCAACGAAGCTCGCGGCCTGGACCTCGCTGCGGTAGCGGGTGACGATCATCGCGCGCTCCTCGAAGACCACCGGCGGCAGGTCGGCAGGCCAGCCTTCCGCATCGGCGCGGACATGATAGCCCCGCTCCGCGATCATCGGCACCTTGTGGCCTGTATATTCCATCAGTTCGCGCGAACGCACGCCAGCGCAGACGAGCACCTGTTCGGCATCGACACCGCCGATCTCCACGCGGCTTCCCGTCAGCCGCAATTCCCCGCGCTGCGCGACAAGCGCGCCGCCGCGCTCCAAGAAAGCCTTGCGAAGAGCCAGCCGCAGTTCGCCGAGATCCGCGATCTGGCCGCTGCCCGAGAACCGGACGGCACCCGCCACGGGAGACTTGCACAAGGCGGAGAGCATCTCGCTTTCCGCCTGCGTCGCATCATGCACGCGCGCCGTTCCGGTTTCCGAGGCCAGCCATGAGGCCCGGCCTTCGCGCGCCGCGCGCTCCCCGTGCCAGAGCACGAAGTGACCGTCCTGCCGGACGAGTTCGGACGCACCGATGCGATCCACCAGGGAAGTCCAGGCGGGCATCGAGCCCGCCAGCAGGGGCGCCAGGGCCTTGCAGCCGTTTCGGAACTGCCCCGGACGCGCCGCAGCCAGCAGGCGCAGGCCGAAAGGCACCCATTCACCGATCGCGGAAGGCGGAAAGCCGAGCGGGCCGCCGCGCATGAACAGGCGCTGCGGCAGGCTGCGCACCATGCTCATGGAGGCAAGCGGCTCCACCTGCTCCACCGCGATATGCCCGGCATTGCCCCATGAGGCCGCCCCGCCTTCGGCATCGTCATCGACGATCGCGACCTGATGCCCCGCCTCGAGCAATTCGATGCCCGCGCAAAGGCCGACCACCCCGCCACCGACAATTCCAATGGACCCCACAAAAACTCCGTTGCATAAGTCAGACTATATCGTATACCATATATCAATCACCGCCCGTTCGCACAAGGCTTTGCACCGCGCATGAACGTCTCGATCCACCGTTTTGACTGCGTCCCGGCAAGTCCGGGCTGCGGAGGACCGCGATTAACAAGATGCAAGGGCGCGTCGAAAAAGGTCGGATTGCAGCACCATTCGGCATCATCTACCGTATACGTTAAATCGATGGCGTTTCGCGCCGTCGAGACCTGTATGGAGATTCACTGGTGACAATCGTCGTCCGCACTCTTGCCGAACGCATTTTCGACGTGATCCGCGAAAGGATCGTCGAAGGAAAGCTCCCCGTCATGGAGCCGGTGCGGCAGGATGCCCTGGCTGCCGAACTCGGCGTCAGCAAGATCCCGCTGCGCGAGGCTCTGGCCCGGCTGGAACATGAAGGCCTGCTGACCAGCCAGGCCAACCGGGGCTGGTTCGTGCGCCCGATGTCCAGCGACCAGGCCGAGGAAATCTACCTTCTCCGCCTGGCCATCGAGCCCGCCGCCGCCGCTTATGCCTGCGCCGTCGCCGACGACGAAGATCGCAAGGCCGCCGTGAAGGCCTTCGAGGTTCTGGACGCCGCCGCCAAGGACAATCTCAGTGACGTGGCCGTGCGCAACCGTGAATATCACGTCTCGCTGGTGCGTCCCGGCAAGCGCCTGCTGACCACGCAGCTGGTAGAGCGCCTCGAAGTGCTCGCCGAACGTTATGTGATCGCCCACCTGCAACCGGCAGGCCGCGGCGACCGCGCCCATACCGAACACCGTGAACTGCTCGACACCTGGCTGGCCGGAGACGCCGCCAAGGTACAGAGCCTGCTCACCCGGCATATCGCCAGCACGCTCGACGACTTGCGCGCTCATTTTACCGCCAGCCAGACAGGCTGAGACAATAACCAGGGGGATCCATGCTCGGACCGCGTAAATCCATAGATAAACTCTCACAACGCGAATCCGGGCACTCCCTGGCCAAGACCCTGAGCTGGCCGCACCTGATTGCTCTGGGCGTCGGTGCCATCGTCGGCACCGGCATCTACACCCTTACCGGCGTCGGCGCCGAGCGCGCCGGTCCCGCCGTGATCCTGGCCTTCGCCATTGCCGGTGCCGTCTGCGCCTGTGCCGCGCTTGCCTATGCCGAAATGGCCACGCTGATCCCCGCCGCGGGCAGCGCCTATACTTTCTCCTATGCAGCCATGGGCGAAACCATCGCCTGGATCGTCGGCTGGAGCCTCATTCTCGAATATTCGCTGGCCTGTTCCACCGTGGCGGTCGGCTGGTCGGGCTATCTGGTCGGCTGGATCCAGTCGGCGGGCATACACCTGCCGCATATGCTGCTGGTCGGCCCCCACGGCGGCGGCCTGATCAACCTGCCTGCCGTCTTCGTGGCGTTGGCGGTGATGGGCATGCTGATCGCCGGTACGCGTGAAAGCGCGACGCTGAACATCGTGCTGGTGATCATCAAGCTCGTCGCCCTGTCGATCTTCGTCGCCATGGCCCTCCCCGCCTTCAACGGCGGCAACCTCGAACCCTTCATGCCCTACGGTTTTGCCAGCACCGAGATCGAAGGCCAGAAGCGCGGGGTCATGGCCGCAGCCGCCATCGTGTTCTTCGCCTTCTACGGCTTCGACGCCGTTGCCACCTCCGCCGAGGAAGCCAAGAATCCGGGGCGCGACCTGACCATCGGTATCATCGGCTCGATGGTCGTCTGCACGGCGATCTACATGGCCGTCGCCATCGCCGCGATCGGCGCCCTGCCCTTCCAGCAGCTTGCCAACTCGCCCGAGCCGCTCGCGCTTGTGCTGCGCCAACTCGGCCAACCCGTCGCCGCGCACCTGATTGCCTTTGCCGCCGTGCTGGCCCTGCCTTCGGTCATCCTCGTGATGATGTACGGCCAGAGCCGCGTGTTCTTCGTCATGGCACGCGACGGCCTGCTACCGCGCAGCCTCGCCAAGATCAGCCCGCGCACCGGCGCCCCCACCCGCATCACGCTGATGACGGGCGTGTCGATCGCCGTCGTCGCCGGTATCTTCCGCCTCGACGAGATCGCCGAACTGGCCAATGCGGGAACGCTGATCGCCTTCATCTCGGTCGGCGCCTGCCTGATGATCCTGCGCCGCCGCGCGCCGGAACTGCCCCGTCTCTTCAAGTGCCCCAAGCCATTCGTCGTCGGCACGCTGACGATCCTGGGCTGCGCCTACCTGCTGTTCAGCCTGCCCGAAAGCACGCTGGTCCGCTTCGGCGCCTGGAACGTGATCGGCCTGCTGGTCTACTTCCTCTACGGCCGTACCCGCAGCGAAGCGGCGCGCGAGGCCATGGCTTCGGCCTGACCTCGAGCCGCTCCCAACTATAGCTCTCAAGATACAAGGATATCGCGATGAAACGCGCCCTCGTTCTGGCTGCCGCCCTGCTCGGCAGCGCCCTTTCGCCTGCCACGCCCGCCCTTGCCAAGACCGCTTACGACGGCGTCTGGCTCTTCGACGACACCCCGCCCACGCCCGGCGTGACGATGATGGAAGTCACCTCGAAGGGCGGCAAGATCTCCGGCACCGTCACCACCAAGTGGTACGGCCCGGTCGAGATGATCAATCCTCGTGTCGAGAACGGGGAACTGAAGTTCGAAGCCCGCAACATCAACGATAAGGAGCACCTGACCCGGCCTTGGAGCGTCGCGCTGGAAGACGGAAAGGCGCATCTCAAGGGCAGGATCTGGGAATCCGAAGTCGACAGCAAGGGCTACAAGGGCAAGGCCGCCGACGCCAAGGCGCGCGCCTTCCAGTTCTCGACGCTGGCGCCGCTGGGGGCACCGATCCCCAACCGCATCGCCGCCACGCCGCCGATGGGCTGGAGCAGCTGGAACAAGTTCGCCGAACACATCGACGACAAGACCATCCGCGCCCAGGCCGATGCCATGGTCTCCACGGGCCTGCGCGACGCCGGATATCTCTATATCAACATCGATGACGGCTGGCAGGGCAAGCGCGACGCGAACGGCGTGCTCCAGCCCAACGAGAAGTTCCCGGACATGAAGGCGCTGACCGACTACGTCCACGCCCGGGGCCTCAAGATCGGCATCTATTCCTCGCAGGGGCCGCGCACTTGCGCCGGCTACGAGGGCAGCTACGGTCATGTCGCGCAAGATGCGAAGACTTACGCGGAATGGGGCTTCGATTACCTGAAGTACGACCTCTGCTCGGGCGAATGGTTCTATGCCGACGCCGATACCGTGAAGCGCAGCTACTACGAGATGGGCGCGGCGCTCCAGGCCACCGGCCGCGCGTTCATCTTCTCGCTTTGCGAATATGGCCGCTTCGATGTGGGCAGCTGGGGCCGGGACGTCGGCGGACAGCTCTGGCGCACTACCGGCGACATCACCGACGACTATCCGACGATGGCCAAGATCGGCTTCGACAAGAACGGCAATCCCGACTGGGCCGGTCCTCACGGCTGGAACGACCCGGACATGCTGGAAGTCGGCAACGGCGGCATGACATCGGATGAATATCGCACCCACATGACGCTCTGGGCCATGTCCGCAGCGCCCCTGATGATGGGCCACGACTTGCGCAAAACCAGCGCGGAAACGCTCGCCATGCTTACCAACAAGCGTGTGATCGCCGTCGATCAGGATGCCAAGGGCGTGCAGGGCAAGGCGGTGCGCAAGGCGGGCTCCATGGAAATCTGGGCCAAGCCCCTGGCCGATGGCCGCGTGGCCCTGGCGCTGTTCAACCGCGGCGATGCTGCCGCCTCGCTGGCCATGACCCCGGCGGATGCGGGTCTTGCCGCCATCTCGCAGGTCGAGGACCTGTGGAGCGGCGCGAAGTCCGCCAAGCTGTCCGCCAGCTACACGGTTCCGGCACGCGGCGTGGTCATGCTTGTCGTCGGAAGCTGATTAACCGGATCTCGAAGTCCCAACCGTTGGTGCGCGCGAATCCCATCCTGGCGCGCATCGACGGACCTGCCGGCGGGTGCCGTTCATTCGGCGCCCGTCGGCATTCTTCGCTAGCACGATTCTAATAGCGCATATTCACCTTTGTTATTGCGAGGCATTCGCACTTACAGTAAGGGCTCGGCTTCAAGGGGGCCGGGACTCGATCCGCATCGCTGCGCGCGCTTCCCGTTTGCCAAGGGAAATGTACAAGTTGAGCGGTAACGGCGAAACCATCGATGTGCTGGACGGCGCGGAACGCGCGCCTGCTGCCGCACGGATGAACCAGCCCGTCCGCAAGACGGCGCCGGACGCACCGCGCAAGACCGCTGCCAAAAAGAAGAACAAGAAGGCCCGCGCCTTCTGGCTGAAGCAGCTGCACACCTGGCACTGGGTCAGTGCCGCCGTGTCTCTGGCGGGCATGTTCCTTTTTGCGATCACCGGCATAACGCTCAACCACGCCGCCTCGATCGGCGCAGAGCCGAAAGTCGTGCAGAGCCAGGGGCGGATCGCGCCCGGCCTGCTGCGCACACTACCTGCCGCAGGAGACAGCACCGCGCCGCTTCCGGCCGAAGTGGCCAAGGCGGTTGCGGCGGCAGTGCCGCTCGACCCTTCCGGCTTCGCGGCCGACTGGTCGGCCGACGACGAAGTCTATGTGGCCATGCCCGGGCCGGGCCGTGACGCCTGGGTCAGCATCGATCGCTCGAACGGCGCCGTCTCGGCTGAAGTGACCAACCGGGGCACAATTTCCTACCTCAACGACCTCCACAAGGGCCGCAACACCGGGTCCGCGTGGTTCTGGTTCATAGACGCTTTCGCGGCGGCCTGCATCCTGTTCACCGTGACCGGCCTGTTCCTGCTCCAGCTTCACGCCAAGCACCGGCCCTCCACCTGGCCGCTGGTGGGCCTGAGCCTGCTGATTCCGGTCGCGATCGCCCTTATATTCATCCACTGATACAAGAAGGCACCGATGACGACATCGAAGGTACTGCCCGCCCTTCCGCTCCTGGCGCCGCTGGTGGCCGCCGGAACCATCGCCAGCCCGGCTGCTGCAGCGACCGTGAGCGTGACGATCCCGCGCATCAATGTCGCGGAATATCATCGCCCCTATGTCGTCGGCTGGCTCGAACCCATTGCCGGTGGCCCTGCCCGCACCGTCTTCGTGTGGTACGACGTCAAGAAGGCCGGTCGCGAGCCCGGCACCAAGTGGCTGGCAGACCTGCGCACCTGGTGGCGCAAGGGCGGCCGATCGATGCAGCTTCCCGCAGACGGTGTCAGCGGCGCCACGCGCGCGCCGGGCACTTATCAGGTAGCCCTGCCGTCGAACCTCCCCGCCGGGCAATATGTCTTCAAGGTCGAGGCGGCGCGCGAAACCGGCGGGCGGGAACTGGTTTCCGTGCCGGTCACGGTTCCGGTGAAGAAGGGCGGATCCGCTTCGGGCAGCGCCGAACTGGGCGCCGTGACCATCCGCTGATCTATCGGGTTTATCTTGCGTTTACAGTTCACTGTAGCGCAAACTTCAAGGACATGACATGCGCTACAGCCATATCCTGATTGCTTCGGCAGCCCTGGCCGCCGCTCTCGCCTCGCCTGCCTCCGCCCATCGCCAGTGGCTGCTGCCCTCGACGACGACGCTGGCCGGAACCAGCGAATACGTCACCGTAGACGCGGCGGTATCGAACGACCTGTTCTATCCCGACCACTTTCCGATGAGCCCGGAACAAGTCACCGTCTGGATGCCGGACGGCGCCACGGGCAAGCTCGAAAACCCCGCCACCGGCCGCTATCGCTCGACTTTCGACGTCAAGATCGACAAGCCGGGAACCTGGAAGATCGGTACCCAGCGTTCCGCCGTCATGGGCAGCTTCAAGGTGGACGGCCAGGAATGGCGCCTCGGCGGCCGCGGCCGCCCGATGGGCGCTGGCGGTCCGGGCGCACCGGGCGGCGCTCCCCCGCGCGCAGTTGCCTCGGTAGCCGAAATTCCCGCGAATGCGACTGACGTGAAACTCACCGAAGTCCAGTCGGGCAACTACATCTACGTTACGGCCGACGCGCCGACGAAAACGGTCTTCACCGCGACCGGCAAGGGCCTCGAACTCGATCCGATCACGCACCCCGACGAACTGGTCTCGAACGAGGAAGGCCAGTTCCGCTTCCTGATCGACGGCAAACCCGCCGCCGGCCTCAAGGTCACCGTCGTCCCCGGCAGCAAGAAGTTTCGCGAGACCGAGGAAGCACAGGAACTGACCACCGGCACAGACGGCGTGCTCCATGTCAAATGGCCGGTCGCCGGAATGTACTGGATCAACGCCAGCGCCACCGACAACAAGCCGAGCGAGAAGCGCGCGACCGAACGCCGCATGAGCTACACCGCGACCGTGGAAGTGGTGGCGCCCTGAGCCACGAACCGCCAGCGCTGAAAGCCAAGCCCAGACTGGCGGTCCCGCGAGAGATCGATCCGGGCGTCCTTGCCGATTGGCGGCAGGACGCCCGGGTCATCGATCTCGGCGGAGAAACGATGGGAACAAGCTGGCATATCAGACTGTCTGAACCCGAAAATTTCGATCGCTACACATTGCTCGATGCGATCGAGCAGCGCCTGGAAGACATTCTCGCGCAGATGAGCCACTGGCGCGCGGATTCCGTGCTGGGCCAGTTCAATAGTGCCGAACCCGGCGAATGGACGGCGCTCCCCGATGATTTCGCAGGGGTGATGAGCGCCGCGTTCGCAGTGGCCGAGGCGACAGGCGGAGCCTTCGATCCCGCCATCGGCGCCCTCGTCGATATCTGGGGCCACGGCCCCATGCCGGTCAACGCCCCTCCCAGCAAAGCAGCCGTGGCCGAGGCGCTGGACCGCTCCGGTTGGCAACGGCTGAAGTTCGATCACGAAACGCCAAGCCTCCAGCAACCGGGCGGCTTGCGGCTGGATCTTTCCGGCATTGCCAAAGGCTACGCAGTGGACGCGCTGGCCACGCTGCTGCGCAAGCATGGCTGCAACCACTTCCTCGTCGAGATCGGCGGCGAACTGGCAGGCTCCGGCATGAAGCCCGACGGCGATCCCTGGTGGGTGGATCTGGAAACCCCGGTCGAGACCATCGCCCCGCTGCGGCTCGCCCTCCACCAGTTGGCGGTCGCCACGTCCGGCGACTATGTGCGCGGCCGCCATACCATCGATCCGCGTTCAGGCTATCCGGTCGAACATGCCATGTCCGTCAGCGTCGTCCATCGCTCTGCCATGCTGGCCGATGCCTGGGCCACCGCTATCTGCGTCGAATCACATGATGCGGCGGTCGAACTGGCGACCCGTCGCGGTCTCGCGGCGAGAACGCTCTTCCGCACCGGCGATGAAATCTTGGAATGGATCAGCCCGGCGCTCGCAGAGCTGATGACAGAATAACATTATAACCACCTTAAATTCATAAGAATTTTTTTCCGCGCCAAACGACAGCGACATAGTGCCGATACATTTCGCAACATATGTAACAAATGTATATTGCGAATGCGAATGACTCTCATTATCGACGCGGCAACGGAATTATCCGGTCATGAGGGAAATCATGTCGTTCAAGAGTTCGTCCGCGGCCGCGCGCCGTTCGTTCCTCGCGCTCTCCTGTATCGCTCCGGCGCTCGCCACCACGCTTCCTTCCGGCGCGCATGCCCAGGAAGCCGATGGCCAGCGCGTGCTGGGCGGCGTCACCGTCAGCGATACGGCGATCGATGAACAGCCGGGTCGCAAGCTCGAATCGCCCAAGCGCACCCGTCCGGTTCTCGACACGCCCCAGACGATCACCGTCCTCAGCAATGAAGTGATCGAGCAGCAGAATCTGCTGACCTTGCGCGACGTTCTCTCGACGGTGCCGGGCATCACGTTCGGCGCGGGCGAAGGCGGCACCGGCCCCGGCGACAACATCACCTTCCGCGGCTACAGCGCCAGCAACGACATCACGGTAGACGGCGTGCGCGACAGCGCGCAGATCACCCGCACGGACTCGTACAATCTCGAGCAGATCGAAGTCACCAACGGTGCGAACTCGGTGATCTCCGGCGCCGGTTCGGTGGGCGGCAACATCAACATCGTCACCAAGCGTCCCAAGGCCGACGATGCCTACCTCGCCACGGCGGGCATCGGCACCGACAACTACTACCGCGCGACCGTCGATCTCAACAAGCGCGTCAACGATCTGGTGGCCTTCCGGCTCAACGCGATGTGGCACCGCAACGACGTGCCCGGCCGCGATGTCGAGGACTACAAGCGCTGGGGCGTGGCGCCTTCCGTCACCATCGGCATCGACAGCCCTACCAGCCTGACGCTTCAGTACAATCACCAGGAAGACAACAACATCCCGCAGTACGGCGTACCATACTATGCCGGCAACAAGCTTCCCGGCGTCCACCGCAGCGACTACTTCGGCTACCGCAACGTCGACAAGCAGCGCATCAACGTCGACCAGCTCACCGCCATCTTCGAGCACGAGATCAGCGACACGGTCTCGATCCGCAACCTCGCCCGCTGGCAGGATTCGCGCCAGCTCACGCAGGTCAATCCGCCGCAGGGCACCTGGTGCCTTACCACCGGCCTGACCCCGACCGGCGCCGCCTGCACGGTGACGGGCATCTCCACCCCGGTGCCTGCAGGCTTCTACTATCCGACAGGTCCGCGCGGCACGACCCGCGACACCCGCAACCAGCTGATGTTCGACCAGTTCGACTTCAAGGCCGTGTTCAATACCGGCGCGATCGAGCACACCATCGACATCGGCGGCGCGGCCACCTGGGAAAAGTACGATCTCTATAACGGCAACGTGCTGCGCAACGCCGATGGTACGGCGGCCTTCACGCGCCTGCCGCTGATGAACATCGACAATCCCAACGAGATCGTGACCGGCCCCGCGACGTCGAACTTCACGTATGGCAGCAACATCTACACCGGCCCGGTCAACTTCATCCGCACCGGCCACACGGTAGGCGAGCAGACCAACGTCGCCGGCTACCTGTTCGACACCATGAAGCTCGGCAAGTTCGAACTCAGCGCCGGGGCACGGCTTGAGCGCAACGTCGGCACCACCCGCGCCGATACGATCGCCCCGACAACCACCGCCACGGTTACCCAGGGCCAGATCACGCCCGGCATCAAGACCCGTAATGCAGACACGCTATTCTCCTATCGCGTCGGCCTGAACTACAAGCCGATCGAGCAGGTCAGCATCTATGCCGCCTACGGCAATTCGCGCACGCCCTCGAAGAACTCGGTCAACGGTGCCTGCACGGCCGAAGCGCCGGGCGTCACCAACGCCACCTGCAACATCAACCCGGAATCGGCCAAGAACTACGAGATCGGCGTGAAGGGCGAACTGTTCGATGGCGGCCTGCTGCTCACCGCCTCGGCGTTCCGCAACGAGCGTGACAAGTATGCCGTCGTCTCCGGTGATCCCACCGTTCCGAACCAGCAGCTCGACGGCAAGTCGCGCGTGGACGGCATCGCCCTCGGCGCGTCGGGTGCGATCACCAAGGCCTGGTCGATCACGGCGAACTACACCTACCTGAAGGCCAAGCTGCTCCAGTCGGTTTCGGACTACTGCCTTGCCAACCCCGGCGTCGGCACTTGCACGAATACCCCGGCCAACCCCAACCCGGGCGGCGACCAGTACCTTCCCCAGACCCCCAAGCACTCGGGAAGCCTGTTCACCACCTACCGTCTGCCGTTCGGCCTGACGATCGGCTACGGCCTGACCTACCAGGACGGTTTCCTGCTGACGGCCGCCACGCCGACCGCCGGTGCCATCAAGTCGGACGATTTCCTGATCCACCAGGCTTATCTGGCCTACGACTTCTCGCCCAACTTCTCGGCGCAGATCAACGTCAAGAACATCGGCGACAAGCTCTACTACACCCGCATTCGCGGCAATAGCGTGGGCTGGGCGACTCCGGGCGATGCCCGCTCGGCCGTCCTGACCCTGACTGCCAAGATGTAACGAGGTCCCAACGGCCCGGCGGATGCAGATCCTGCATCCGCCGGGTTTCACTTTGAAGAGCACTTGATCGCGGTCATTGTCAGCACCCGATAATTGGGCAAGAGAAGCCGCATGGTCATCGAAATTCCCGAGCTTTTCTCCGCTCCCGAAGTGCGCGAATTCCGTAAGGCGCTGGAAAGTGCCGACTGGACGGACGGCCGCGTCACTGCCGGTTACCGCGCCGCGCAGGTCAAGGAGAACGAACAGCTTCCCCTCGATCATCCGCTGGCCAAGGAACTCGCCGCCCGCGTGACCGCGCGCCTGATGCAGACGCCGCTGTTCATCGCCGCCGCCCTGCCGAGCCGCGTGCTCCAGCCCCGCTTCAGCCGCTATGACGGACGCGGGCATTATGGCAATCACGTCGACAACGCGATCTTCCCGATCCCCGGCACCGGCGAACACTTGCGCAGCGACATATCGAGCACGCTGTTCCTCAGCGACCCGGATGAATACGACGGCGGGGAACTGGCGATCGAGGACATGTTCGGCACCCACACCGTCAAGCTCCCGGCCGGGCATCTGATCGTCTATCCCGGCAGCAGCCTGCACCGCGTCGCGCCGGTGACGCGCGGTACGCGGTTCGTCTCGTTCTTCTGGACACAGAGCTTCGTGGCGGCACCCGAACGGCGGCGGCTGCTGCTGGAACTCGACGGGGCGATCCAGTCGGTAGCGACCGATCATCCCGAACATGGCTCCGTCGATACCCTGACGCAGGTCTATCACAACTTGCTGCGCCAGTGGTCCGCAACGTGACCGACACGCCGCTTCCGCCGCTCACACAGATCCCGGCGGACCTGCGCAGCCTGGCCGATTACGAGCGGCGGGCCCCTGCCCATCTTGCGCCGGAAGTCTGGCAGCACATCCAGGAAGGCTCAGGCACCGAGCAGACCCTGCGCGCCAATCGGGAGGTCTTCCCGCGCCTTGCCTTTCGTCCGCGCGCCATGGCCGAGCTTCGCGGCGGCCATTCCGTGATCGAACTTTTCGGCCGCCGCCACGCCGCTCCCCTGATGCTCGCGCCGCTGGCCTATCAGCGCCTGGCCCATCCCGATGGCGAACTGGCGGCAGTCCGCGCCGCCGCCGCGCTCGATACCGGCATGATCGTCAGCACGCTGTCGAGCGTCAGGCTGGAGGAGATTGCCGCCGCCGCCCATGCCTTTGCCCGCGAACTGGGCAAGCAGGCGCCGCCGCTCTGGTTCCAGCTCTACCTCCAACCGGAGCGCGAGCACAGCCTGGCCCTGCTGCACCGGGCGGAAGCGGCCGGATACGAGGCCATCGTGCTGACCATAGACGCGGCGATCAAGCCCTCGGGAATGGCATTGCCGCCCGGTGTCGTCGCGGCCAACCTTGCCGGCATGCCGCAAGCCCGCCAGACCGCGACACCGGGCGGACGCATCCTGCTCGGCACGCCGCTTGCGGACCGGGCGCCGCGCTGGGAAGACCTCGCCTGGCTTCGGCAAGAGACGCGCCTGCCGATCCTCGTAAAAGGCATGGTCCTGGGCGAGGACGCCGCGCGCGCCGTGGACATGGGCGCAGACGGCCTGATCGTCTCCAACCACGGCGGGCGGGTGCTGGACGGATTGCCCAGCGCGCTCGACGTGATCGAAGAGCTTGCCGAGACGACCGAAGGGCGGGTGCCGCTGCTGATCGATGGCGGTTTTCGCTCCGGCACCGATATCGTCAAGGCATTGGCGCTCGGAGCATCATCGGTGCTGATCGGGCGCCCACAGATGCATGCGCTGGCCGTCGCGGGAATGCCGGGCATGGCCCACGCCCTTCATCTCCTGCGCGCCGAACTGGAAGCGGCCATGGCGCAGCTTGGATGCGCGACCGTGGCCGACATAACGCGCGAAAAGCTCATCGACCGGCGATAGCGCCGTCCGAAAGGCACGCCCGCTCATCTTGTGTAAATCCCACCCGGCGCATTCGCGTCCTTGTTGCCCATGAAAGCGGGTAACAAGCGGAGCCTGACTGTCACCAATTAATACAAATTGCGACGCCCCAAGAAGCGCGAATTTTGTCATGACAGCAACAAAACAACATGAGGGAATTACGAAGGTGGTGCGATTTCGTTTCGGCCTGTTGGCGTCGGCGGCGCTGACGGCATGGCCTCTCGTCTCTGCGCATGCCCAGTCGAACCCTGGTTCGGCCCCAAGCCCGATCTCCAGTTCAGTCTCCAGTTCGTCATCCGATAGCGCGCCTGCTCCGGCACACACGGCAGAAGAAGGCGGAGAGGAATTCGAAATCGTCGTCGCCGGCCAGAAGCCGCGCGGCTCGGTCATCGGAGATATCGCCCCGGAAGTGACGTTCAACTCGGGAGACGTGCGCGCGCTCGGCGTGTCCAGCGTCACCGAACTGCTGGAGGAACTGGCGCCGCAGACCGAAAGCGCGGGCGGCGGAGCGCCGGTCGTGCTGCTGGAAGGGCGCCGCATCGCCAGCTTCCGCGAAGTCGGCACTATTCCCACCGAAGCGATCCAGCGCGTCGAGATCCTGCCGGAGGAAGTCGCGCTCAAGTACGGCTATTCCGCCACGCAGAAAGTCGTCAACATCGTGCTGCGCCAGCGCTTCCGCGCCTTCGCGGTCGAAGGCAGCGGCAAGCTCGGGACGCAGGGCGACGGTCTCGGCGTCAACACCAAGGGCGATTTCCTGGCGATCCGGCGCGGCGAGCGCGTGAACATCGACGCCAATTATTCCCATGCCAATCCGATCACCGAGGCGCAGCGCGGCCTGGCGACGAGCGGCGGAGACGGCAACAACCGCACCCTTCGCCCGGAATCCGAAGCCTTCACCCTGACGGGAACCTGGGCGAAGCCGCTTTCCAGCGTCTGGCTCGCGACGATCAACGGCGAGGCGACGACGACCGAGACCAGCGCCCTGCGCGGCAGCGCCGTGCCCTACGTTACCATTCCGGGCGGCAGCCCTTATGCCGGCGGCCCCGATGATCAGACATTCCTGCCGACGGTCGACGGGCTGTCTCCCTTGCGCAATAGCAACAGCACCCAGACCGGGCACCTCGGCCTGACCCTCAACGGCAACACGCCGAAATGGCAGTGGACCGTTACCGGGAACTACGACCACAGCGACACCCGCTCGATCCAGCAGCGCCCGCTCAATCTGGCGGACTATGCCGCGGCCGTGGCTGCGGGCGATCCCCTGGCCGATCCCTCGCTGCCGGTGGCGGGCGCGTTCCTGGATTTCCAGCCCGTCAACCAGACCCGCAATTCCACCGACAGCGCCGAAGTCAATTTCGTTGCCACCACGTCGCCGCTGGACCTCCCGGCAGGCGCGATGAACACGACTTTCAAGGTCAGTGGCAATCTCGATCGCTCGAACAGCGCCGTCACGCGGCAGGGGCTGACGCAGGACACCAGCGTCGATCGCGATCAGGGCGAAGCCTCGGTCAATATCGACATTCCGATAAGCAGCCGCGCGGTGCCTCTGTTTCCGGGCGCCGGGCGCATCTCGCTCAACGCCAATGCGGCGGTGCGCCAGATCGGTGACTTCGGGACGCTGCGCACGCTGGGCGGCGGCATGACCTGGAACCCGACCAGCCAGTTCAGCCTGATCGCCAGCTACCGCGACGATCAGAACGCACCCACCGCCGCGCAGCTTGGCGGGGCCGTGATCACGACGGCCAATGTCGATATCTTCGACTACACCCGCGGCGAATCCGTTCGCGTGACGGCAGTGACCGGGGGCAATCCCGACCTCAAGGCCGCCAGCAAGCGCAATTTCCGCCTGGGCGGAACTTTCAGGCTCTCCGATCCGAACATCACGCTCAACCTGGACTACAACCGCACCTGGCAGCGCAACCAAGTCACCGCCCTCCCCGGCGCGACCCCCGCCGTGGTTGCGGCTTTCCCGGAACGCTTCGCCCGCGATGCCGACGGCGAACTCGTCGCCGTGGACTTGCGCCCGATCAATATCGCCAGCGAAGACAAGTCGCAGCTGCGCATGGGCATTACCTTCACGAAATCGCTCAAGACGCCGCAATCACAGATCGACGCCATGCGCGAGAGCTTCCGTAAACGGTTCCCCGGCGGCTTTCCCGGCCGCCCGGACGAGGAAGGTGGACCACCGCCGCCGCCCCCGGGAGAGGGCGACAATGCCGCAGCATCCCGCGACAGCGCGGGCGGTAACAGCACGGGAGACGCCTCCGCCCAGCCTTCTCGCAGTGCCGAAACCGGCGGCAACAGCGGCGTTGGCGGCGGTGAAGGCCCCGGCGGCCGAGGTCCCGGCGGTGGTGGTCGCGGCTTCGGAGGCGGCGGCTTCGGCGGAGGAGGCGCGCGTGGCGGCCGCCTGACGTTTTCGCTCTATCACACCTGGGTCTTCTCCGATCGGGTCGTGCTGCGCGACGGTCAGCCGACTATCGACTTGCTCGACGGCGGCACCATCGGTGCCAGCAGCGGCGGCACGCCGCGCCACAAGCTGGAACTCCAGACCGGCTATTCCCAAAGCGGCCTCGGCATGCGGCTGACCGGAAGCTGGCAGAGCGGCACGACCGTGGACGGCGTGGAAGGCTATCCCACCACTCAGCTGCGCTTCGAGGATTTCGCGAAGTTCGATCTCAGGCTTTTCGCCGATCTTGGCCAGCAGCCGAAACTGGTGGACAAAGTGCCGTTCCTGCGCGGCTCTCGCCTGACGTTCTCCGTTTCGAACCTGTTCGACGCCCGCCAGAAAGTGCGCGACGGCAACGGCAATACGCCGCTCGCCTATTCGCCCTACTATCTCGATCCGGTCGGGCGCGCGTTCCAGATCACCTTCCGCAAGCTGTTCTTCACGGCGCCGGCGGGCGGCTCGGAGCGACAGCGCGGTAATCGTTTCTGATCCTCGAAAACGGTGGCGGCTTTCATGCTGCCACCATCGAGCTGCGGCGGAGATCCGCGACGAAACTTCAGGCTAGTATTTGAGAATGATTTGCAATAGCATTGCATGGCGACCTGGAGAGCCCTGCGATGACCTTTCATTTTCCCACGCCGTCCGGCCCGCCCGCCACCCTGCCGCCCAGCCTTTTAGTGGATATCGCGCGCTGCTGGCACTTTGCCCGGCGCGACGGCATTCCCCCGCAGCCGAGCCTGGCCCTTCGCCTCGACACATTCGACTGCGCCGTCCTCGCCCCGGTGATGGACAGCTTCTGCCTGCTCTTCGAATCGGCGCTGGGCAGACCGCTGCGGACGGGCAGGTCGCATAGCCTCTCGCAGGACGAACGCCTCATGGTGGCCCTGCTCGAAGGTCCTGAACTCCGCCGGGACGTGCTTCCTTGCGAGGAACCGCGCGGAACCTTGCTGGGCCTTGCCATCCGCTCGACACGCGTGATGGTTGCCCTGACGCTTCGGCAGACGCGGCGCGTGCGGGAACGCTGACCTTTAACGTCGCCGATCGGCCAGTTTCGCCTCGATCGCGCGCCAGAGCCGCGCGAAATGCTGGGCAGCGGGGCTCTGCGGCGAATGCGCGCCTACCGGCTGCTGCTGCACGGCACATTGCTCCACCGCGCTGGCATAAGGAATCGTCGGCCAGTTCGGATTCGCCTCGCGCGCCTGCTTGTGCAGGCCGCGCCGCAAGTCGAGCATCGACAGCACGGGCAGGATGGGAGGATGACGGCGGGTGTTTCCGGCGATCTCCCGCACCACCAGATCGAACGCCCTCGCCGACAGCGGCGACGGCGGCAGCGGCACGATCACCAGATCGGCGGCCCTGACCACTTGCGCGGAAAGCTCGTTCATGACCGGCGGGCAATCGAGGACGATCCGGGCGTAGTTTCCGGCCAGTTCCTCGGTCAGCTTGGCCAATCGCCTGCGCTTGCCGATGCGGACGAGCTGGGCATCGAGCGCGCGGATACTTTCGTCGGCGGGAAGGACGTCCACTTTGTCCCAGGCGGTACGCTGGATCAGGCGCGCGGGCGACCTGTCGCGAGAGAACACGTCTTCGGCCAGCCTCGAACCACTGGATTCCAGGCCGTAGAGAAAGCCCGACCCGCCTGCGGCGTCGAGGTCCCAGAGCAAAGTGGAATGCCCGTCCTGCGCCGAGCACCAGGTGAGGTTCGCGGCGAAAGTGGTTTTCCCCACCCCGCCCTTTACGCTGTAGATGGCGATCGTCGCGCTATCGGATGCGGGGCTGCCGGAACCATCCGCGTCGTCCACTGCGGAGAGCCTCGCCGGTTCCCGCGAAAGACCGGCTATCCGGGGTAACTTGTTCTTCTTTCCAGCCACGCCCGGATCGTTGCCGGACAGCCGCGATCCGTCAACAGCGAACCTTCACGGGCCGGGAAAATCCTGCCGCGCGGCCCAAAAGGGCTCGGCCCGCGCTTCCGCTGGCCGACCGGATAACCGGTACGGTCGAGGAGAAGCGCGGGCCGATGCCGCAAGACTGAAGATCGAGCGCGGATTTCTCCGCTATCGATCAGCCGTCGTAGTCGCCGCCCAGCGAAGTATTGCGGGTGGGCGCAGAGGCCGTGATACGCAGGGCTTCGGCCGACTGGCTGAGCGAGCCGATCTCGTCCATCTCGTCGTCGTCGTCCGGCAGGACGCGCTGCATCGAGGTGACGAGCGTTTCCTTGAGGTTGGCCGGGGTGACGGTCTGCTCGGCGATTTCGCGCAGGGCGACGACCGGGTTCTTGTCGCGGTCACGCTCGAGCGTGAGCTCGGCGCCGCCCGAAATCTCGCGCGCACGCTGTGCGGCCAGAAGGACCAGATCGAAGCGGTTGGGGATCTTGTCGACGCAATCTTCGACGGTAACGCGCGCCATGGGCACTCCGTATGAAATCTGGTGGATCGGTAAACTCCGCCCGATAAGCGCGGGTCGGAGGAAAGTCAAGAAATCCGCTTAGAGGGAAACGGCTTCACGCCGAAAGCACTCGGTTTCGTGATCGTTGATGACGCCGACCGCCTGCAACCAGGCATGGACGACCACCGGCCCGACGAAGCTGAAACCCCGCTTCTTGAGCGCCGCCGAAAGGGCGTCGCCCGCCGAGGACCGGGCCGCGCTGCCGGTGCCGTCGCCCATGCAGGGCTCTCCGTCCACGAAGGACCACACGAAATCGGAGAAATCCTCGCCCTTCTCCGCCATGGCCAGAAAGCCGCGCGCATTGCGGATCGTCGCCTCGATCTTGGCGCGGGCACGGACGATACCGGCATCCGCCATCAGGCGCTCTATCTCGGCAGGCCCATATCCGGCAATGCGCCGGGGATCGAAGTCTTCGAACGCGGCCCGAAAGGCATCGCGCTTATGAAGGATCGTCCGCCAGGACAGACCCGCCTGGAAAGTATCCAGCACCAGCTTCTCCCAGAGTGCGCGCGAATCGCGAACGGGCACGCCCCATTCCTCGTCGTGATAGGCCTGCATACGGGCATCGCTTCCCGCCCAGCGACAGCGGTGCATCGTCATTATCGTGCCTTTCGGAAGGTGAGGTTGTAGCGCCAGGCGCCGGCAAGGGAATGACGTCCACGCTCCACGCCGTCCAGGCCGTGGAACATCATGCGCGAAGGTCCACCCCATACCACGACATCGCCGTGATGCACCCTGTGGCGTACCGCCCGGTCGCGGCGAGAAGGACCGCCCCACAGGAACGAGGCCGAAAGTCCCAGCGATACGGAAACGATAGGCGCATAGTGGTCGCGCTCGTCCATGTCCTGGTGAAGCGACAGGCGGGTATCCGCCTCGTAGCGGTTGACGAGGCAGGCGTCGGGCACGAAGTGCGCATAGCCCGCCCGTTCGGCAGCCCGCGCGGCAAGAGAGCGGAAAATGTCCGGGATCGCGGGCCACGGCTTTCCAGTCTCGGGATCGAGCGCCTGATAGCGATAGCCCCTGCGGTCGCTGACCCATCCGGTCTCTCCGCAATTGAACATGGCCACGGCAAGGCGGCCTCCGCTGCGCGCAGTCATGTGGCGGAACGGCGAGATCGCTTCCAGCCTCGGGATCTCATCCAGCAGTGCGCCCCCTTCGGCCGATGCAAAGCCGCCCAGAAGCACGGCGCCGGGCGCAAGTGGCACCGCGGTGCGGCTATCGGAAAACAGGTCAGGCTGCATCGTGGAAGATGATCCCCAGCGTATGGCGCCTGCCCGAATGAAGCTTCGAAACCCCGTGCCGCATCGTCACCCGGTAGTCCCCGCGCGAACCGCGCTGGGGACGTTGGTTCACCGCGAAGACCACGCCGTCTCCCTGCCTCAGCGGCACGACGATCGGCCGCGACTGCATGCGCGGACGCTGCTCGGTCAGCACGAACTCGCCGCCCGTGAAGTGCTCGCCGGGCTGCGAGAGCAGGACGGCCACCTGCAAGGGAAAGACATGCTCGCCGTACAGGTCCTGATGCAGGCAATTGTAATCGCCCGGACCATATTCCAGCAGGAGCGGCGTCGGTCGCCTTTGACCCGCCGCATGGCATCGTTCGAGAAAGGCCGCATGGTCTGCGGGGAAGCGGACGGCCATGTCCATGCGCTCATGCCAGCGATTGGCCACTGGTGCGAGATGGGGATAGAGCGCTGCGCGAAGAGCCTGGACCCGGTCCGGCAAGGGATAGGAGAAGTAGCGATACTCCCCCTGCCCGAAGCCATGGCGTGCCATATGGACTTGACTGCGGAACGCCCCATCCTCGCCATAGAGCCCGGCCACGGCCGCGCATTCCGGCTCGCTCATCAGGCCCGGAAGCACGGCCCAGCCTTCCCGGTCGAGATCGGCTGATACCCTCTGCCAATCCACCTCGTTCATGTCTTGCGTCATCGGGCGGCTTCTAGCGTCATGTCCTGCGCGATAGCGCTCCGATCCTTGCGGTCAAAGCGGTTTGCATCGCGCTTTTTCGCGGCCCGGCGATCTTCGCAGATTGTTACAATTATCGCTATTGATTCGCATTAGTTTATGTGGCCAAGGGCGCATATGCTCACCATCGAGAAAGACGCGATGACTTCCACCCACCGCCCCATCCGCCAACTGAGCCTGCCCGCCTTGCTCGGCGCTGCCGCAAGCCTTGCCGCCGCGCCCGCCCTGGCCCACTCGCCCTACCTGCTCCCGAACGGCTTCGCGCTGGAGAAGGAAGACCATGTGACGGTCGAAGCCTCCTTCAGCGAGCACGTCTTCGTGCCGACCGTCGCCATGCAGTCTGACGACTTCCACCTCGTCGGCCCCGACGGCAAGGCCGTACCCCTCAAGCCGGTGGCACTGCGCGATCTCTCGATCATGGAGGCTTCGCTGCCCGCAGAGGGAACCTATCGCCTGACCAGCGGCGAACGGCAAGGGCGCGTCGCCAAGGCCGCGTTGATCGACGGCGTCTGGGAATTCGTCGACCCGCGCCGCCCCATGCCTGCGGGTGTCGTTCCCGTCGACATGCAGAGCATCACCAAGGCTGAGGTCTACGTCACGCGCGGCAAGCCGAGCGAGACGGCGCTCGCACCGGTCGGCAAGGGTATCGAATATCGCGCGATCACGCATCCTTCGGCGATCCGCGCCGGTCAGCCCGCCGAGTTCGAAGTGCTGTTCGACGGCAAGCCGCTCGCCAATGCCGAAGTGGAAGTGGAAGCCGCCCGCGCCGGAGAGGTGGAAAACGCCCGCCTTCCGATCATCACCAGCGATGCGAAGGGCCGCTTCACCGTTACCGCGCCGGAGCCCGGCCTCTATTTCGCCATGACCCGCCACCGCGTGGGCGCCGCCGGTGCTGTGCCCGCGCGCAGCTACACTTACGCCCTGACTTATTCCGTCACCAAATGAGGAACACGACCATGAAGACGGCCATCTGCGCGATGACCCTGCTCGCCGCGATCGGCACCGGTGCCACGGCGGCCCACGCCGCCTCCCACGATCTGGCGACTTTCATCAAGGAGCAGGACCTCGACGGCGACGGCAAGGTCAGCAAGGACGAATACCAGCGCGGCCGCGATGCGGAGTTCGCCCGCATGGACCGCAATCGCGACGGCGTTCTCTCGCACGACGAATATGTCGGCGACTACAGCGAACGCCTGGAACGCGAACTGGCGCAGCGCCCTGAAAGCGAGCGCGCCGAGGAGCGCACCCGCCAGATGCGCCAGGCGGACGTCCGCTTCGGCGTGCTGGACAGCGACAAGAGCGGCGGCATCACCCAGGCCGAATTCGCCGCGACGGGCTGGGGCATGTTCCTGCGCCACGACACCAATCACGACGGCTTCGTTTCGGCCCAGGACGTTCCGGCGAAGGACGACGCGTAAAACACGAGCGGGGCGGCGGATCGGTGCGTTTGTCGACTTACCGTCCCCGCTTTACCATCGTCATCCTGAACTCGTTTAAGGATCCATTGCCGGCCATCAACGGCAGATCGTTCGGCAAGATGGATCCTGAACCAAGTTCAGGATGACGGCGCGCTATGGCTTTGACGTTCGATCCAAGGCAAGGGCAGGCGCTTCCCTCTTTCGCCATCACTGAAGACTGCGGACGAAGAATTCCGACAGCCTGCGCGTCACATAGTCGATCGGCCCGCTAGAACGCCCGACGCTGTGCTCGCCGCCGGGCACGACCAGCAGGTCGAAGTCCTTTTCAGCCTTGATCAGCGCATCGGCGACCTGCATCGTCGAGGCGGGATCGACGTTACTGTCCTGCTCGCCCACGATCATGAACAGCTTGCCCTGAAGCCGCGCGGCATTGTCCACGCCGGAGGCATCGGCATAGCTCTTGTCGACCGGCCAACCTAGCCACTGCTCGTTCCAGCTGATCTTGTCCATGCGGTTGTCGTAGCAGCCCGCCATGGCGACGCCTGCCTTGTAGAAATCCCCGTGGAACAGCAAAGCATTGAGTGTGCTCTGCCCGCCCGCCGAGGCGCCGTAGATGCCGACGCGGCCGATATCGTAAGCCGGGTCCCTGGCGGCGAGCGTCTTGTGCCAGAGGATGCGGTCGGGGAAACCGGAATCCTGGAGGTTCTTCCATGCCACATCCTGGAAGGCCTTGGAGCGATTGGCGGTGCCCATACCATCGATCTGGACGACGATGAAGCCGAGATCGGCCAGGGCCTGCATGCCGATCACCTTGTCCCCGCCCGAGTGATAGCCGAAGGGCCAGAAGCTTTTCGGCACGAAGCTGTCGTGCGGCCCGGCGTAGATGTTCTCGATCACCGGATACTTCTTCGCGGGATCGTAATCGCGCGGACGGACCACCAGCCCCCAGATATCGGTCTTGCCGTCGCGCGCCTTGGCGGTGAAGACTTCCGGTGCGCGGAAACCGGCTGCGGTCAGGCGGCTGATATCGCCCTTGGCGATCGTCTGGACCAGGGCGCCGTCGCTCGTGCGGTGAAGTTCGCTGACATTGGGCAGGTCCACGCGCGAATAGGTATCGACGTAGAACGCCATGTCGGGGGAGAAGCTGACGCTGTGGTCGGCACGCTCCGGGGTCAGCGGCGTGAGGTTGCGGCCGTCGAAATCGATGCGGTAGTAATGGCGGAAATAGGGATCCTCGCCGGGGTTCATGCCGCTGGCGGCGAACCAGATCTGACGCTTCCGGTCGTCTACCTTCACCACCTCGCGCACGACCCATTCGCCGCTGGTGATGCGCTTCTTCACCTTTCCGGTGCGGCCGTCGATCAGGTAGAGGTGGTTCCAGCCATCGCGCTCGGAGGCCCAGACGATCTCGTTGCCAAGCCCGTCAACGTCATGCGAAAAACGGCGGTCGGCATAGACGAAAGTCTTCGCGTCCTCGGTAACGGCGGCATGGGCTGCGCCGCTCGCGGCATCGACCGAAACGATCCGCGCCTGCCCGAAACCGCGCCGCACATAGTCGAACTCGACGCTCCTGCCGTCCGCACGCCAGCGGGGGGCGGAGAGTTCATAGGCATTGGGAAAAAGGGCGGCGTCCACGATAGTCTGCCGCTTTTCGGCCACATCGAACAGAACCGGCTGCTCCTGATCGATGGCATCGCCGGGCTTGGGATAGAGCTGGGTGCGCAGGCCCGGCTGCCCCTTGCCTTCCGGTGCCGCCTCGACGCGAAGCACCTTGCGGGCATAGCCGGGGCGAACGCGGTAGATCATCAGGTGGCGGCTGTCGGGCGACCAGGCAATGGTTTCGGGATCGTAGAAATTGCCCGACGATCCGTCCGTGCTGAGGCGCATGGCCTGCGTGCTTATGGGCCTGCTTCCGGGCGTGCTTCCGGCGGGGCGCACGATCAGGTTGTCGTCCTCTACAAGCGCTTCCCACTTGCCGTCGGGCGAGAGGCGCGGGTGATTGTCGGCCGGAACCGAGAGATCGCGCACGACCCCGAAACCGCGCGGACGGCGCGGGTCTTCCTGCTTCGCGCAAACGTAGTCGGTCAGCGTGCAGCGCCAGCCGTCCTCACCCATCCAGAACTGGATGGTCTGGCGGTCTCCGGCATAGTCGAACGCCTCGAACGGCAGGCGCAGCGGCGCGACCGGGCGCCCCAGCGCCTCGGTCAGCACGGAGGCCAGACGCTGCTGGTCGAATGCCGGACTATGCGCCAGTGTCCCGGCATCCACGGTCTCGAACGCGAAACCGCCTTCCACCGTCTTGCGATAGGAAAAGGCCTTGCCGTCCGGCGTCCAGTGCGCGGGCCAGGCCACGTCGCGGGTGAGATATTGCCAGCTTTCGCGCAAGGCGAGCGAGCGCGCGATATCCTCCCGTGTCGGTGTTGCCCCGACTGCGGCCGAAATCAGCGCCGCGCCGCCCGCCATCAACAGTCCGCAGATACGAGCACGGCGAGCAGAACGAGACATGGGACGCGACCTTATTCGATGAGATGGATGAAAATCGTATACGGTATTAGCTGCAAGACGCAACTTTCGCTTTCCTGTCATGCGAAAACCGACGCTCCGGGATGCATTAATTGCTAATGCGTCGCATATGCTTTTCTTCTTTCGCGGTTCATAGAAGCCGGGCGGCGCGATGATTCGCCGCCATTGAACCCCTCGGGGGGAGATCCTAGTTTCAACTTCGGGCCAGATACCGTGGTCCGGCAACGAGGAGACGGTCACGGCCATGGATATTCGTCGCGAATCCGACAGCATCGGTGAAATCGAAGTTCCCGCAGCCGCCTATTGGGGCGCCCAGACCCAGCGCAGCATCGAGAATTTCCCCTTTGCCGCCAGCGAACGCATGCCGCTGCCGATCGTCCGCGCCCTTGCCCGCGTCAAGCTGGCGGCATCCCGCGCCAACCGTGCCGACGGTCTCGAGGCCGGACTGGCCGACGCCATCGAGGCCGCCGCCGCCGAAGTGATCGAGGGCAAGCTGGATGACCAGTTCCCGCTCGTGATCTGGCAGACCGGCAGCGGCACCCAGAGCAACATGAACGTCAACGAGGTCATCGCCGGCCGCGCCAACGAAATCCTCTCCGGGCAGCGCGGCGGCAAGAGCCCGGTTCACCCCAACGATCACGTCAATCGCGGCCAGTCCTCCAACGACAGCTTCCCGACCGCGCTCCATGTCGCGGCAGTCGTCTCGATCGAGGAAGTGCTGGTTCCCGCGCTCGACCGGCTGACCGCGTCGCTCGACGCCAAGGCCAGGGCCTGGACGGATATCGTCAAGATCGGCCGCACCCACCTTCAGGACGCGACGCCGTTGACGCTTGGCCAGGAATTCTCCGGCTATGTCCAGCAGTTGCGCGATGCCTACGAGCGTGTCCGCGATGCCGAAAAGGGCGTGCTCCGCCTCGCCCAGGGCGGCACGGCGGTAGGCACCGGCCTCAACGCGCCCGAGGGCTTCGGCGAAGCGATCGCCGCCGATCTGGCCGAGCAGACCGGCAAGGCCTTCGTCAAGGCGCCCAACGCTTTCGAAGCCCTGGCCAGCAACGATGCGCTCGTGCAGCTTTCCGGCACGCTCTCGACGCTCGCCGTCGCACTCACCAAGATCGCCAACGATATACGCCTGCTCGGTTCCGGTCCCCGCTCGGGCCTTGGCGAGCTGGATCTGCCGGCCAACGAGCCGGGCAGCTCGATCATGCCCGGCAAGGTCAACCCCACACAGTGCGAGATGCTGACGATGGTGGCCGCGCAAGTGATCGGCAATCATCAGGCCGTCACGGTAGGCGGCCTGCAAGGCGCTTTCGAGCTGAATGTCTTCAAGCCGATGATCGGCGCGGCGGTTATCCGCTCCATGGAACTGCTCGCGACCGGCATGACCAGCTTCGCCGAGCGCTGCGTCGACGGTATCGAACCGAACCGCACCCGCATCACCGAACTGCTTGAGCGCTCGCTGATGCTGGTCACCGCGCTCGCGCCGGAAATCGGCTACGACAATGCCGCGAAGATTGCCAAGCATGCCCATGCCAAGGGCCAGACCTTGCGCGAGGCGGCGCTGGAACTCGGCCTGGTGGACGAACCCACGTTCGACCGGCTGGTGCGCCCCGAAACCATGGTCTGATCGGGGGGCCGATCCGGTCGTAGGCCCGAACAAGGAACCGGCCTCAGGCGGCGACGTTGCTCAGGAAGCAGCGTCGCCGCAGGAGTATCGAGATGACCGAGCCGGAAAAGCGCCCGAAGAACCGGGAAGTGGAAGATGAGATGGTTCGCCCGCCCAAAAAGGAAGGCGAACCGCCCCGCCCGGCCACCGAACCGGCGCGCGGGAAGGATGCCGACGCCAGGAAACGCTAGGACGCCTTGGGAAGAATGAAGGAGATGCGGCAGTACAGGCCTTCGGGCCGGTAATCGAGCGCCGCATCGCCCTTTTCCCCCATGAAGCTGCGCTCGATCAGGCGCGTGCCGAAGCCGCGGCGGCTGGGCGGCGAGACCCTTGGCCCACCGCTTTCCCGCCATTCCAGCACCAGTCGCCTGCGACCCTCTTCCTCCTGAAGATTCCATTGCGCATCGATCTGCCATAAGCATGCGACAGCGCGCCGTATTTCACGGCATTGGTGGCCAGTTCGTGCATGGCGAGCGCCATTGACACGGAAGTATGCGGCGCAAGCAATACCTTGGGGCCGGAAATCCGTACCCGGTCCATCGCCGCGCCCACGGCCGCCGCCACCGTGCCGCGCAAGGTCGCGGCCAGTTCGGCAGGCTGCCAGCTTCGCTCGGTCAGGAGATCGTGCGCCAGCGCCAGCGCGCGCAACCGGGCGTCGAAGACCTGCCTGGCCTGACCGAAGGCGTCTATTTCCCGGAAGGATTGGGTGGCAAGGCTCTGGACGATGGCCAGCGTGTTCTTCACCCGGTGATTGAGTTCGTCGATCAGCAACTGCTGCCGCTCCAGCGCCGCGACTTCCTCGGTGACGTCCTGCCCCTGCACGAAGATCTGCCGCACCACGCCGCCATCGTCGAAAATCGGCTGGTAGATGAAGTCGAGGAAACGGTCTTCCAGTTCCCCGGTCTCCTCGCTGACGAGCGCAACCCGTTCGCCCCGGCCGATATAGGGTTCCCCGGTGCGATAGACTTCATTGAGCAGCCTGACGAAGCCCTGCTCGACCACTTCGGGCAAGCCTTCCGCCACGGACCTGCCGATGATCTCCCGTTCGCCGATCAGCCGGCGATAGGCATGGTTGGCGAGCGTGAAGACATGGTCGGGCCCTTCGACTATGGCGATGAAGCCCGGCGCCTGATCGAACATGGTCCTGATCCGCTGGCTCTCTTCCGAAAGATCGCGATTGCGCGCCTGGACCGCCCTGGCCCGTTCGACGACATGCATTTCGTCGCGAAGCTGCCGCAATTCGTGAAGCTCGGTAACGTCCACCGTGTGTTGCAGGACGAAGGCCACCTCACCGTCCGCTCCCATCAGGGGTGTATGCGTCGCGCTCCAGTACCGACAGGACATCTCGCCGTCCTCGCCGCGAATGTCGTAGCGGATGAAGGCGAGTTCGTCCCTTTCCCCCTTTTCCAGCACATGCGCGAAGGAAGCCTGCATCATCCGATGGCTTTCGGAATCGGGATCGCTGGGGAAAGCATCGAAGATACCCTGCCCGAGCAGTTCATCCCGCTCTCGCATGGTGGCCTTGAGATAGGCCTCGTTCATCCCGACGATCCTGAGCGCGCGATCGACCACGATGTAGGGATTGGGCGAAAGGGAAAACAGCGCTTCGAAATCGATGGACAAACAAGGCTCCATGCCGAGGGCGGCCCTGAGGTAGGCACCTAGAGGGAGTGACGGGAAACCGCCGCGCCTGTCAATCGACGATAGGGCAAGCCTTGTCGTCGATTGATGCAAGCGTCATTTATTCGGCATCAATTATTTCGGCGCCGGTTCCCGTAGCAGCGGCACGAGCAGGGCATTGAGGCTGCCAAGCTCCAGCGCGCCGCCCTTGGCATAACGAAGCTTGCCCGCGCGATCGATGATGAAGTTTGTCGGCACGCCTTCCAGCGGTCCATAGGGTCCCTTGATCCGCTTGGCCGAGGGAATGGCCATGGCCGCGAACAGAGCTTTGAGGCGGTAGAGCGGGATCGAGCCCTCCGTCGTGATCGCGAAGACCTTCAGCCCGGTCTGCCGCTGGGCGGCGTAGTAGGCGTCCAGCGTCGGCAGTTCCTTGCGGCAGGGAACGCACCAGGTTGCCCAGAAATTCAGTACGACCACCTGCCCCTTGAGGTCGGCCAGCGATACCTTGCTGCCGTCGATCAAGGTCAGTTCGAAGTCCGGCGCCGTCTGACCGACGACGGGCCTTGACGAAGCCGCAAATGCCGGTGCAGGCCATGCACCGCACAAAACAAGCGCCGCCAGCGCGATCCGCAGAAATCCCGTCACCATATCGAAAAGCCCCCGAGTTGTCGGTGCCGCATAGCCGCGCCGTTCGAGGAAGCCAGTCAAATATCCTTCATCGGAACGGGCACCGCCGAATATCGCGAATTGGCGGCAGTCTTTGAACTGTAACATTCAATTATTTCAGCAATATTCATTAAAAGTGTCATCTTCGCCCGCCAAGGGGCACCCGGTCGCCTTCCAAGGCCGACATGCAACGACATGAGGGTCCCCCCAATGCCCAAGAGCATTCTCGCTTCCGGTACCGCGCCTGCTGCCTTGTGCGCCGCATTCTGCATCGCCTTTGCCGCACCTGCCGCCGCCCAGACAAGTTCCGCATCCCCCGCACCTGCCTCTGAAGAAGCAGCGGACCGGGATTCGCAGCCGGGCGATATCATCGTCACCGGCTCGACCCGCGCGCAGCGCCGCTTCGACGTTTCCTATGCGATCAACACCGTGTCGCAGGAAGACATGCAGAAGATCGCCCCGGTCAACTTTGCGGACCTGATCGGCCAGCTTCCCGGCTTCCAGACCGAGATCACCGGCGGCGAAGTGCAGAACATCTACCGCATCCGCGGCCTGCCCAACGACGGCGGCTTCGTGAGCTTCCAGCAGGACGGCCTGCCGCTGTTCCACGAGAACGACGGCGTGTTCTTCCGCGGTGACGCGATCCTCAAGCCCGACCTCATGACCGAGCGCGTCGAAGTGGTGCGCGGCGGTCCGGCGCCGGTCTATGCCAGCTACTCCGGCGCTATCATCAATGCCATCACGGTCGAAGGCCGCGAAGAAGCGCGCGGCAAGGCGCAAGTGACGCTGGGCGACACCGGCCTCTACCGCCTTGACGCCTTCCAGGCAGGCAAGCTTGCCAAGAACACCTATTACGCCGTGGGCGGCTTCATCCGCCACCACGACGGCTACCGCGACAACGGCTTCCCCAACGACAAGGGCGGCCAGATCCGCGCCAACATCAAGCATGAGATGGACAACGGGTTCATCAAGCTGAACCTCAATTACGTCAACGATCACAACGTCTTCTACCTGCCGATCCCGACCAACGATCCGCGCGATCCCAGCAAGTCGCTGAACCAGTATATCGACTACTTCACCGGCACGATGAACTCGCCCGCTTTCCGCCACGTCAACCTGAAGTACCGTGACGGCAACGGCGTGATCCAGAGCCGCAACAGCGACCTGTCCGACGGCCGCCACATGCGGATGTTGAACTTCGGCGCCCATTACGAAGGCGATTTCGACGGCTGGCTCGTCACCGCCGCAGCCGGTTACACGCAGGGCAAGAACGACTTCACGGCGTTCTATTCCACCACCAACCCGGTGGACGGCAACGCTTTCGCCAACGGCTATCTCAACCGCACCGGCGGCGCCCCGTTCGGCGCGACCCGCTTCGGCTATGTGCTGGCCGGCACCAACACCGTCTACGATCCCTATGCCGCCTCGGGCCTGGTGATGCAGGGCCAGTACCGCGACATCCACTCGAAGTTCTATTCGGGGCAGGCCAACCTCTCGGTGGCCAGGCAGTTCGCGACCGGCATCGGCACCCACGACATCAAGGTCGGCCTCTACGGCAGCCTCTACGGCGAGGACAGCCGTACCCTCTATCAGAACTACCTGATCGAAGTGGCGGGTGAACCGCGCACGCTGGACCTCGTGGGATACGACGCCGCCGGAGCGGTAGTCGGCCGCGTCACCGACAACGGCGTGCTCAACTATGCGGCGACGCTCAACCAGGGCGATTCCGATGCGAAGATGTTCGCGATCTACGCCAACGACACCTGGGAGATCGTGCCGGGCCTCAGGATCGACGGCGGCATCCGTCACGAACGCTACAGCTACAAGGGCTGGGCCGCGCTGACCACGCAGGCCAACCTCGGCGACGCCACCACCCTGGCCGACGACACCACCCGCGCCTTCACCGGCGTGATCCTGAACCAGAAGCTCAAGCCCAACGTCACCAACTGGACGGTCGGCGCGAACTACGACTTCTCCAGCCATGTCGGCATCTACGGCCGCGCCTCGCACCTCGAGACGCCGCCCAACGTGCAGACGGTGATGAGCATCAACCCCACGATCATCAAGACCGTGGCGGACCAGTACGAAGTCGGCCTCAAGCTCGCTTCGGGCCGCTCGTACCTTTACGTCACCGGCTTCTACACCAACTTCGATCCCCTCAACGCCTCGTTCCTGGCGTTCGACCCGACCACGGGCCGCAACGACGTGAACGTGCCCTTCATCGGCGAGGCGCAGGTCAAGGGCGTGGAGTTCGACGGTGCCTGGTCGGTCACGCCGTGGTTCACGCTGAACGGCGCGCTCACGGTCAGCGATCCGAAGTACAAGAACTTCGAAAGCGCAACCGGTGCCGATCCCGAGCAGGCGGAAGGCAACCAGATCGTCCGCCAGCCGAAGATCTACGGCAACATCCGTCCGAGCTTCAACTTCTCTTCGGGCGACACCGACGTCTCGGTCTATGGCCGCTACACCTACATGGGGAAGCGCTACGTTGACCTCTACAACAACACCGCCCTTCCGGCCTACGGCACGATCGGCGCGGGCTTCACGGTCTCGCACGGCACCTGGCAGCTCCAGGTGGTGGGCGACAACCTGTTCAATGCCCATGGGTTGACCGAAGGCAATACCCGCACGGACTCGCTGGCCGGACAGGGCAGTTCGGAAGCGATCTACGGCCGCCCGATCTTCGGCCGCAACTTCCGCCTCGTCGTGAGCAAGGCCTGGTGATGCGCCGCAAGGCGTATCGGCTGGCGGCGCCGGTGCTTGCCGCCGCCATGCTCTCGCTGGCTTCCGTCCCGGCTTCGGCCGGGGCGGTTCGCGACGTTCAGACGGAGGCTCTCTCCGCACGGCTTTTCCCGCTGTTCGATGCCCTGGGGCGCGATACGCGCACGATGGAGTCCGTCAGGGCCAGGCCGGAACTCGCAGCGATGCTGCGCACGCGGCAGCAGCGCCGGGAGGCCTGCGCAGCCGATATCGGCTGTCTTGCACAGGCCATGATCTGGACCGCGCAGGAAAGCGCTCTCATGGCCGGCGCCGCGGTGCAGCCTTCCGGTACGTCCTCTGGCACTAGCGATGACGGCGCTGCCGCACAGGCCGCGCGCGAGATCGAAGGCGTCAATGCGGTCGTGCGGACTTACGGCCTCGGCCAGGTACCGCGCTACCCGCAGATCGACGGCACAGGCATGATCGACCCGCTGGAAACACGCTCCCGCCTTCAGGCCGCCGCATGGCTCGCCGATACGCCGCGCGCGGCTTCCGCGCAGGCACTCGATCCCAGCTTCGACTTTGCGCTGGCCCTGCTCGATGCCAGCGACCGCAACGACGCGATCGGCTTCGAACCGCTGGCCGGCGGCCTCAACGCGCCCGCCATGAAACGGGCCAGAACGATCGACTGGAAGCGGTTCCGCTATACGGCGATGATCGTCACCGGGGTCGGCCCGGAAGTGGACGACATGTCCCTCAGCCCCTTCGGCAAGTACCACTTGCGCCTTGCCGCCAGCCGGTTTGCGCAAGGCGACGTGCCCTTCATCATCGTCAGCGGCGGCAGGGCCCATCCGCGCGCCACGCGCTTCACCGAGGCGGAGCAGATGCGCAAGGCCCTGATCGAGCGCTACGGCGTGCCTGCCGATGCCATCGTGATCGAGCCTTACGCCCGCCACACCACCACCAACATGCGCAATGCCACGCGCCTGCTGATGGCCATGGGCGCGCCGCTCGACAAGGACACCGTCATCGTTTGCAACCCCGGCCAGAGCGCCGCGATCGAAAGCCCGGCCTTCGTCCAGCGCAACATGGCCGAACTGGGCTACGAGCCGGGCAAGGTCGGTCGCCGGATCTCTCCCACCGAGCTGGAATTCCGCCCCTCGCCGCAATCCGCCCGCGTGGATCCGCGCGATCCGCTGGATCCCTGACCTTCCCTGACAAATTTGACGGAGCCTGCCATGCGCCCGCTCATTCTCGCGGTTCTGGCCGCCGCTGCCCTTCCCGCCCCGGCGTTTGCCTGGGGCGGGACCGCCCTTGCCGTTATCGACCGCGCCGCAATCGAGGCGATCCCGGATGACGGCCCCACGTTCCTGCGCCGCCATGCCGATTACATCGCCGGTTCGGCCTCCCTCCCCGACGGCTGGCGCGCGGATAGCGAGCCGTTCTCGAAGATCGAGGAAGACCCCAACCACGGCTGGTTCAAGGAACAGTTCGCCTTCCTCAAGCCGATCCCGCGATCCCGCTATGCTTTCGTCCTCGCGCTCCACAAGCATTACGAGGAAATCAGGGACAAGGACCCGGAAGCCGCGCAGCGCACCAATGTCCGGTGGACCGGCACCCTGCCTTACGCCGCCATGGAAGCCTACGAGCGCCTGATCGCCTGCATGCGCCAGATCCGCGCGCTTCGCTCCGAAGGCAAGGACACCGCCTTTGCCGAACAGCACTGCGCCTTCCAGGTCATCAGGCTCGGCCACTATATCGGCGACGGCGCGCAGCCGCTTCACGATTCCGTCAACAGCGACGGCTGGCGGGGCGACAACCCCAAGGGCTACACCACCGACCGCACCGTACACGGCCGTTTCGAGAGCCGGTTCGTTGACGGCATGGGCCTTGCCGTCAGCGATATCGCGCCCCGGATCGGCGCTCCGGGCCATCGTGACGGCGACATGTTCGACGCGATCCTGGCGTTCCTCGACGATGCGGCGGGCCGGATGGAACAGGTCTATGTGCTGGAGAAGCGCGACCGCTTCGAAAATTTCCAGGACCGCGACGTGCGCGAGATGGTCTATTCGCAGACCGCCAAGGGCGCGGCCATGCTGCGCGACATGATATGCCGAGCCTGGAGCGAAAGCGCGAAGACCTCCCGGCCGCTCACGCCTTCGCCGCTCGATCCCGCAAACCCCGCTTACGATCCCGAGACCGGCTCGGCGCCGCCGCTTTCGGGGCTCTGAGCGGCGCCGTCAAAGGTCCTGAATTTCGGGAATGGCCGTGCCCGCCTGCCGCTCGAACAGGCGCCGATACTGGTCATTCTCCGATTTCAGGAGAGCTTCGTGGTTGCCGTCCTCGACGACGCGCCCGCGCTGGAACACCAGGATGCGGTCGAGCGCGCGCACGGTCGAGAGGCGATGGGCGATGACGATGGCGGTACGCCCGACCATCAGCCGCTCCATCGCGTCCTGAATGGCCGCCTCGGATTCGGAATCGAGGCTGGAGGTCGCTTCGTCGAGGATGAGGATCGGCGCATCGGCAAGGAACGCCCGCGCGATCGCGATGCGCTGGCGTTCGCCGCCGGATAGCTTGACCCCGCGTTCGCCCACCAGGGTGCGATAGCCCTTGGGCAGGCGCGCGATGAAATCGTGCGCATTGGCCAGCCGCGCTGCGCGTTCGATCTCCTCGATCGTCGCTTCGGGACGGCTGTAGCCGATATTCTCCGCCAGCGTGCGGTGGAACAGAACCGGCTCCTGCGGCACGATGGCGACCTGGCGCCGCAGGGAACTCTGCGTCGCATGGGAAACGTCCTGCCCGTCTATCGAAACGCGGCCGCTTTCCACGTCGTAGAGTCGCTGGATCAGCTTCACGAAGCTGGTCTTGCCCGAACCGGAAGGCCCGACCAGCCCCACGCGCTGCCCGCTCGGGATCGTCACGTCCAGGTCCTCGAACAGCGGCTTGTCCTGCCCGGCATAGTGGAAAGTCACGTCTTCGAAGCGGATCGCGCCGCTGGTGATGCGGATCGGCTGCGCATCGGCGCGGTCGGCCACGCCCAGCGGTTCGTCATGAAGCTGGACCAGCTCCTCCATCTCGTTGACCGAGCGCTGAAGCATATGGACGTGCTGGCCGATGTCGCGCAGATAACCGTTGAGCACGAGATAGCTGGTGATCACATAGGCCACGTCGCCCGCGCTGGCTTCGCCGTTCATCCAGAGCCAGAGCGCGGCCGCCGTCACCGTCGCCCGCACCAGCCAGAGCAGGGCCGTCTGCCCGCTACCCGCCCAGGTGAACGCCATCCAGGTCCGCCGCGTGCGCCGCCGCCATTTCGCGACGGTGCGGCCGAACAGTTCCTCCTCGCGCAGTTCGCCACCGAAGGCCTTGACGACGGCATTGGTGCCGATGGCATCGGCCAGAATGCCGCCGATTTTCGTGTCCCACTGGTTCGAAAGCCGCGCGATGGGCGCCAGGACCCGCATCGCCAGGCCCACGGTCAGCGTGATATAGGCCAGCGCTCCTAGCGCCATGACCAGCCCGAGCACGGGCCAATGCATCGCCAGCAGGATCACCGTGGCCGCCAGCACCGTCAGGGAAGGCAGCAGCGAAAGCAGCAGGACGTCGTTCAGCGTGTCGAGCGCCCACATGCCGCGGGTGATCCGCCGCACGGTCGAGCCGGAAAAGGCATTGGCATGCCAGTCGGTCGAAAGGCGCTGGACGCGGGCGAAGGCTTCCTGCGTGACGTCGCGCATCATGTTGAGGGTCAGCGGCGTGATCGCCCACCAGCCGAGGAAGCGAAACACCACGAGGCCAAGCCCCAGCACGGTGATCGCGGCGAAGGCACGCCAGGCCTCGTCCGCACCGCCGCCGCCCACCGCGTCGATCATCCGGCCCGCATAGACGGGCACGAAGACTTCCGTGACCGTCGCCACCATCATCGCTGCGCCGCAGGCTGCCGCCAGCAGAGGCGCGCGGCCCCAGTGCCTGAAGGTAAAGGACAATACCTTGCGCAGGACCGCCGCGCGCGGAAAGAGGTCTTCGTCTTGATCGGTCATGCCGAGATTTCCCGCGCCCGATTGCGCGGTCCCTATCTGAACTGGTTTGAGGCTGGGAGCGGCAACGCTGCCAGAAGAAGGCGAGAACGAAGCGGCTTTCGAAAAAAGCGGCTCGCTTCAGGAAATCATGACCAATGCTAGGCCAGGATCATTGCCCCCAAGGGCATATACGGATGGTTCATCGTCGCCCTCTCTACTGGTTGCCTGAGCCTGCCCCTTAGCAGACGGCGTTCCGCAAAGCCAGCAAGGACGAGAGGCATTGCCAATCGGGTCTTCGGCTTGCATCGATCCGTCATGACCGCATCGCCCCATGCCAGCCCCACCCCTGCACACTCTACCCCGCAAGTCTGGCTGCCGCTGCTGGCCCTGGTGCTGCTCGGCTGCAATTTGCGCAGCCCGCTTACGGCGGTCCAGCCCGTGCTGGGCCAGATCCGGGAAAGCCTCGACCTGGGAACGGTGGGCGCTGGATTGCTGACGAGCATTCCCGTGCTCTGCTTCGGGCTGCTTCCGCCAATCGTCTCGCCGCTGATCGCCCGCCTCGGCATCGACAGGTCGATCCAGTCGATCCTCCTGATCGTGACCTTCGCGGTGATTTTCCGGCCTTTCGCAGGCGTTGCGGGCCTGTTTGCGGGAACCCTGCTGATCGGCCTGTGCCTCGCTGTCGGCAATATCGTCTCGCTCATGCTGATCGCGCGGGACTTTGCAAGCAGGACCAACCTCGTCACCGGAGTCTACACGATCTCGCTCAACCTCGGCGCGATGCTCACCCTGGGCCTCACCGCACCGATGGCCGATCGCTTCGGCTGGCGCGTCGCCCTTGCGGCCTGGGCTGGCCTTGCGCTGGCCGCCATGGCGCTGCGCTGGGCGGCGAGCGCCGGGACGCCGGAAACCGGGGTTTCTGTTAATCGTGAACTATCGCACCCTTCCGAGACGATGCCGAGCACACCGGCCCCGGTTCTCATCATGGCGCTGGCCTTCTCCGTCCATATCTTCGCCTATTACAGCCTGACGGCGTGGCTTCCGACTTATCTTGCCGGTGCAGGCGGAATGAGCGTTACCGAAGCAGGCATGGTCGCGTCGTCCTTCCAGATCCTGTCGCTGACCGGTTCGCTGGGCGTGCCGCTGCTCGCGCGGCATATCTCGCTGGGCAAGCTGCTGATCGCGATGGGACTGATCTGGACGATCACGCCGATCTGGATCCTGCTCGCGCCCGGACAATGGCTGCTCTGGTCGCCGATCGGCAGCATCGCGCACGGCGGCACTTTCGTGCTGGTCTTCATGATGATCATGAAGTTCACGCGCTCCGTCGACGAGAACCGCCGCGCTTCCACGAAAGTCCAGAGCATCGGCTATTGCTTTGCCGCGCTCGGGCCGATTCTGACGGGCTGGCTTCAGGGCGCCGGATGGTGGGCCGCCTTCGGCATGATCGCGGCGGTGACAACACTGCTGGTGCCGCTCGGCCTGCTACTGACCCGATACGAAAACAGACTCTAAGCACCTGCTGCCGCCTAAGCCATTCACCGAAGTAGCTGGCAACAGGGATCTTATTCACCTCTCACGTCATGAAACGCCGCGGCTAACCGCCGTTCAGGGTGTCTTCGGCAGATATCCAATCTGGCTATTTGTGCCTCAAAAGCGCAATGCTCCACTTGAGGACTCCATGAAGAGCGGCGACGAGCAGCCATCCATTCGGTGGCGGATCGAACCAGGCCGCCGCGACGAGTGTCGCCAATAATGCCCGCCCCCCGCAAAGACGGTCAACGGGGTGGGCCAGAGGAGAAGTGCATGGAAGACCCCCGCGCCCTTATTGCGCGCGAACCGATGCATTACCGGCAGGTCATCGCCGTCGGTATCGCCACCGCGCTCAACGCTCTCGACGGCTTCGACGTCCTGTCGATCAGCTTCGCCGCCCCCGGCATCGCCAAGGACTGGGGCATCGACCGTGCGGCATTGGGCCTTGTCCTCTCCATGGAACTGTTCGGCATGGGCGTGGGCGCTTTCGTGCTGGGGACCCTGGCCGACAAGGTCGGCCGCCGACCGATGTTGCTGGCCTGCCTGGTGATCATGGGGATCGGCATGGGCCTGGCCTCGACCGCCACCAGCGTTCCGATCCTTTCGGCCTATCGCCTGTTCACCGGCCTCGGCATCGGCGGAATGCTGGCGGCCACGAATGCGGTCGTCGCGGAATGCTCGAACGCCCGGCGTCGCAACCTCACCGTGGCGATCATGGCGGGCGGATATCCGATGGGCGCCATCGTCGGAGGTTCGGCCGCGTCCTGGCTGCTCGCCGCGACCGGACGTTGGGAATCCGTCTTCGAATTCGGCGCAGTGATCACGCTCTGCTTCATTCCGCTGGTGCTCTGGCTGGTGCCCGAGACGATGGCGTTCCTCCTGCTGAAACGCCCGGCCGGCGCTCTGGAAAAGATCAACCGCACGCTCGTGCTGCAGGGCCGCAAGGCGCTTGACGAAATGCCCCCTGCCGATCCGGTGCAGCAGAAGACCAGCGTTGCCGCCCTGTTCGCGCCGGGCATGGCCAATGTCACGATCATGCTGACGGCCACCTACTTCTTCCACATGATGACGTTCTACTTCCTCGTGAAGTGGATCCCGAAGATCGTCGTGGACCTCGGCTTCCCGCCTGCGCTGGCGGGCGGCGTGCTGGTCTGGGGCAATGTCGGCGGTGCGATCGGCTCGATCGCCGTCAGCCTGCTGAGCCAGAAGATCGGCATCCGTCCGGTCGTGGTCGGCGCGATGTTCGCCGGTGCCGTCGCCGTGACCGTGTTCGGCCAGGGCGCGGTTTCGCTCGGCGGCCTCTCCGTGATCGCCGCAATCGCCTGCTTCTTCGCCAATGGTGCCACGGCCGGCCTCTACGCCGTCATCGCACAGTCCTATCCCGCCGCGCTTCGCGCCGGAGGAACCGGCCTGGTGATCGGTATCGGCCGTGCGGGTGCCGCGCTCGGGCCGATCCTGGCCGGTCTGCTCTTCAGCACCGGCTGGAGCCTCGCATCCGTTGCCATCGCCATGGCATGCGGCACGCTGGTGGGCGGCATCGCCCTTTCGCTGACGCGCTACCGGGAAAGCGCGATCGCGTGATTTTCGGGAGACGGCCGCCTGTGAACGGCCGTCTCCTATCTAAAGCATTTTCTAATCAGGTGGGATCACCTGATGACTCGGAAAATGCGGAAAAACAAAAACTAGAGCGGCCGATGCAATCGGATCGGCCGCTCTAGAATATGAAAACGATTTCTGAGAGGAATATTCGCCATGCGCCCCCGCGCATTGTCCCTGCTTGCCCGTAGCACCACACTCACCGCCGGCTTCGCCGCATCGATCGCCGCGCTCCCCGCCCTTGCCCAGTCCGTTCCGCCGGAATCGAAGGAGGCCGGTGAAGGCACCCTTTCGACCCAGGCGCCTCCCGGCGTGCGCCCGGCCAAGTCCCAGGCCCGCCCCGCCGAAGCCGTGCCGGGCGGTCGCCCCGGTCCCTATGGCCTGCCGCAGAACATCCGCTGGACCGAGGACTGGTCGAAGCCGTCAGCGCCCGACGATCCGCTGCTCGTCAAGATCAAGCACATTTCCATCGCTGATGACGTCTACCTCACGCTCGGCGGCGAGGCGCGCCTCTACTACACCGACTGGCACCACTCCTCGCTGGGGCTCAAGGCGAACGACAACAACGATCCCCTCCAGTCGCGGCTGCGCGTGCTTGCGGACCTTCATGTCGGCCCGAACCTGCGCGCCTATCTCGAACTGGGGGACAACCGCGAATTCGGCGAGCAGTTCGCCACGCCGCCCAATCGCGACAAGCTGGACATTTACCAGGCCTTCGTCGACGTGACCGTGCCGCTGGGCAAGGCGGGCAAGATAACCTTCCGCCCCGGCCGCTTCGAAATGCCGCTGGGCAACGGCAAGCTGGCCGGAATACGCGAAGGGCTGAACATGCGCTTCACCTATCAGGGGGTGCGCGCCACCTACATCCTGCCGGGCAAGCTCTCGGTAGACCTCTTCGCGGTGAAGCCGGTGCAGATCGATCCCGGCACTTTCGACGACGGCCCGAACCATGCCCAGGATTTCCACGGCATCTACATCAGCGCGCCGTCGCGCATCGCCGGTTTCGGCACCGATCTCTACTGGTACGAGATGAACCGCGACCGCGCCACGCTGGCGGCGGGCGTGGGCAAGGACGATCGCAACAACTGGGGCGCACGCCTGTGGAAGCGCGGCCCGCACTGGGACGTCGATCTGGAGACCACCTACCAGAGCGGTACTTTCATCGACAAGGACATCGAGGCCTATGGCGCGATGTTCGAGGGCGGCTATACCTTCGACGCCCCGATGAAACCGCGCCTCGGCCTGCGAGCCAACTACTTCAGCGGAGACAAGGATCTGGCGGACGGCAAGATGGGCACTTTCGTTCCCGCCGCCGCCCGCCTGCCGCTCATCAGCGAGGCGGCGTTCTTCAGCTTCTCCAACCTGATGGACCTCTATCCATCGGTCACGATCAAACCGACCCCCGCCATCACCGTCATGGCCGGGCCGGACTTCCTCTGGCGCGCGCGCAAGGGGGACGGGGTCTATATCGGCCCCTCGGGCACCAGCTTCGCGCCTTACGGTTCGAGCCGTTCGATCGGTACGGATTTCAATCTGGAAGCCTCCTGGCAGGCCACCGACCGGCTGGCCTTCCGCCTATGGGAAACCTACTTCGCGGCCAGCGACTCTTTCCAGGCAAACGGCGGCAAGAACGGCAACTACCTCGGCCTCATGGCCAACTACCGTTTCTGACATGCGATCGGCGTCCCCTGCATGGCGGGGGACGTTGATACGTCAGGCCAGCAGGTCCTCGTAGAACGCGCCGAAAGGACGCGTGGGATGGCGGATCTGCATTTCCAGAATCCACAGACCGCCGCCCGGCACGGCATCGAAATCGCCCAGATTTCCGCCCTTGTGAACCGAATGCGGATAGTCGCTGACGCGGTGGCCGCGAATGTCGAGATTGAGCACCCAGCCCATCGCACGGGCCTCCTGCTCGGCGCGGGCATAGAGCGCAGTCCCGCTCACTTCGCCCTTGTTCCAGATCGCCTGCACCCGGTCGAACAGGACTTTCACGTCCCGTGCGCAGGCCTCCATCTCGGGATCGCCGCCCACCGCGAAAGTGGCACCGACGTCGCCTTCATGGCCCAGGAATACCGGGCCCATATCGATGAAATAGATGTCGTTCTCACCGAGCACGGCATCGCCTTCGGAGCGATCGCTGAAGATCTTCAGCGTGTTCTCCCCGAAACGCACGAGCACGGGATGCCAGGCCAGTTCCATGCCCATCTCAGCCAGCACGACATGCCCGATCTCCCGCGCCTCGCTTTCCCGCATGCCGGGGCGGATCCGGGCTGCCATATGCTCCAGTGCGCGCCAGGACAGCGACTGCGCCTCACGCAAGGCGTCGAGGGCGTAATGCGGACCCACCGCTTCGCGCGGCGAGGAAGATAGGGACATGGTGTCTCCGATGGATTGCGGGCATTGGCCGGTGGTCATTGCAGTACCCTTGCAACAGGCTCGATCGGCGGCGGCAAGGGGCCGTCGCCCAGGGCCGAGAGCATCTCGCGCTCGATGGTGCGGGTCATGGCCGCGAGTGGGAGATCGTTCGGTTCGAGCCCGAAGGGATCCTCCAGTTGGTCGCCCAGGGCATCGAGGCCGAAGAAAGTGTAGCTCACCAGCAGAACCGGCAGCAATGTCCACCAGCCCAGCGTCCCCGCCAGCGCAAACGGCAGGGCCAGGCAGAAGATATAGGCGGTGCGGTGAAGCAGCAGCGAATAGCTGAACGGCACCGGCGTAAGGGCGATCCGCTCGCACCCCGCCTGGACTTGCGCCAGAAGGTGGAACTGTTCTTCCAGCAGCGAATGATGGATCGGGCCGATACGCCCTGCCTCCATCAGGCCCAGACCCCAGGCGCCGATACGCGATAGCAAGGCGTCGGTGGGATTGACCGCCCCGCGCCATGGCCCCTGCCCGCAATGCGCCTCGATCGCGGATACCTCGTCACCGCCGCGAAGCCTTGCCACCAGACCCGCCGTGAAACCGCAGAGGCCGCGCAGGACGAAATCACGATCGCCGGGCTCCAGCGTGGATACGCGCCGCGCGATGGAACGGCAGGCGATGACCAGCGATCCCCAGAGCTTGCGCCCCTCCCACCAGCGATCGTAGCAGGCATTGTTGCGGAAGCTGATGAAGATCGAAAGCGCGATGCCGATCAGCGTGAAGGGAATGGTGCTGATCTGGACGAAGAGACCGGGATGCCCGCGCGCGGCAAGGATCGCCGCCACGCTGATGGCCGCAATCGTCAGCAATCGCCCGGCGATGCGCGGCAGGATCGACCCGCTTACCGCAAACAGGATCTCCTTCAGGCCGGGCTTGGGGCGGACGATCATCCCTCGGGATCGCCATAGACCCAGGCGGTCAGGTCCGAACGCAGTCGCACTTCGCGGCGTACGTAATCGACTTCATAGGCATCGGCACTGGCCAGATCCGCTTGGGAAATGCGGAAGACCATCCCCTCCACCGAATCGTCGTCGCTCTCGCTTGGCTCGACCATCGGATGCCAGCGTGTGCCGCTCTTGGCGATGACCTCGGCGTCGGTGATCTCTATCATGCGGCTGCGCCAGCCGATCATCGCATCGGCCGTTCCTTCGACCATCCTGCCGAACAGAGCGATCTGCACATCCGGCTGCCGCAAGGTGCCGTAGGAGAAAAGAAGAACGTCCTGCATGCCCAGCTCTCTTTGTTCCGACGCGGGATATCGCGATATCTGGGCGAATACAGCGCGGCCGGAACTATGCAAGGCGCCCCGTCAACCCAGCGCCGCGTTGACGATGCGGGCCTGGGTGAACTCTTCCATTCCTGCCAGCCCCTGGTGCCTGCCGATCCCCGAATGCTTGGCCCCGCCGATAGGGACCTCGAACGGCAGGCTGAAGACACGGTTGACCCAGACCAGCCCGCTCTCGATCCGCGAGGCCAGCGCCACGGCGCGCCCGGCGTCCGCGCTCCAGATCGAGGCGCCGAGCCCGTATTCGCTGTCGTTTGCCCGCATAACCGCCTCGTCCAGCGTGTCGTAGCCGAGGACCGGAATGACCGGGCCGAACTGTTCCTCACGCACCAGGCGGGCATGGTCCGGCAGATCGCGCACGATGGTCGGCGGGACGAACCAGCCCTCCCGCTCCAGCGGCGATCCACCCGCGACGATCCGACCGAGCGCCCGGCTTTCGTCCAGGAGTTCCGCCAGACGGACATGTTGCGCCGCATTCTGGACCGGGCCCAGCGTCGTGGCCGGATCCAGCCCGCTGCCCGGCACGGATGACCCGGCCAGATCGGCAAGGGCATCGCACAAGGCATCGATCTTGCCGTGCGGGGCATAGATCCGCTTGATTCCGAGACACACCTGCCCGGCATTCGACATGGCCCCTTCGAACAGCAGCGGCGCGACAGCCGCGATATCCGCATCGTCCAGCACCAGCGCCGCGTCGTTCCCGCCCAGCTCCAGCGTGAAGCGCTTCAGCGTGCTCGCGGCGGAAGCGAAAACCTTGCGGCCCGTCGCCGTCGATCCGGTGAAACTGACGTGGGCGATGCCGGGATGCGCGGTGAGGAAAGGACCGAGAGTGCCGTCGTCGCCCAGCGTCTGGAACACGCCCGGCGGCAGCAGGTCCGCCGCCAGCTCTCCCAGCATAAGCGCGGTGAAGGGCGTGGTCGGTGCGGGCTTGGCGATCACGCAGTTGCCTGCCGCCAGCGCGGGGGCAAGCTTGAGCACGAGCAGCAGCAACGGAAAGTTCCAGGGCACGATCGCCGCCACCACACCCAGGGGATAGCGCTGTTCCACGATCCTCTCGTCCGGTCCATCGACCAGCACCCGCTCCTCAAGCCGAAGCCCCGCGTGATAGCGCAGCGCCGCGATCGAGGCGCCGACTTCGCCGCGCGCTTCCGCCAGCGTCTTGCCCTGCTCCTGCGTCAGCAGCCGCGCGAAGGCTTCCGAGCGACCTTCCATCGCGTCTGCCAGCGCATCGAGAGCGCCGCCGCGATCGTCCGGCGTCAGGCTTTTCCAGGACGGAAAGGCGCAGCCTGCCGCTGCAATCGCCCTTTCGGCCATCCCCGCGTCCGCACACCAGCTCGGCGCGAGCACGTGGCCGGTGGAAGGGTCGAGAATGTCGATGGTGGATGCGCCATCGCAAAGGCGGCCGTCGATGAGCATTCGAAACTGCATGGGCGGGCTTCTAGGCGCAAGGGCCTGCAAGGTACACACGTAATGCCAGACGGGCCGAGGTCGCCCCCGGCCCGTCTCCGTCTCTAGGGCGCTTCTTCAGAAGTGGTAGGCTACACCCACGAGCGCCTGGTGGCGGTCGAAATCGTGGCCGTTGCTGCCGAGGTCCGAATAGCGATATTCGATACGGGCCGAAACCTTGTCGACGATTTCGCGTTCGATACCGCCACCCACGCTCCAGCCGTCGAAAGTGTCATGGCCGCTTACGACGCCGTCCGACACGCGGGCGCGCATGTTCTCGTAGCCGCCGCGTACATAGAGCAGCGTCTTCGGATTTACGAGGTAACCGGCCCGGGCCGAAAGGTCGAAGGCATAGCTGGGATCGATCACCGCGCCGCCGCTGCGCAGGGCATCGTCCGCGGCAATGTCGAAGCTACCCTCGGCACCGATGACCACGTTCGGCGTGATCTTGTAATTATATCCGGCGAAGGCGCCGCCGACGAAGGCATCACGGGTATCGCGAATGGCGAGGTCGCCGATGTCGGTATCGGCACCGCGTGCCTTGTCCTGGTTCCATCCGGCCTGCACGCCGACGTAAGGCCCCTGGAAGGTATCGGCAAAAGCAGGCGAAACCGCCATGATCGATGCTGCGGCCAGAATCCCTGCGACAATCTTCTTCATCGTTCTTTCCTTGTTCGATGCCCTTATCGGACAAGGTGCATATGAGACCTCGGACACTCCGACATAATTGGGAAATAAAGCAACAAACCGTTTCCCGCTGGGCGACAATCCAACCGGGATATCCAGACATCGCGAAGGCCCCGGATTCTCGCCGCATCTGCACCGTCCGACCGGGTGCGGGAACATTCTGCCGCCTTTGCAGTTGATTAGATGCGGGACTTTACCGGCAGCAACGCAAGGAGCAGCCCGTCATGACAAGAACAGTACCCTGTTTGGGAGAACAGCGCAGGCTCGACATCGTCACCATCGCCTGGCTTACGGCGATGCTCTGGGCGGCCATAATCGGCATGACTATGATCGTTCTGTGATACCCCGATCTCAGCCCGCGACCTTGCGCAAGGACTTCCCGATTTCGCCGCCGCAATAGGCATCGCCGTAGGTATCGGCGGCTTCTCGGGCAAGCTTCGCAAGTTCCGGGATATCCGAGATCCTGCCTGCCAGGGCGGAGACGCAAGGCGCTTGGCGGTTGAGCATGGCAGCGATCGCGGGAAGACGCTCGGCCATGGTGGACCACAGCACGGCGGTGACGATATCCGCCAGTCCGGCTTCCTCGGTGCCCAGAAAGGTGCCGCTTTCTTCGGTCAGCCCATGGGCCGTCCCAGTCGCCTCCCAAATCGCCATCCAACGTTCGAGACGCGGCACGAATTCGCGCCATTTATCCGCGGTCCACATTTCCCGCCCGCCATCCAGCGTGATTTCGTCGATCACATCGTTAGCGTCGTTCACCACTTTCATCGCCAGCGCCCGGCCCTGCGCCGAGGCGGGAAGCAGGTTAAGCGTCTCGCCAAGATAGAGCGCGATCGCAGGCATTTCGGCGATCGCAAAGTCTTCGGCCCGGTCGATCAGCATGGGAGGCCCCATGAAGGGAACGGGCTGATCGGCGGGCACCCGGCCCATGAGTTCGCCGATCCGGGCGCTATCATGCTCGCGCCAGCTCTTTCCGGCAAAGGCGAGTATCGCGCGGATGAACTGGCCGCGAAACGGAACCGGCCAGTAATAGAGATCGTAGTCGGTCATGCGCGCGCTCCCGGTCACAAGTCCTGAGGGGAAAGCGCGGGGACGTCAGCCGTTCCCGGCAAGGTTCGTCAGGCTTGCGTTCGTCAGGGCTGCGGGGGAGGCGGCTCGCTCGGTCTTGCGGTGGGAGATGGCACGATCTGTTCGATCACCTTGCGCCCGTCGATCTGGAGGCCGTTCTGGTCGAGCTTCACGTCAACCGGCGCACCGTTGATCTGGGTTGAAAGAACCGCCTTGCCCTGATCGATGCGCAGGTCGGTATTGCCGACGGGAATGTCGCCGAGTTCCGGCACGTCGAGAGGCTGTACCGGGCCGTCCGGGTCGGGGCTCTCGGTCGCGCGCGGACGGGGCGCGGCGCGTTCTCCCAGCGCCTGCTGCATGAAATCGCGCCAAATGCGCGCGGGGATCGTGCCGCCCGATACGCCCTTCAGCGGCGTATTGTCGTCATTGCCGACCCATACGCCGACCACGAGATCCTTGGCGTAGCCGACGAAAAGCGCGTCACGGTTTTCCTGGCTGGTCCCGGTCTTGCCGTAATTCGCCGCCTGGAGACGCGCGCCGCGCCCCGTGCCGCGATTGACGGCACCGCGCAGCAGGGTTTCCATATTCTCGTGGACGCCGTCGGACAGGCTGCTGCGGCCATTGATGAGACCGTCGAACCAGCCTTCTTCCTTGGCCTTGAACGCCGTGGGAACCACCGGGAAACGATTGCCCGCCACACCGGCATAGGCTGCCGTCAGTTCCATCAGGTTCATGCTCGACGTGCCGAGCGCCAGACTGGGATCGCCTTGCGGCAGCTGCGCCGTCACGCCCAGCTTGCGGGCCATGTCGATCACCGCCTTGTCACCCACTTTCTGGAACAGGCGCACGGCCGCGACATTGCTGGAATGGGCGAAGGCATCGGCCAGCGTGATCGTCTGCGAATAGGCGCCGCCTGCGTTCTGCGGGCGGTAGTAGCCGATCTCGAAAGGCGTGTTCTCTATCGTATCGGTCGGCTTCCAGCCGTCATTGAGCGCGGCGAGATAGACGAACAGCTTGAAGGTCGAGCCCGGCTGGCGCTGAGCCTGGGTCACGCGGTTGAAGGGCGACTTGGCGTAGTCCCTGCCGCCGACCATGGCCACGACTTCGCCGTTGGGACGCATCGCCACCAGCGCGACTTGCGCCTTGCCCAGCGGGGCATTCTCGATCGCGCGCCGCGCCGCGGCCTGGAGCCGGGAATCGAGCGTTGTCTTGTAGGTCTGCGCGGCATAGCTGGCTTCATCCAGGCCCCGTGCCTGCGGCAGCGCCCAGTCGGCGAAGTAGGTGCCCGTCGGCAGGTCGTTCTGCGAGCGCACGTCTAGGCGCGGCGGGCGAATGGCGCGGGCCTGCGCGGGTGTCATGTACCCGGCATCCACCATGGACAGCAGCACCACTTTCATGCGCCGCTCGGCAAGCTCGTAATTGTTGGTCGGTGCCAGGCGCGAAGGTGCCTTCATCAGCCCGGCCAGCATGGCCGCCTGCGCGGGCGAGAGGTTCTCGGGCCGGCGATGGAAGTAATGCAGCGAAGCGGCGCGCAGCCCATAGGCATTGTCGCCGAAGTAGGCATTGGAAAGATAGCGTTCGAGGATCTCGTCCTTGCTCAGCCAGGCCTCCAGCCAGAAGGCGATCAGCACTTCCCGCGCCTTGCGGGTCAGGCTGCGTTCGGACGTGAGGAACGTGAACTTGGCGAGCTGCTGCGTGATCGTGCTGCCGCCCTGGGTGCTGCCGCCGCTGACATTACTCCACATGGCACGGGCGATGCCGCGTGGATCGATGCCCCAATGGCTGTAGAAGCGGCGATCCTCGATGGCGATGAAGGCCTGGGTGACGTGGACCGGCAGTTTCTTCACTTCGACCGGCGCATCGACGATCGCCCCGTTTCGCGCGATCGGCGTGCCGTCTGCCGCTAGCAGCGTGACCTGCGGCGGCGAGATCGGTTGCAGCGACTTCGACAGCGGCGCGGTGATCGCCAGCCAGCCGATCGTCAGGAAGAACAGCATGAGGACGGCGGCAAGCCCGCGCGAGAACCACCACCAGCGGGACCGCCGCCGGCGAGGCGGACCGTCCGATGGCGAAGTTGGGTTCGGGGATTGAGAGGAAAAGTCGTCCTGACCCGGCCCGCCTTCCGGCAGCCTTTCCAGGTTATCCAACGTCAAGGCCATGTTCTTCGGCTTCGCCTGCAATTCCCGTCGATCGGGCCCACTGCGGGCCGGATTTCGCCAATACGGGGTTCCGTGGCAGCTTGCGAGGCAAAACTTGTCGCAGAATCGACAAACCGCCGAGCCACCTCGACGACGAACGACGCCCCTTCTCCTTCAGCATCGGGGCTACCCAGCACGGATAGTTACGGACCTCTCCTAGGGCTAGCCCGCTGCCAAGACACTGGCATTCGGTATTATAAGGTCCTGTAGATACATTCCCGAGGCAGTGCCCGGTACGCTTCCTTCATTCCGCTTGAAGAAGGGAACGAGCGTGACGGCACTTGCAAAGATCGAAGCCCCCAGCCGCGAAGACCGGCAGAACCACGCCCTGCTGACGCTGGAGCAGAGCCTCGCGCTCGACAGCGAGACCGCAATGGGCCTCTACGCCGCCCACCTCAACAAATACATGCTTGAGGTCTTCGACATCCTGGGCCTTGCGCATATGGATATCGAGAGCGCCGAGGGACCGGTAATCACCATGCGGAACGGCCGCAGGGTGCTCGACTACTCCGGCGGCTTCGGCGTGCTGGGCCTGGGCCACAACCACCCGCGCATCATCGCCGCCGAGCGCCTCTGCCACGATCGCAAGGTGCTGGACTGCATCAAGATCGCGCCGCACAAGCTGCAGGGCGCGCTGGCCTACAATATCTCGCGCTTCCTGCCCGAGCCGCTCAATGTTTCATTCCTAGCCGTCTCCGGCACGGAAGCCAACGAAGCGGCGATGAAGATCTGCGAGCGGGTGCAGACACCCAAGGGCAAGACCAAGTTCCTCTGTTTCAAGGGCGCCTTCCACGGCAAGACCCACGGCCCGCTCTCGCTGACCTCCGCCACCGACGTGCAGAGCGGCTTCATCATGGGCGTGCCCAAGGAAAACGTGGTCTTTGCCACTTACGGAGACATCGCCTCGGTTCGCGAGGTCATAGCGCGGGAGCGGATGCAGAAAGGCAATCGCATCATCGCGAGCATTGTTGAGACAATCCGCGGAACCTCCTGCCATGTTCCCGAGCCCGGCTTCCTGACCGAGTTCGCTGAGGTCTGCCGCGAGAACGACATCCTGACGATCTTCGACGAAGTAAAGGTCGGCATGGGACGCACCGGCAAGTTCTGCGCCTTCCAGCACGAGGATGTCGTCCCCGACGTGGTGACCCTTGCCAAGACCCTGGGCGGCGGCAAGCGCGAACTGGGCGCGATGGTGACTTCCCAGGCCCTGTTCGACCAAGCCTATGGCAACAAGAACGACTGCAACCTGCACAGTTCCAGCTTCAGCGGCATGGGCGAGACATGCGCCGTCGGCATCGAGACACTGAACGTGCTGGAAGACGAAGGCCTGATCGAACGCGCCGACCATATTGGCAGATACTTGCGAGCAGGACTTGAGAAATTGCGTGAGAAATATCCGCGCAAGATCGTCTCCCTGCGCGGTAAGGGTTGCTTTCAGGCAATCGAACTCAATTTCGGGCAGCAAATCGCTGAAAAAGCTATTGATATTCGTACGAACTCGCTTTTCGTGACGTATGAGACCGTCCTGATCGGCGCCATGGCCCGCGAGCTTTACGAGCGCCACGGAATTCTGGTGCATTTCCAGCCCGGTGCGCGCGACCTGTTGCATTTCATGCCGCCCTACATCGTCAGCGAGGTCCAGGTCGACAAGCTGATCGACGCGCTGGATGACGTGCTGGAACGCGGCGTGGCCGACGCGACGGTGCGCTTCGTGATGAAGAACATCAAGCGCGTGCTGGGCTGACGCCATGGCCACTCCCGCAGACAGCCTCCCCCTCGGCACACGCCGCTTCCACCCCGTTACGGCACCTCGACAAGGCACCCGCAGCACCTCCAGCGGAGGCTGGTTCGCCTGCGCGCTGCTGGTGCTCATGTCGCTGGTGCTCTACCGGCTGGGCAGCCACCACGGCATGACCGTCTGGCCGGACAGCACCCGCTACATGGGGATCAGCCCGGTCCCCTACGACGCACCGGTCTATCACTGGATGCTGGTCCTGCCCCACGCCCTGGGCGTGCCCTTGCTGACCGCCGCTGCGGCCTGGGCGGTCGTGACGCTCTCGGCCAATGTCGTCCTGATCTTTGCGCTCATCCGGCGCGCGGCGGGCGACTGGCGGCTTGCCGTGCTCGGCACCGCACTGATCGCGCTGGCGCCTCAGTTCGTGTCGCTTCACGCGGCCGTGATATCGGAACCGCCATTCATCACGTTCGTTCTGCTGACCCTTTGGTTCACGCTGGACTATTTCGAAGGCGGGCGGCGGCGCGACCTCCTGATCGCCTCGCTCATGCTGGGCATGGCAACCCTGACGCGCTTCACCGCCCCGCCGCTGGGCCTGGCGATCGTGCTGGTCATCCTGATGGACCCGCGCCCCTCCTTCGCCCGCCGTATCGCCGACAGCGCATTGCTCGCGATCCCCGGCGCCGCGCTGTTCTTCGCCTGGGTTGCGATAAGCACGCTGACGGTGGGCCACTCGATCGGCCGCGAGCTGCGCTTCTACGGCAACATGGGTCCTGACCAGTGGTGGGCCAATCTCGAGACCACCGCCGCCTGGATCCTGCCCGATGCCGTTCCGCTCGCGATCCGCGTGGCCCTGCTGCTGGGCGTGCTCGGTTTCGCGGGCTGGCAATTCGCCCGCCAGCTCGCCGCCTGGCGCAGCACGCGCCTAGACATCACCTGCGAGCTGCGCATTGCCTTCTCGCTGATGCTAGGCCTGTTCTTCGTGGGCTATCTCGCCTTCGTCTGGCTCTCCACGGCGCTGGAAGCCAATCTCCAGTTTGTCGGGCGCTACGGCTTTCCCGCCTATGTCGTGCTGGCCATGCTGGTTACGACCCAGGCGAGCGGACTGGACATGCGGCCCGGCCGGGCAAGGACGGCGGGTCTCATCCTGACAGCCTTTGCCCTGCTCCTCCTGGCCAGTCACGGCCTGCGCACGGGCGTGCGCACGGAGCAGGTCTTCCGCGAAGGCAACGGCTTCCTGAGCGTCGAATGGCAGGCCTCGCCAACAATGGCAGCCGTGCGCACACTCCCTGCCGGGGCGGCACTCTATTCCAACGGAGCGGATGTCGTCGCCCTGCTCAGTGACAGGTCTGCCCAGATCGTCCCGATGGAGCGCCTGCTGCGCACCAACCGGCCCGATCCCCGCAACCCGCCCGAGGCCCAGATCGCGCGCATTAGGGCGCAGGCCAATGCAGGACTGCCGGTCTACCTCATCGTCCTCGATCGGATCGACTGGCGCTTCTACCTCGCGAGCGAGGACCGCCTGAAGCGGGAACTCGCACTCGTCCCCGCGGGCGAATTTACCGACGGCCGCATCTACCGCGTCGCCTCCACGGCGAGCCGGTGAACACTCCACTCCCTCCGCCAGGAGATACCGGAAAATGCCATCGTCTGACATGACCTCGTCCCAGACCACTGCCGGTGCCACCGCGCTCACCCGCAAGACCGCGCGCCTGCGCGACTATCTGAGCCTTGCCCGCTTCGATCACGCGACCAAGCACGTCTTCGTGATCCCCGGGCTGATCCTGGCCTATGCCCTGCGCGAACCCTCGCTACTGGACGCACCGCCCCGGATTGTCATCGGCTTCGTGGTGGCGATCGCCATCGCCTCGGCCAACTATATCATCAACGAGTGGCTGGACCGGGAATTCGATGCCCATCATCCCAGCAAGCACCACCGCACGGCCGTGTCGCTGCAACTCTCGCCCGTGCTCGTCTACGCCCAGTACGCCGCCTTCGCGGCCTTCGGCCTCTTTCTCGCCTCGTGGCTGGGCACGGCGTTCCTCACCGTTTCGGTGATCTTCCTGATCTCCGGCCTGGTCTACAACGTCCAGCCCCTGCGCTCCAAGGACCGTCCTTTCATGGACGTCATCTCGGAATCGGTGAACAATCCGATCCGCCTGACGCTGGGCTGGCTGATGATGGACCCGTCCAGCATGCCGCCCGCCAGCCTCCTGCTGGCCTACTGGACCGGCGGTGCCTTCCTGATGGGCTCCAAGCGATTGTCGGAATATCGCGACATCACCGCGCTGGTCGGGCTGGAAACGCTCACCCGCTACCGCAAGTCCTTTGCGGGCTATACCGCCGAAAGCCTGGTGGTGAGCTGCCTGGTCTATGCCATGCTCTCCTCCTTCTTCCTTGGCGTGTTCCTCATCAAGTACCGCGTCGAATATATCCTGGCTTTCCCGTTCATCGCCGGGCTGTTCGGCTGCTACCTCTGGCTGTCGATGCTGCCGGACTCCATCGCCCAGCGGCCGGAGCGCATGTTCCGGTCCCGCCGCCTGATGACGACGCTGGCGGTGACCGTGGGCGCGCTGCTCGCGTTCTCCTTCATCGACCTGCCCAGCCTCGCCAGCCTCAGCAACCGCAGCTTCACCCCGGTGGACATGCTGCCCCGCCATGGCAAGTAAGGGGGTGGAAACGGTGACCGTCGTGGCCTGGAGCAAGGTGCGGCTCGTGGTGTTCGACCTCGACGGCACGCTCTACGATCAGCCGCCTCTTCGCCGTGCCATGGCGCTCGAACTGGTCAAGCACAGCCTCCGCCGCCGCAGCCTGCGCACGGTGGAGACGCTGCGCGCCTATCGCCGGATCCGGGAACTGCTCGGCCGGGTTCAGGGGGATGACTTCACCAACGAACAGTTCCGCCTCACCGCAAGACGCTGCGGCTGCTCGGAAGGCGAGGTTCGCGCGCTGGTAGAGGAATGGATCGAACGCCGCCCGCTTGCCCACCTGCCGCGTTACAAGGCGCGCGGGATCGACAGCCTGTTCTCGGCGCTGCGGGCGACTGGGCGGCGAATCGCGGTCTGGTCGGACTATCCGGCGATCGACAAGCTGGCCGCGCTCGGCCTCAAGGCGGATCATGTGATCTGGTCGGGCGACCAGGGCGTCGGCCGTCTCAAGCCCGATCCCACCGGCCTGCTCGCACTGCTGGAGGAAGCGGGCATCACTGCCGAGGAAACGCTGGTCATCGGCGACCGGATGGACCGCGATGCCGCAGGCGCCGCCGCGATCGGCGTCCCCGCCCTCATCCGCAGCGCCCATGGGGGCGGCAAGGCGATATTCCGCCGCTTCGACGATCCGCCTTTCGCGCCCATCCTGGCGGAGGCTTGTCATGCGTGACCGGGAAATGGCCCGGCCGGATGCCGTCGGCCGTTGCGTGGGCGCGCTGGTGGACGTGCTGATCGACGAGACCCGCCCTGCTCTGGAAACCTGCGAACGCGACATCGTGAAGGACTATGTCCGCGCGACCCTTGCTGCCATGCCCGACTACTTCCGCCTCGGCTTCCGGGTACTGGCGCTGGCCTTCGAACTGGCCCCGCTACCTGTTCACGGGCACCGCTTCACGCGCCTTGCCGCCGCCGAGCAACGCCGTCATGTCGATGCCTGGCGAAGGTCCCGGATCGGGCCGCGTCGCTCGATGATCGCCTTCTATGCGACATTCGCCTGCTACGGCCTCTATTCGCTCCCTTCCGCGCAGGACTGCGCCCCGGCTACGAGGATCGCGGCGTGAACGCGGGTAATCAGATCGAAACGGAGATCCTGGTGATCGGCTCGGGTCCGGGCGGGGCGGTGAGCGGCACGCTCTTTGCCGAGGCCGGGTGCCACGTCACCATGGTGGAGGAAGGCGATCACCTCGCGCTGGAGGCAGCGCCGCATTTCTCGCGAGAGGAGATGCTGCTCAAGTACCGCAATGCCGGTGTCGGCGTCGCGCTGGGCCGGCACAAGCTCGCCTGGGTGGAAGGACGCTGCGTGGGCGGGGGGAGCGAGGTCAATCGCGGCCTCTACCATCGCACGCCGGGATATGTGCTCGACGACTGGCGTCGCCGCTTCGCCGTGCATGACCTCGATCTTGCGGGCATGACCCCGCACTTCGCCGCCTGCGAGGCCGTGGCCCGCGTGGAATATGCCGGAAATGCCGCATCGGACATGTCCCGCCGCCTCCAGCAGGGCGCGCAGGCGCAAGGCTGGCTGGCGATCGAGGCGCCGCGCCTCTATCGCTACGACCACGATCGCGGCGGCGGGGTAAAGCAATCGATGTCGGCCACTTTCGTCCGGCGCTTCATCGAGGCCGGCGGCACCCTCCTCCCCGCCACACGGATCGCGCGTCTGCGGCGCGTGAACGGTCACTGGATCGCGGAAGGAACCCGCCGCAACCCGGACGGCACGCGCCGCGCCGTGACCTTCCGCGCCCGGATCGTGGTCGCCGCCTGCGGCGCGGTCCAGACACCTGCCCTGCTCCGCCGCTCCGGCCTGTCACACAATATCGGCGACAGCCTGCGCTTCCACCCGATGGTCAAGGTCGTGGCCGAATTCGACCACGACGTGAACCACCCCGACGACTTCGACCCGGTCCATCAGGTCAAGGAATTCGAGCCGCGCTTCGGCATGGGCTGCTCGATCAGCACCCCGGCGATGCTGGGCGTCGCGCTGTCGGGACGGGCGGACCATTGGAACCTCGTGGCCGAGCGCTGGCGCCGCATGGGCATCTATTACGTCCAGTCCGGCGGCGGCACCGCCAGCGTGCGCAACCTGCCCGGCTTCGAGGACCCGATCGTGCGCGTGCGCTTCTCCAAAGGCGATCTCTCGGTCCTCGGAGAAGGCCTGCGCCGCCTATGCGAGGCCCTGTTCGCGGCCGGAGCGCAGCGGATCTACCCCTGTCTCGCGGGCTATCCCGACCTCCATTCGCCCGGCGATCTCGCGCGCCTGCCGAGCGTGCTTGAGGCGAGCGACGGCAACATGACGTCCGTCCATGTCTTTTCGTCATGCCCGATGGGGGAGGACGACCGCGTCAGTGCCGCAAATTCCTTCGGCAAAGTCCACGGCGCGGACGGTCTCTACATCAACGATGCCTCGCTGCTTTGCGGCCCCACCTCGGTCAATCCGCAAGGCACGGTCATGGCCGTCGCCCATCGCAATGCGGCGGAGGCCCTCACCCGCCGGTTCCACTGAGAGCCCGTTTGAAAAATGCCCTGAAGGGCATTTTTGAGCGGCACCGGCCCTCTCCCCCACCCTACCAACCGCAGGATACTACCGTTGGCTGGTAGGGTGGGGGAGAGGGCCGGTGCCGCAAAATTCGCATTTCGCGAATTTTCAAACAGACCCTAACCACTCCGGCGCGTGATCTCAACGCGCCTTCAGGACCATGAGCGGCGACTGCCGCCGCATCGAGACCAGCCAGACCAGCGCGAACAACGCCGTCGGCAGCCAGAGCAAGAGGTGCGCCAGCAGGATCGTGGCGGTGGCCTGCTCGGCGGGGACTTCCACCGCCCGGTAGGACAGCATTCCGAAGAATTCGTAGGAACCGAAATGTCCCGGCAAGGCCGGTACCAGGGTGCCCAGGGTCGAGAAGGCGAACGCCGTGAGCGGCTTGAGCCAGTCCGGCAGGCTTCCGCCCAGACTGAGCCAGGCGCCCAGCATGACGAGGCTTTCGAGCAGCCAGAGCGCGAAGGACAGGAGGACCATGCCGAAGAGGCGCCCCGGATTGCCGCTTGCGCGTACCGCACCGGCCACGGACCGCGCGGCCTCGGCGATCCGGCCCGCCAGCGGCAAGCCGCAGCGGCGTTCACCCCATACTGCAGCCGCCTCGATCGCCGCAGGGGACAGCAGCACGAGAAAGCTAGCCGCCACGGCCACGACCAGCACGAGGCGAAACTGCATCACGATCTCGTCCGGCAGCGCGGTATCGACAAGGAACAGCGCCAGCCCAGCGACCATCAGGATCGATACGAGATCGAGCACCCGCTCCACCACCATGGCGCCCAGAACATGGCCCATCGGCAGCGAAAACCGGCGATGGAACCAGTAGATGCGGAACACGTCGCCCAGCCGGAACGGCAATATGTCGCTGATCCCGAAACTCGCGACGAAAGGCGCGACACTCGGCCCCAGCGCCACACGGCGCCCACCCGGATCGAGCAGCATGCGAAACCGCCAGGCGCGCAGGAGGAAGTCCAGCCCATAGGCGAAAAGCGCCAGCAGGAGCGGGGGCCAGTTCGCCCGTGCCAGCAACCCGCCCACTGCCGCCATGTCCACCGAAGTCCAGAGCAGCACCAGGAAAGCCGTGCCAACCAGCACACCCAGCCAGAAACGCAGCCTGTTCCCGCCCGTTTCCGTGCTTGACATCGGATCGACCGTCACGCCCCCGTCCTTCACCGGCGTCCTTCAATCGCGCTCGCTGATCTGGGACTGGTATTGGATATACAGCGTCGCCAGCGTCGTGCGGCTCGATATGTCGAGCTTGCGGTAGATATTGTGGAGATGGATGCTGACCGTGCCCTCGGTGGAGCCGACCATCCCGGCAATCGCCTTGTTCGAAAAGCCCCGGCAGACCAACGCGCTGATTTCCTTCTCACGCGGCGTCAGCCCCGCGATCTCGCCGCCGATATCGACGCCGCCGCCGCGCTTCGCCTTGGCAACGAGGTCCTCCGGCAACCACTTTCGCCCCGCCATCACCTCGTGCAGGCAATCGAGCAGGCTGTCGGACGCGTAGTCCTTGAGCAGCAGCCCCCGAACGCCCAGTTCGAGGGCCTCGGCGATCTGGCGTCCGGTCATCGTTGCCGACAGGAAGATCACCCGCACCGGCCAACCCGCCTCCTTGATCGCACGCAGGATGGCCAGTCCGCCGACGTCCGGCATCGACACGTCGAGTACCGCCACGTCCGGCCGAACATCCCGGATAACCGCCAGTGCGCGCGTGCCGCTGCCGGTCGCCTCGACCAGATCGACTTCCCCGGTCGCCTGGAGAAGATCGGCCAGACCCCGCAGCAGGAGGGGGTGATCGTCGGCAACCAGTACCCGGCAGGTCTGCAGTTCGGTGATCGTCATGCGGCTTCCTCCAGCGGGATGACCATGGTGACGCGCAGCCCGTCCGGCCGGTCATCCAGTGCGATCGAACCGCCGAGCTGGATCGCCCGGCTTCGCAGGGAAGCCGGACCGATCCCGCTGGCCGCCGGCCCCAGCCCGCGACCGTTGTCGGCCACCCCCAGTTCCAGCGCGCTGCCCACCCTGCGCGCTTCCAGGGCCACGCGGGTCGCCGCGCCATGCCTTACGGCATTGGCGGTCGCCTCGGAGAACAGCGCGATCACTTCCTCTACGAGATTGCGCGGGAGATGCGTCGCGCGGCCGTGCCAGTCGAACGCCACCGTCACGCCCCATTTCTTTTCGAGGATGTCCGCCTGCCTGCGCAGGTCCGCCACCATGTCGGTCGGCTGGTCGCCAAAGACGTCGCGCTGCTCCTCCACGAAACGACGGATGCGCCGCTGCTGCTCAGTGACCAGTTCCTCGATCCCTTTGAGGTCCTGCGCCACGGCGGGTTCGCGCGCCGCCAGGCTGCGCAGTTTCAGGCTGGTCGCGGTCAGGTCCTGAAGCACGCTGTCGTGCAGATCCTGGCCCAGACGGCTGCGTTCCTCGGCGCGGGCGCTGTCTGCCCGGCGCGCCACCAGTTCGACATGCTCCAGTTCGGAACCGGTGCGCGCGGCGATGATTTCGGTGAGCGCCAGGGCGTCCTCCGGCCTGCCGTCCGGGTCCACCGCGATCAGGGCACCACGAAAGCGCAGTCCCGAGAACCCGGACCGCACCGCATAGTCATGCGGGCGCGGACGCGGCAGACGGAGCGTATCGAGCACACGGGTAAGCCGGGTCATTTCGTCCGGCCCGACCAGGCTGGCCCGCGTGCGGTCCATGAAATCGAGCTGCGCCTCGGAAAACAGGCTGCGGAAGGTATCGGGATCCAGCGGCAGCAATTTCAGCCGCCCCTTGCGCCAGTGGGCGATGAAGCCGGTCGGTTCGTCCTGCTCGCGCCAGATCAGGATCAGGCTTTCGCACCCGGTGACCGCACCGGAATGGCCGCAAAGCTCAGCCAGCCAACCCCGGCGATCGCCCACGCCCGCGTCCATCGGCCAGCTTGCCAGCCGCGCCAGCCGTTCCCGGCTGCTTTCGCGGTAGGCCCCGAAATAGCCGAGCATGACCGCGCAGACCAGGAAATAGACCGTGCGGATGATCAGCACGTTCAGTTCGGATTCCCCGTCGAGAATGTCGGGAATGCCGATCGCGAAGAGCACGACTTCCAGCATGACCGCGCCGACCATCGCCCCCATGAAGCCCCATCGCACCGTCATGGCCAGAAGGGTGAACGGCAGGAACGAGAAGAACGGACTGGTCAGTTCGTTGGTCAGGAAAGCCAGCCAGCCGAGAATGGCCGTATCCAGGATGTGGATCCCGAAATGCACCATGCTGTCCACCGGCCTGCGGATCGGCACGGCCACGAGAAGGATCGCCATGACCAGATAGGCCGCCAGCACGTCCTGCGCCTCGGCGCGATAGCGGATCGGCTGTGTGGGATCGAGGTAGATGGCGATGAGCGCGAACACGGCGGTCACCAGACGCCCGTAGCTGATCAGCCGATTGGGATCGGTGATCAGCAATGCGTTGCGCACCCGGCTGAGGCCGGATGCCGTTGCTTCGAAAGTCCGCCCCATTTTGCCTCAGATCCCTCACGCAACGCGGCATGACGGCCGGAAGCGTCGGAAAAGACTACGAAGCTGATGCAATTCCGTCGAGTCAGCCTTCCTGCTGAGAGACCTGCGCAAAGGGGGGACCGGCCTTATCGAAATGCCCAAGGGCAAGACCGGAACTGGGGAAAGACGAGATTGACGAAGCGGATCCGGCAGCCTATCGCCAGCCCAGCATCAAGAGTCGGGATCGCGCCCGGCACCAACCTGCTCCCGAGCAAGGTGGTACCTTCGCAGACAAGCGAAGGGATGTGGCCGGACCGGCAAAAAACGGGTTATCCAGCTGCATCGCCGTCGTTCCTTCCCAGGCTCTCCAGGCCACCACGCGCGCATTCGCGTGCCAGAAGGAATGTAGTCCATGTCCGACGCTCTCCCCGCCGATACTGCCAGGCGCCATACCATTGAGGAGGGTCCTACCCAGCAGTTCGCCAGCGACAACTACGCCGGCATCTGCCCGGAAGCGTGGTCCGCGATGGAGCAGGCCAATCGTGGATCGGCGACCGCCTACGGCGAGGATGAATGGACCCGCCGCGCCGCCGACGCCTTTCGCGATCTCTTCGCCAGCGACTGCGACGTCTATTTCGCGTTCAACGGCACGGCTGCCAACTCGCTTGCCCTGGCGGCGCTTTGCCAATCCTATCACTCGGTTATCTGTTCCTCCTCCGCCCACGTCGAGACGGACGAATGCGGCGCGCCCGAATTCTTCTCCAACGGGTCCAAGCTGCTCGTCGCGCCCAGCCCCGACGGCAAGCTGACGCCCGGCGCCATCCGCGCACTCGCCACGGGCCGCAGCGATATCCACTTCCCCAAGCCCCGCGTCGTCACCATCACCCAGCCGACCGAGACCGGCCAAGTCTATACCGTGGGCGAGATCGAGGCGATCTCCGCCACTTGCCGCGAACTGGGCCTCAAGCTGCATATGGACGGCGCCCGCTTCGCCCATGCCTGCGCCGCTCTGGACTGTACGCCGGCGGAAATCACCTGGCAGGCGGGCGTCGACGTTCTCTGCTTCGGCGGCACCAAGAACGGCATGGCCGCAGGCGAGGCGGTTATCTTCTTCGACCGCGCCCTTTCCGAGGACTTTTCCTATCGCTGCAAGCAGGCCGGGCAACTCGCCTCGAAGATGCGCTATCTTTCGGCCCCCTGGATCGGTGTGCTGGAAAGCGGCGCCTGGCTGAACAATGCCCGCCACGCCAATGCCTGCGCCCGGCGTCTTGCCGCTACGGTCGCCGGTATCGATGGGCTGGAGCTGATCTTCCCGGTAGAGGCGAACGCGGTGTTCCTCGCCGCCCCAGAACCGGTGCTCGATGGCCTGCGGGCCAGGGGCTGGCGGTTCTATACCTTCATCGGCGGCGGCGCGCGGTTCATGTTCGCCTGGGATGCCGATCCCGTACAGGTGGACCGTCTGGCCGCGGACGTCATCGAACTGGCCGAGCAGGCGACAGCGTCCGTCGCCGCCTGAGCGCACCCGAAGCCGTCCTCGATGAGCGGCGGCTTCGGGGCGATACTTCAATTGTTTGTTGCTAATGCGATTGATATCATTAGCGGAAATTTCGGGAGTGGAGACTGACGGAAACCGGATGCCGATCGGCACCGGCTTTCCATGGATGAGTGATGGGTGGCGCCATCTGGGTTCGGGAAGCGACACGAGTGACGCGGCAGGTTTTGTTTCAGGTCCACTGGTTCCTCGGGATCACGGCAGGCTTCGTGCTGGCCGTGATGGGTGTCAGCGGCGCGATGCTGAGTTTCGAGCACGAGATCATGCGCGCCCTCAGCCCAGGCATCGTCACCCTTGCGCCGGGCACGACAATATCGCTGTCGCCCGACGAAGTGATTGCCCGCGCCTCGGCCCAGCGCCCCGGGCGCGCCGTCGAGCGCCTTACCGTCGAAAGCGATCCCCATGCGGCCTGGACCGTCCAGTTCGCCGCCCGCGACGGCGAGCGCCGTGGAGAGCGCAGCTATATAGACCCGCGCAGTGGGATGTTGCTGGGCCAGGCGACCGGAACCGGTTTCTTCCGCACGGTCGAAGACCTGCACCGCTGGCTGGCCCTGCCCGGCGGTCCCAACGGCATCGGCCGCCAGATCACGGCCTTCTCCGCGATCGCCCTGGTGTTCTTTGCCATTTCAGGCCTCTACTTGCGCTGGCCGCGCCGCACCTTCGACTGGCGCGCCTGGCTAGTGCTCGACCTCAGGATGAGCGGGCGCAATCTCTACCGCGCACTCCATGCCGTCATCGGTGGCTGGGTTGCGCTGGTCTACCTACTCAGTGCCCTCACCGGCCTCTGGTGGTCCTACGACTGGTATCGACAGGGGGTGCTCTACACCCTCACCGGCAAGACCAGCCGGGAGGAAGGCGGCCATGGCGGCGCGAAAGGCGAGAAGGCGGAAATCGCCGATACCTCGTCCGACGCGCCCAGCCTCTCCCGCGCCTGGCCTACCGTGATGACGGCCATGGACGGCCGCTACAGCTCGGTCGCGATCACCCTTCCCAAAGACAGCGCCGAACCTGCCACCTTCCGGGTGCTGCTGGCCGATGCCCGGCACGATCGCATGACCGACGATCTCAAGGTGGACCTGACCTCGGGCAAGCTGCTCAAGGCCGATCGCTATGCCGATCGCAAAATGGGCAAGGTCATCACCACCAGCATGTACGAACTCCACCGAGGCGCCTTCTTCGGCATCGGCGGGCGGATCCTGCTGCTGCTGACCAGCCTGACGATGCCACTGTTTACGATTACCGGCCTGCTGCTCTATTTCGCTCGCCGCAAACGCAAGCGGGCGCTTGCGGAAGTGGCCTCCGTCCATTCGGACCATGCACCGGCAAGCAGCGGCAACGAAGACATGCTCGTCGCCTTCGCCAGCCAGACAGGCGGCGCCGAACGGCTTGCGCGCCAGACGGCATCGGCGCTCGGCGGCGCGCGGGTCCTGCCGCTGTCCGCCGTAGATGAGGCCGTGCTGTCCGAAGTCGATCGCGCCCTCTTCGTGGTGAGCACGTATGGCGAAGGCGAGCCGCCGGATCCCGCGCGCCGCTTTGCCCGTCAGGTCATGGCGACGCCGCCCGGTGCCGGGCATCTCGAATATGCCGTGCTCGCCCTGGGCGACCGCGAGTACCCGCAATTCTGCGCCTTCGGCCATTCGGTGGATCGCTGGCTCCATGCCGGTGGAGGCCGCCGCCTGTTCGACATGATCGAAGTCGATGGAGAGGATGCCGATGCCCAGCGGCAGTGGCAGCAGCAGCTTGCCGCGCTCGGTGCGGAACCCGATCTGCCGGACTGGGAGCCTGCGGCCTATACCTCGTGGCGGCTGGCCTATCGCCGCCTGCTCAACCCGGGCAGCGCCGGAGGCCCGGCCTTTCTCGTCGGCCTCGAAGCCAGCGAGGGTGTCGTTGCCGAGTGGCGCGCCGGAGACATCGCCGAAATCCTGCCCGGCACCAACGACCCGGCGCGCGTTGCCGCCTATCTCGCCGATTGCGGGCTGGACGGCGGCGAGATCGCCAATAGCCGCCCGCTGGCAGAGCATCTGGCGACGGCGCTGATCCCGGATCATCCGGTCGCGGATGCCGAGGAGCTGCTGGCAGCGCTCCGCCCCCTGCCGCACCGTGAGTATTCGATCGCCTCGATACCCTCCGACGGCCGCCTCGACCTGCTCATCCGGCAGGTCGACAGGAGCGACGGCACCCTCGGGCTGGGTTCGGGCTGGCTGACATCCTTCGCGCCGGTCGGCGCAGAGATCGCCGTGCGCCTGCGATCCAACGAAGGGTTCCACGCATCGCCCGCCTCGGGCGCAGGACCGCGCCGGATGATCCTGATCGGCAACGGCACCGGACTTGCCGGCCTGCGCGGACACTTGCGCGCGGCGGAAGCGGAAGGGCAAGGCGGACACTGGCTGCTGTTCGGTGAACGCAGCCGCGACCATGACGCCCTTCTGCCGGACGAAATCGAAGGCTGGCTGGCGCGCGGTACGCTGACGCGGCTCGATCGGGCCTGGTCACGCGATGCCGATTGCGGCCGCTACGTCCAGCACCTCTGCGCCGAGGCCGAAGCGGATCTTCGCGAATGGGTGGAAAACGGCGCGGCGATCCTCGTCTGCGGCAGCCTTCAGGGCATGGCCCCGGCCGTAGACAGCGCCCTTCGAACCGCCCTTGGCGACGAGCGGCTGGAAGCCATGGCCGAAGCAGGGCTCTATCGCCGCGACATCTATTAGGATCTTAGAGACTGTTAGAAAATCCGCCGCAGGCGGATTTTGCGGCACCGGCCCACGCCCCCACCCTACCGCCCGCAGGATACTACCGTTGGGTGGTAGGGTGGGGGCGTGGGCCGGTGCCGCAAAAAATGCCCTTTGGGGCATTTTTCAAACGGGATCTTCTGCTCGGGAAACACTCCGAAACATTTTAATCATGGAACAGCGGCCCTTTCCCGAGCACTATGGGTATGCGTCAACGCAAGCGGAAAGGTACCGGCGATGGTCCGTAGGCGTAGCATAGCTCCAAGGTGGCTGCTGCCGTTGCTGCTGATCGGATCGATGGTCGCGGCTGCAATCGCGGCGGTGTTCGTCATCACTCTGGAGTGAGTATTCGCCGGTGACGATCCGCGCCAGGAGCACAGATTGCCGCATAATACGCCTCTCGTCGCAACGGTCGTCGCCGGTCTGGTCGCGGCTTTTGCCATGGGTGCCCTCGCCCATCGCCTGAGGATTTCGCCGGTCGCCGGTTATCTGTTCGCCGGGGTGCTGGTCGGCCCGTTCACACCCGGCATCGTTGCCGACAGCGCCCTCGCCAACGAACTGGCGGAACTGGGCGTGATCCTGCTGATGTTCGGCGTCGGGCTGCATTTCTCGGTAAAGGACCTCCTGTCGGTCAGGAAGATCGCGGTGCCCGGCGCCGTGATCCAGATCGCCTTCGCCACGGCGCTGGGCGCCGGACTGGCCCTATGGCTCGGCTGGAGCCTGGCCGCCGGTCTGGTTTTCGGCCTTGCCCTTTCGGTGGCAAGCACCGTCGTCCTGCTGAGAGCGCTCCAGGTCGGCAACCTGATGGACACCGAACGCGGCCGCATCGCCGTCGGCTGGCTCATCGTCGAGGATCTCGCCATGGTGCTGGTGCTGGTCCTGCTGCCGGCTCTCGCGGGTTTCGCGGCGGGCCGCGCCCAGTCGAACGTCGATCTGGCCTGGATGATCGGACTGACCCTCGCCAAAGTCGGCGGGTTCATCGCCCTCATGCTGATCGTGGGCAAGCGCGTGATCCCGGCCGCGCTGCACTGGGCCGCGCATACCGGATCGCGCGAACTGTTCCGCCTGGCCGTCCTGGCGATCGCGCTGGGCGTGGCTTTCGGTGCGGCTTACGTCTTCGATGTCTCTTTCGCGCTGGGTGCCTTCTTCGCGGGCATGGTGATGGGCGAAAAGCAACTCAGCCGCCGTGCCGCCGAGGAAACGCTGCCGCTTCGCGATGCCTTCGCCGTGCTGTTCTTCGTCTCGGTGGGCATGTTGTTCGATCCCGCTGTGGTCGTGGAGCACGGCGCCGCCGTTCTGGCCACGGTCCTGATCGTCCTCGTCGGCAAGTCGCTGGCGGCCGTGGCGATCGTCAGGCTCTTCGGCCATCCCACGCAAACGGCGCTGGCGGTGGCCGCGGGCCTTGCCCAGATCGGCGAGTTCTCGTTCATGCTGGCGGCGCTCGGGGTCCGCCTCGGCGTGCTACCGGAGGAAGGACGGGACCTGATCCTGGCCGGGGCGATCTTCTCGATCCTGCTCAACCCGCTGCTGTTCCGCTGGCTCGCCGGCCGTCACAGCCTGGTCAAATCGGTGGCCGCGGCCGAGCAGGAACGCCGCGCTCCGGCAGGATCCGGCGAAAGAGTGGTCCTCATCGGCTACGGCCGCGTCGGCCGACTGGTCGCGGAAGGGATCCGCAAATCCCCGCGTGACCTCGTCATAGTGGAAGAGCGTGCCGACCTTGCCCGTGCGGCGCGCGAGGCGGGGCACGATGTCGTCGTGGGCAACGCCTCCAGCGACGACGTCCTCGATAGCGCGGGTATCCATGAGGCGACGAGGCTGATGATCGCCATCCCGGAAGGTTTCGAGGCCGGTGCGATCGCGCAGCGCGCGCGTCAGCTCAATCCCGAGATAGAGATCCTCGCCCGCGCCCATTCCGACGAGGAGGTCGAGCATCTCGAGAAGATCGGCGCCGATCATGTGGTGATGGGCGAGCGCGAGATCGCGCGCAGGCTGCTGGAATTGCCGGGTACGGGACCCCGTCGGAAAACCTGATCGGCAGGCCCGCTGGATCCTCCTTCTGGACACGCCATTGGTGGATTTTTCCTAATCTATCCGGGCGCTGTCAGCGCAAGCGTGTTAGTTGCCGAAACCATACGGCTTAGCACTTCAAACATCGGAAGAAGGCCGGGCCACTCTCAAGAGCGCCTTAACACTCCGTGACGTTCCTGTACTTTGATACAGGGGCAGAATGCGGAGATAAGTCATGGAAAAGCCCGATGTCTTCACCGGAACCGAAGGAGAGAGCGACCGCCGCTCGTTCCTGACGGCCTGCGGGAAATACTCGCTGCTGGTGCCGCCGACCATGACCATGCTGCTGTCCACCACGTTAACCTCACCCGCAATCGCCAAGTCCGGCGGCAGCGCCGGTGGGGGCGGAGGTGGCGGTGGAGGTGGCAGCGGAGCTTCAGGCGGCGGTGGAGGCGGTGGCGGCGCCGGGGGTGGTTCCGGCGGCGCTGGTGGCGGCGCGGGCGGCGGCGGTCCCCTCGCCCGGGCGGACAATATCTGCAACACCGGCGAAGCTTCCACCGAGACCCTTGGCGATCGCAACCAGCTCGCTTCGGTTCAGGATCTCGACGTCCGCGCCCGAACCTGGAAGGCAACGTGCTGCAGCGATCTCGAACCCCGGACGCGCCGACCTTTCCTGGCCCGCGTGCAGGCCCGTCTCGGCAAGGCCAGCGGCAATGTCGCCGCCTCGAACTGCCAGCGCGTCTGAGCGGTAATGTCGATCCGTCCTAACGCTCGCGCATGGCTTCCTTCGCCTTGTTGATGGGCTTCATCAGGTATTGCAGCACGGTCTTGCGGCCGGTCCTGATCTCCACGGTCGAAACCATGCCCGGCATGATCGCGTATTCGTGCCCGTTCTTCGCCCGCAATGTGGAGCGCTGGGTCCGCACATAGACGCGGTAGTAGACCTGGTCCCGGTGGACTTCGTCCTGCAGCGTATCCGGCGATATCCGGTCCACCGTACCCGCCAGCGTTCCATAGATCGAAGGATCGTAGGCCGTGATCTTCACGGTAGCGGGCTGACCGGGGCGGATGAAGGCGATGTCGCGCGGCGATACGCGCGCCTCGATCAACAGCTGATGTTCCAGCGGCACGATCTCCATGAGCGAGCCGCCCGGCTGGATCACGCCGCCGATCGTGGTGACTTCCAGGTTCTTCACGATGCCGCGCACGGGTGAATAGAGCACCGTGCGATCAAGCTGGTCCCGGCGACCGCCGATCACCTGGGTAACCTGATCGAGTTCGGCACGGGCCTTGGCATAGTCCGCGCTGGCGTCGATGACGTACTGGTTGCGCAGCGAATCCAGCTTGGCCTGGATTTCGTTCTCCTGGCGACGAAGCTGGATGATTTCCACCTGATTGGCGGCGCCAAGGTCCACCAGCGGTTCGGTCATGGCCAGTTGTCGGCGCGTCAGGGCCAGCGACTGGCGCAAGCTGGCCGTGGCGACATCCAGGTTCTGCCGCCGCGAGCGCATGAGTTCCATCTCGCGCGCCACCAATCCGGGCGTTTCCCTGACTGCCGCCGGGAAGTTCGGACTGCCGCCGTTGATTTCCGCCTCGAGACGCGCGGCGGTCGCTTCCAGCGCCCGCGCCTTGGCTTCTGCTTCACCCAGCATGGAACTGAAGCGCGCGCGGTCCAGCGTCGCCAGCTTTTCATGAGGGCGCACGATATCGCCCTCATGCACGAAGATGCCGTTGACGATGCCGCCTTCCAGGCTCTGGATCACTTGCGAACGCGAGGGCGGCGTGACCTTTCCGGGGCCTACCGCCACTTCGTCTAGCACGCCGAAATAGCTCCAGACGAGGAAGGCCAGGATGCCTACCGACAGGATCGGAATGATCCGCAGGCGCCCGACGGTGCGCAGCCAGCGGCTGTCCTCCTCGCCGCGCAATCCTTCAAGCAGCCCGCCGCCGGGCGTGGCCTGCAGGGAACCCGTCATGCCTGCTTCTCCCGGATTCCAGTTGGCCCCGCCAGTGCGCGAAGCACCGTCTCCTTCGGCCCGTCCAGCGCGATGCGGCCGGAATCGATGACCACGATCCGATCGACAAGCTCAAGCAGACCCGGCCGATTGGTGGTAACCACCAGCGTCCTGCCGCGCAGCCATTGCCCGAGATTGGCAACCAGCGCGCGTTCGCTGATGTCGTCCAGCGGGGCGGAGGGTTCGTCCAGCAGCAGGATGTTGCTGTTGCGCAGGAGCGCGCGGGTCAGCAGCAGGGTCTGGCGCTGCCCCCCGGAAAGCCCGGCCCCGCCCTCCTGAAGCAGCAGGTCGAAGCCCTGAGGCTGGTTCTGTACCAGCGGCAGGCCGCCGGTTACGGCCAGGGCATGGAGGATCTGTTCGTCGCTCACGCCCGGCGCGCCGATCATCAGGTTCTCGCGGATGGTGCCCAGAAACAACTGCGCGCCCTGTCCCAGATAGGCCGTGTCGCGGCGGATATCGACGGGATTGATCAGGGTAATGTTGGTGCCGTCCAGCAGCACTTCGCCGCTTGTCGGCCAGGCCAGACCCGAAAGCAGGCGCAGCAGGGTGGACTTGCCCGCGCCGATCCGCCCGAGCAGGGCCACGCGCTCGCCCGCCCGGATCGAAAGGCGGTCCACCTTCAGGGCGAGCGGCCCATCGGGGTCGTAGGCGAAAGTCAGATCCTTCACCTCGTAATACCCCTGGAGTGCCGAGCGCCGCAGCAGCCCCTTTTCGGGGTCGTGGTCGACCGGCTTCTCGAACAGGTCCTCCAGTCCCTTCATCGCCACTTTGGCATTCTGCCAGCGCGTGAAGATCTGCCCGAACGGCACGAACAGCACGAGCGCCCGGCTGGTGAGGATGGAGCAGGCGATCAGCGCGCCCATCGTCATGTCGCCGTCCATCACCTTGAAGGCACCCGCCACCACGACGGCTGTATAAGCCAGTTGCTGAAGGGTCTGCGTCCAGTTCACGAAAAGGGCGGAGAGAAAACGCTGCTCGGCACCGACGCGGGTTCCTGCAAGGGTGAGCCGTTCCCAGAGCGACTGGAAGCGTGCTTCGGCCTGGGCCGACTTGATCTCGTCGATACGCTCGATCGATTCCACGAGGATGGCGTTGCGCAGCGCGCCTTCGCGCATGCCTTCGGTGGCCAGCCTGGCCAGCGGGCGCTGCAGCAGCAGGCCGGGCAGCAGGATCAGCGCCGCCGCGCCGATCAGCACGAAAGTCAGTTGTCCGGCAAGGAACGCGAAGAGGACCAGGAACAGCAGGATGAATGGCAGGTCGATCATTGCCGAGACGGTCGTGGAAGTCAGCATCTCCCGGATCTGTTCGACATCGCGCAGCTGCGCGATCAGCGCGCCTGTCGACCGCGGCCGGGCATCGCCGCGAATGTCGAGCGCGCGGGCGAAAATGCGCGAGGATATCGCCATGTCCGCGCGCCTGCCGATCCGGTCCACCAGTTGCACCCTGGCCGTGCGCAGCAGCAATTCGAGAAACAGCGCCAGCCCCGTACCCAGCGCAAGGACCCAGAGCGTGGGGATCGACTGGGCCGGGATAACACGGTCCCACACCTGCATGGCAAACAGCGACGTCGCGAAAGTCAGGAGATTGCCGAAGACCGATCCCAGCACCACTTCGCCATAGCCGCGCCGGTCGGCCATGATGATATCCCAGAGCCACGACCGCGTCGGCGCCCGCAGGAACTCGTCAAGCCGGGCATCGCGCGAACGGGTGGACAAGGGTTCGACGAAACCCACTTTCCCCGTCGTCCGGCTTCGGAAGGCTTCAATCGGGATCTCCACCGGCGCATCGTGGCGCATTCCCGGCATGGAGACGCGGGCGCTGTGTCCGTCGCGGGCGTGGAGGATCGCAGCGCCCTGGTCGTTCAGTTCGACGATGGCGGGAAGCAGGATCTGCGGAACCTGGTCGACCGCCATGGTCACGATCTGGAAATCCAGACCCGACAGGCGGGCGGCATGAACCAGCGTCTTTTCCGCGTCCATCCCTTCCGACCAGTACAACCGGTTCGCCAGTTCCTGCGCCCCCACCGGAACGCCCTTGAGCGTACCGAGGGCAGCGACGGCGGCCGTCCAGGGCGGCGAAACGATCTCGGCACTGTCAGCCATCGAAGTCTTCCTCCTCACGCAGGCGGGCGGGCAGGCCGAGCGACGGACGCAAGGTGCCGCTGACGTTCTCGAACCGGACGCGTGCTTCCATGATGTCGTATTCCGCAACGATCCGGGCGCTGGCGGCGCGGTAGATCTCGAGCTGGGTGTTCAGCAGTTCGGTCAGTGTCCGCTTGCCCAGCTTGTATTCCTCGAAGAAGATGCGGCTGGCGGTGACGGCCTGTTCCTCCTGGTGGGCATAGGCGGAGATGCGCGCCCTGCCCGCGCGGATTTCCTGCCGGGCCGATAGCGCCTTGCCCCGCGCTTCGAGCACGGCGGCGTCTCGCGTGGCTTCCGCCGCGCGGCGGTCTTCCTCGGCCGCTTCGATCAGGTAGTGGTTGCTGCGACGATAGAGATCGCCCGTCACCGTCACCATCCCCGCGAAGGAATTGTCGCGCGTGTTGTAGGTGTAGTTGTTGCGGGTATAACCGAGCTGAAGACCGAGCCGGGGGTAGCGCTCCGCCTTGGCCTGCCCGATCTTGGAGGCCGCCGCCTGTTCCGCTTCCTCGGTGGCGACCACGGCGGGAAGCTTGTCGTAGTCCGGCTCGTCGTCACCCGTTTCAAAGCGGGATACCTGGGCTGTGGGATCCTGGTAACTCTGCGGCAGGTCGCCGATCAGGTTGAGCAATCCCGACTGAGCCACCGCCAGCGCGGTTTCGGCCTGGATCGCTTCCCCCCGCGCGCTTTCCACTCGAACGTCGGCCAGCATGAGATCGGACTTGTCCGAGACACCCGCATTCACGCGCAGCCCGATGAGGTGGCGCAGGCGTTCAAGCTCGCCGACCTGCTTTCGCGCCTCGATCGAGAGCAGTTCGTAACGCTTCACCTGGAGAAACGCGAGGGCGCCCTGTTCCGCGAGCTGATCGGCGACGGATTCCAGCTCGTATCGCCGCTGCCGCATGGTGGAGCGGGCCGCGCCGATCTCTCCCTTTGAGCGGCCGAAATCCCAGACCTGCTGCTGGAGGTAGACGCTGGGGCCCGCCATGTTCTCGTTCAGGCCCGAGGTATTGCGGCCGGAGAGCATGTTGGGGCCGAGATTGGCCTGATAGGAGACTTGCGGATACCAGGCCGACTTCGCCGCACCCAGATCGGCGCGCCCCCGCGCAAGTGCGGCATTGGCGCGGGAAACTTCCGGGTGGCGCAGCAACGTCAGGACCACGGCATCGGAAAGGTCGAGCCGCGCCGGAACCGGCGGTACACCGGAATCCTGACCTTCCATCGAGGCCTGATCCACCGGCTGCAATACGGGCGGCGACGACGCCGGCGCCGATGAAACGGGCGCGGCAGTCGGCACGACCGGCTGCCCCTGCCCTAACGGTGGCAATTCACCCGCGGCGATGGTCTCGTGTTTCTGCTCTTCCGCATGACATCGGCTTCCCATGATACCCAGGGCGGCAATCCCCACCGCCCCGGCGAACCTCCACTCCGTAATCGCCATGCTCCCCTTTCATTATTGAGATCGGTGGCAGGATTTCCGGTCAGACGATGACCATCACCGGGTGGTCGACGAAGATATCCGTCGTCCCCAGCGAGTAATGGTTGTAGGCCTCGCCGCCGATCAACGTCTGGCCCTGGAACACCGCGCCAGTCATCGTGACGCTGTCGTTCGCATCGCCGTTGATGGTCAGTTGATGGCTGCTTTCCGTCGCCCGGATCACCCCGGCCTCGGTCAGGTTTATGCGCCGTCCCGCATCGCCGATGCCCAGGTTGATCACCTCGATATTGCGGATGTTGGTGGCCGTTCCCAGGTCCAGGACCTGCCCGGTGCCGCTGTCTATCAGCAGGGTGTCGGTTCCCGTTCCGCCGTCGATCAGCGTGTCGGCCGAGTCGTAGACAAGGGTATCGTTGCCCGCGCCGCCGTTCAGCGTGTCGGCGCCCGCACCGCCGCGCAGGAAATCGCTGCCGTTGCCGCCGTTCAGCACGTCGTTTCCGGCATGGCCATAGAGGCGATCGTTGCCCGCGCTTCCGGTCAGCGTGTCATTGCCGGTACCGCCCTCGAAGACGTTCGCAGATCCGCTCGCATTCAGGAGGCTGAGATCGAGCAGCGTTCCGGTCGAGGACGTGGACGTCAGGTTGGTGGTATCGGTGGCGCTGATGCTGATCGAATTGAGCAGGTCCACGCCCAGCGTCGATACGTTCTGCTGGAAGTGGACGGTGTTGAGCAGCTCGTTCACGGCAAGATTGTCGATGGCACCGCCACCGATCGCGGTGATGGTGAGAGTGGACGTCGGCGCGACGATGCCGAGCAGGCCCGCGGTGTTGTTGACTGCGATCTGCAGGCCGAGTTCGGCGGCGAGTGCCGTCGAGGCGGTCAGGGTATAGGCCCCCAGACTGAGCGCCAGCAGCGGCGCATAGCGCACCTGCACGCTCCTGAGGTTGTTGTTGGGATCCACCGCCGTCAGCGACTGGGTATTGAGGTCGATCAGGCCGAGCGCCTCCACCCCGACCAGCCCCAGCAGCGAGGTGCCGCTGGCCTGGACGATTGGCGCCTGCGCCGGGATCGCGGTGATGCTTACCGTCTGCGAGGCGCTGCTGCCGATGTTCCCCGCCGCATCGACGACGCGCGCGACCACACTGTGCGATCCGACCGCAAGCGTGCCCGCACCGTAGAACCAGGTCGAGCCGGAGGAACTGGCGTTTACCCAGGCGCCGCCGTCGATGCGGATCTGTACCTGCTCACCCGTGCCGAGCGCGGCGCTCAGCGTGCCGCCAATGGTGGGCGAGGTATCCTGGGTGCTCCAGTCTCCCAGCGTGCCGGTGTCCGTCGAAAGCGTAGTGAAAGCGATCGTCTGGACCGGGGCCGCCGTATCCACCGTCATTCCATAAGCATTGGAAGCGGTGCTGGCATTACCGGCGCCGTCAACGGCGACGGCGGTGAAGTTGTGCGCGCCATTGGCGATCGCGGCGGACGGGGTGAAGGTCCATGCGCCGAGCGCGTTCGAGGTCGTGCTGCCCAGCAGCACGGTGCCGTCGTAGACCAGAACCACCGTATTGGCGGCAGCCGTGCCCGTCAGTTGCGGCGATGCGTCGTTGGAGATGCCGCCATTGGCGATCACGCCGGTCGTGGGAGCGACATCGTCGACGATGCTGGAGATGACGGGCGGCGGCGGCGCCGTGATATCCACCGTGACGGTGAAAGGCGCCGATGCCGTGCCGGGGTTTCCTGCCGCATCGGTGGCGATGGCCGTGAAGGCGTAAGTGCCCTCTGCCAGTGCGGTCGGCGGGCTGAAGCTCCAGTTGCCGGTCGCATCGACTTGCGCGGTGCCGATCGTCGCACCGTTGGCCAGGATCGTCAGCGTCGACCCCGCCTCCGCCGTGCCGCGCAGCAGCGGGATGGTATCGTTGGTCGTGCCGCCGTTCGCCACCGCGCCCTGAACCGTGCCGATATCATCGGTCACGCTGGCGATTACCGGCGCATTCGGGGGAGTGATGTCCACCCGCACCGTGTAGGCCGCCGAAGCGGCGCCCTGATTGCCGGTGGCATCGGTCGCGCGGGCGGTGAAGCTGTGGTTCCCTTCCCCGAGCGGCCCGGTCGGGGTGTAAGTCCAGGCACCAGTGCCGTTTGCGCTGACGGTCGTTACGAATTGCCCGTTATCGTAGATCGACACGCTGGAATTGGCCTCGGCCGTACCGGCGAGCGTCGGCATGGTGTCATTGGTGGCGCCGCCGCTTGCCACTACCCCGGTGCGCGGCAGGGCATCGTCGGTCACCGTCACGATCACCGGCGCAGGCGGCGGCGTGGTATCGACATTGACGACATAGGCCGTGGATGCACCGCTGAGATTGCCTGCCACGTCCCTCGCGGTTGCGGTGAAGCTGTGCGCCCCGTCGGAAAGCGGCGAGAGCGGCGTGAAGCTCCAGGCGCCCAGATTGTCCGCGGCCGTGGTGCCGAGCAAGACGCCGTTGTTATAGATGAAAACAGTGGCATTGGCTTCCGCCGTCCCGGTCAGCTGCGGAAGGGCATCATCGGTCGATCCGCCATTGAGAACCGGGCCGCCGACACCGGCGTCGTCGATGGCACCGCCGATCACCGGGGCAATGGGTGCAGCCGTGTCCACCGTCAGGTTGAAGGCGGCAGTCGCGCCGCTCTGGTTCCCCACGGCGTCAGTCGCCGTGATCGTCAGAGCGTGATCGCCGGACGCCAGAGGCGTGGTAGGCGTGAAGGTCCAGGCCCCGGAGCCATCGGCCTTGACGGTGCCCAGCAGGGTGCCGTTGTCGAAGATCGAGACGTTGGAATTGGCCTCGGCAGTGCCGGAAAGCGTCGGCAGGGTATCGTCGGTTCGCGCACCCGTGGTCAGCGCCGCCTGGATCGGCCCTACATCGTCCGTAACTGCAATGAGCGAGGGCGTCGGCGGCGGCTGGATGTCCACATTGACGGTAAAGGCGGTAGATGCCGCGCCCGCAGTTCCCGCTGCATTGACGGCAACGGCGGTGAGCACATGCGGGCCCTGCCCCAACGGATTGGTCGCCACGGTCCAGGCGCCGGTGCCGTCACTGATCGTCGTACCGACGAGCGTCGTGCCCTCGTAGATGTTGATGGTGAGGTTGGCCCCCGCCGTGCCGCTGAGGGTCGGCGTGGGATCGTCCGTGGCGCCGCCATTGACGATGGGGTCGGTGATCGCTCCCACATTGTCGGCACCGCCGGTGATGACCGGCGCCCCCGGCACCGAAGTCACGATCGTCAGTGCATAAGGCGCCGAGGCATCGCTGACATTGCCCAGCGCGTCGGTTGCAGTGACCGTGAAGCTGTGCGGTCCTTCGGCAAGCCCGGTAGGCGGCGTGAATGTCCAGACCCCGCCCGTCGCGATAGTGGAGCCGAGGAGGACGGCACCGTCGTAGACGTTTACTGTCGAACCGGCCTCGGCAATGCCCGAGAGAGTGGGCGTTGTGTCGTCGGTTCCACCGCCACTTGCGACATTACCGAGAAGGCCACCTGCATCGTCGTCCGCCCCGGTGATTGCGGGAGCGGCGGGCTCGGTGGTGTCGATCACAGGGGTGGCGGAGGAGGAGAGATTGCCCGCAGCATCGCGCGCAATCACCGAAACGACGGACGCCTCGTTAAGCGGCGAACCAGGTGTGTAGCTCCAGTTCCCTGCGCCGTCAGCCTGGACCGTAACGGGGGAATTTCCGCCGATCGAGATATCGACAAAGGCGTTCGCCTCCGCAGTGCCGACAAGGGTCTGGCCGTTGCTCGGATCGACCACTGGCTGTGCGGGGGGCGTAAAATCGACGGTGAAGGAAATCGCATTGCCCGCAATACTCTCCACGCCAGCCGAAGACGTGGCCGTTGCCGAAAGACTGTGCGGTCCTTCGCCGAGCGGAGAGGATAGCGTGAGGCTCCAGTTGCCGGTCGTAGCGTCGCTGGTCGTCGAGCCGACGAAGGCTCCGTTGTCGTAGACCCTGATGATGGTTCCGGCTGCTGCCGTACCCGAAACCACAGGAAGGGTTTCGTTGGTAAAGCCGCCGTCACTGACCGGCCCGAGGTTAGGCCCAGTATTGTCGTTGACTTGCACTATGACCGGAATGGGCGGCGGCGTGGTATCGATGCCATAATCGACCACGACCGTGTCCGGCCCGGAATTATTGCCCGCAGCATCGGTGGCGATTGCCGTCAGCGTCTCAGCATTCGCAGCCCGAGGCGTGAGCGTGATGCTCCACTGCCCCAGATCGTTCACTGTGGTGGTGTACGGCGTGGGGTTACCCGGTTCCGTCAGGGTGATCGTCGCCCCGGCTTCCCCGGTGCCTATTACCGTCGTGCCGTCTGTCGTCAGCATGACCGGGGCATCCGGCGCGTCGGTATCCACGATGATGGCGTAGTTGCCGGACAGCCCGCTCACGTTTCCAGCCGCGTTGGTGGCGGTGACCGCAAATGTGTGCGGCCCGTCATCCAGGCTTGCGGAAGTGAAGGACCAGTCACCGGTCGGCCCGGCGGTGGTCGTGTCCACCGGCAAACCGTCCACGTAGAGCGTGATCACGGCGTCGGGGTCAGCCGTACCGGAAATTACCGGCGTATCGTCATTGGTACTGCCTCCACCGCTGATCGTACCCGGTGTAGGTCCGTTGTCGGCCACCTGGCCGATGACCGGGACGCCCGGCGTTCCGGTCAGTACCGAGAAGACGAACGGCGCACTGGCGGCTCCGAGATTTCCGGCAAGGTCGGTCGCCGTGAAAGTGATGCTGTGCGGGCCGTCGAGCAGCGGAGACGAAGGCGTGATCGTCCAGTTACCGGCACCGTCAGCCTGCACCGTGCCGATCAGGTTCTGGCCGTCGTAGACCCGCACGGTCGCGTTGGCCTCGGCGGTCCCCGTGAACACCGGCAGAGTATCGTCGATCGTGGCATTGTTGGAGAAAGTGCCGTTGACGGTGCCCTGATCATCCGTGGCACTGACGAGCACCGGCGCTATCGGCGCGGACTGGTCCACATTGATGGTGGTGACCGAAGAGGCGTTCCCCGCCGCATCGATTGCCGTCACGGCGATCGGGGTATTGGCGGGCGTGGTCCCCGTAATGGGGTACGTCCACAAGCCGGTGCCGTCCGCCGTCACCGTGACGGGCGCGGCCGCCCCGATGACGATACTGACGGTCGCACCGGCCTCTGCCGTACCGCTCAACGTGCCGCTGCCGTTGGTGGGATTGACCAGCGGCGCAGGCGGAGGCGTGCCGTCTACCGTGAACACGAATGGCGCCGACTGCGGGCTGCTGCTTCCGGCCGCGTTGATCGCGCTGACGGTGATGCTTTGCGGCCCGTCCGCCGTGACGGTCAGTACATAATTCCATGTACCGGTCGGGGACGCCGTTACATTGGTTACGAAAACGCCGTTGCTGTAGATCGCGACCGTGGCGTTGGCGTCCGCCGTGCCGACAAGCGTGGGATTCATGTCATTGGTAAGACCGCCGCTCAGCACGGGTGCGGTATTGCCCGGCACGTCATCGTTGGCCTGGGTTATGACCGGAATGGACGGGATCGCCGTATTGACGGTGACCTGATAGCCTGGGGAAAACGCGCTGGTATTTCCGGCGGCATTGGTGGCGATAGCCGTGAAAGTATGGGGCCCGTTGCCCAGCGCTCCGGTGAGGGCAAGGCTCCAGTCGCCGTTGCCGTCGGCCGTTGCCGTGCCCAGGATATTGGAACCGTCGTAGACGGTCACTCGGGCATTGGCGCCCGCCGTGCCGACGATCACCGGCAGCGTATCGTCGGTTACACCCGCATTCCCGACATTGCCGACGATCGTGCCGACATCGTCCGTCACGCCGGTTATCAGCGGCGTCGCCACAGGGCTGACATCCACGGTGACGAGGTATGGCGCAGAGGCCGAGCCGACATTGCCCAGCGTATCCGTCGCGGTTGCCGTGAAGGAATGCGGCGTCGCGCCGAGCGGGGCGGTGGACGGAACCTGGAAGGTCCAGGCGCCCGTGCTTCCCGCCGTGACGGTACCGATCAGCACGCCGAAGTCGTAGATCCTGACCGTCGCGCCGGCCTCGGCCGTGCCGCTGATTTCCGGCAGGACATCGTCGGTCGTGCCTCCATTGGCAACCGGATCGGTCTGGCCGCCGACATCGTCGGTCACAAGGTTGATGATCGGCGCCTGCGGGGGCGTCCGGTCGATGATGATGCTGTCCGAACCCGAGACGTTGCCTGCCTCGTCCACCGCCGTCGCGATGACGGTCACGCCGTTCTGCAGCGTTCCGGCGGGCGTATAGGTCCAGGCGCCGAGATTGTTGGCCGTCGTCGTGTCGTCGACGGTGCCGTCGCCGTCGAGATCGAGTTCGATGAGGGCATTGGCCTCGGCCGTCCCGGTGAGAACCGTACCGGCGCTCGGTGCGATCACCGGAGCCGCAGGTGCGGCCGTGTCGATATTGAGCGTGAACGAACCGGAGAGCACACTGGTGTTGCCGATCGGATCGACCGCCGTTGCGGTGAAGACGTGTACACCTTCCGAAAGCGCGGAGGTGGGCGAGAACGTCCATCCGCCGCTGCCGTCCATGGTCGCCACGCCGACGGCGACGCCGTTGTCGTAGACCGTCACGGTGCTGCCGATCGCCGCCGTGCCGGACAGCACGGGCAGGACGTCGTCGGTGAATGCGCCGTCCAACAGCGGATCCTGCAAGCGGCCCACATTATCGGCTGCGGAAACGATGCTTGGTGCGGCCGGGGGCGCAGTGGAAATGGTCAGGACGAAAGGCGCGGACGCCGCGCTCGGCACGCCTGCCGCATTGGTGACCGTGGCCGTGAAGCTGTAGGTGCCGTTACCCAGCGCAGCGGAGGGCGTGTAGCTCCAGACGCCGAATGGATCGGCCGTGACGGTGGTGACGAATGCGCCGCCCAGAAGAATGGAAACCACGGCGTTCGGATCCGCCGTGCCGGACAGGACCGGCAGGGTATCGTCGGTGGAGGCACCCGTCGCCAAACTGCCTTGCACCAGGCCGACGTCGTCGAAACCGGACGTGAAGACCGGCGTGGTCGGGACCACACTGTCCACGGTCAGCAAATAGGGCTCGGAAGGCGTCCCGATATTCCCCGCCGCGTCCGTCGCGACGACGATGATGCTGTTGCTGCCCTGCGCCAACGGGGCAGTCGGCGTGAAAGTCCAGGCCCCCGTGCCGTTCGCTCCAGTGCTGCCAAGCAGTACGCCGTTGCTGTAGATGGACACCGTCGAATTGGCCTCGGCGGTTCCGGTCAGGGTCGGCTGGGTATCGTCGGTAATCCCTCCCGGGGCGATCGGCCCCTGCGGCAGGCCCACATTGTCGGCGATCTCGGCGATGACAGGCGCGGCAGGCCCGGCATTGTCGATGACCAGCGTGAAGCCGGCCCCCGGCCCCTCGTTGCCGACCGCATCCGTAGCCGTGACCGATAGCGTATGACTGCCCTGCCCGAGCGGCGCCGTGGGCGTAACCGTCCAGGCGCCGGTCCCGTCGGCCTGCGCCGTGCCGATCACGGTCGCGCCGTCGTAGAGCGTGATCAGGGCGTTGGGTTCGGCAGTGCCGGTGAAAGTCGGCTGTCCGTCGTCGGTCGAGGCGCCGCTGACGAGCGGCCCCCTGTTCGCACCGACATCATCGGTGACCGCGCTGATGACCGGCGCGATCGGCGCATTCGCGTCCACCGTTCCAAGCGCGGGCAACGAGGTGTTCCCCGCGCTGTCGGTCGCCGTGACGGAAATCGGACCACTGCCGAGCGGCGCGGAAGGCGTGTAAGTCCAGACGCCCGAGGCATCGGCCTGGGTGGTATCGTCGAAGGTCCCGTCATTATCGAGGTCGAGATTGACGGTCGCATTAGCCTCTGCCGTGCCGGTGATGGTCTGGCCATCCGAAGGATTAACGACCGGCGCCGCGGGCGGCGCGGTATCGACGGTGAGCGTAAAGGCCGGAGACGGCAGACTTTCATTGCCGGTGCCGTCGGTGGTCGTGACGGTCAGGCTGTGCGGGCCATCGGACAGCGGCGCGGTAGGGGTGAAGCTCCAGGTCCCGGTTCCGCTCGCATTGGTCGTGCCCAGAAGTACGCCGTTGTCGTAGACGGAAACCAGTGCATTGCCTTCCGCCGTGCCGGTCAGCACTGGCTGGGGATCGTTGGTCGCATCACCGTCTGCCAACGGACCCTGCGCCGGGTCGGCGCCATCGGTCACCGCGCCCAGCACGGGGATGGGCGGCGGCGTGGAATCGATGCTGTCCTCTACCGTTACCGTTGCGGGGCTGGTCGCATTGCCTGCGGGATCGACGGCGATCACGCTGACCACCGTCCCATCTCCCAGCGGTGCAGGGAACGTCACGCTCCAGCGGCCGTCCGTACCGGCCGTCGCGGTCTGTTCCGGCGTGCCGTCGCCATTGGTATCGACAAGGACGGTCGCACCGGCCTCGGTCGTCCCGCTCAGCGTAGTGCCGTCTGTGGGATTCACCACCAGCGTTGCCGGAGGCGAGAGATCGATCACGACGCCGTAGAAGGTTGAAGGACCGCTGATGTTGCCCGTCTCGTCCGTCGCGGTAACGGCGAATTCGTGCGGACCTTCGGCCAGGGCGCCCGTCGTCAGACTCCAGTTGCCGGCCGGATCCGCCGTCAGGGTGCCGATCAGCGTTGCGCCGTCGTAGACCCTAACCGTGGAGCCCGGCTCGGCCGTCCCGTTGATCGTCAGGGTCGGATCGTTGCTGACACCGCCGCGCGCGACAAGGCCGGTGACGCCTTCGGCATCGTCCAGCACTTCGACAATGCCCGGCGCCACGGGCACGCTGGCATCGACCGTTACTGCGGCAGGTGCCGAGGCGTTACCCGCCGCATCGCGTGCCGTGACGGTAATTGCCGTACCGTCAGGGATCGCGCTGCCGGGCACGTAAGTCCAGTTGCCCGCGCCATCGGCCTGCACGAAGGCATCCGCCGTGCCGTCGCCGTTGGTATCGATCTCGACCGTCGCACCGACTTCGGCGGTTCCCGAAAGCATCGTACCATCGGTGGGCCTCAGCGTCGGCGCCCCCGGCGCGCTGGTGTCGACCGAGAAGAGGAACGGCGCGGACGGCGCACCGCGATTGCCCGAGGCGTCGATGGCCACGAACGTCAGCCTGTGCTGTCCTTCGCCCAGCGGGCTGGTCGGCGTGAAAGTCCAGGCGCCGTTGAGCGCGACCAGCGCCGTGCCGATCTGGGTCTCGCCATCATAGACGGCAATGGTGGAACCGGGCTCGGTCGTGCCGCCGAATGTCGGCGTGGTGTCGTTGGTCGCCCCACCTTCGGCAATCGGGACGATCACCGGAGATGCATCGTCGCTAGCCCCCGAGACGACGGGAGCGGCGGGCGGCGTGGTGTCTATCCCGTCATCGACGGTGGCAGTTCCCGCACCCGAGGTATTGCCCGCCGCGTCCGTTGCCGTGGCGCTGACGACCGTTCCGTCGCTTAGCGGGCTTGGCAGCGTGACGCTCCAGCTGCCGTTTTCGCCCGCCGTTGTCGTCGCATCGGCAACGCCGTCGCCGTTGGTATCGACGCCGATCGTCGCGCCCGCCTCGGCCGTGCCGGAAATCGTGGTGCCATCGGTCGGACCGAGGACCGGCGCCGCAGGCGGCAGCGTGTCGACAGAAAAGGCATGGGGCGCTGAAGCCGCGCTCTGGTTCCCGGCGGCATCGACGGCGACGAATGTCAGGCTGTGCGGCCCTTCGCCGAGCGGCGTGGCGGGCGTAAAGCTCCAGCTGCCATCCGGGGCGACGACTGCCGAACCGATCAGGATTCCGTTATCGAAGACATCGACCCTGGAGCCAGGCTCGGTCGTGCCCCCGAAAGTCGGGGTGGTATCGTTCGTGGCCCCATCCGGCACGATAGTGTCAGTGACCACCGGCACCGGCGGCGGCGTCAGGTCCACGCCGTTGACAACGGTGACGCTGCCCGCACCGGAACTGTTCCCCGCCGCATCCGTGGCGATGACGCTGACCACGGTGCCGTTGCCCAGCTGCGAGGGCAGAGTGACGCTCCAAGTGCCGTCCGCACCCGCGGTCGTCGTCTGGTCGGGAACACCGTCGCCGTTGACGTCGATGGCAATCGCCGCGCCCGCCTCCGCGGTGCCGGAGATCGTCGTGCCGTCGCTAGGGTCGAGCACGGGAGCGGCCGGGGGCGCTGTATCGATGGTGAAGGCATATGGCCCGGAGGCCGCGCTCTGGTTTCCGGCCGCATCGGTTGCGGTGAAGGTCAGGTTGTGCGCGCCTTCGCCGAGCGGAGCACCGGGTGTGAAGCTCCAGGTGCCGTCAGGCGCGACGACGACCGAGCCGATCTGCGTGCCGTTATCGAAGACACCGATCGTGGCGCCGGGCTCTCCGGTGCCGCCGAAGGTCGGCATTGTGTCATTGGTCGCGCCGCCCGGTTCAACGGCCTGCGTTACCGAAGGCGCAGCAGGTGGGGTGGTGTCCAGGCTGGTGTCTACCGTGACGGTTCCGGCAGGCGATGCATTCCCCGCCGCGTCCGTCGCCACGACGCTGACGACGGTGCCGCCCGCGAGGCCCGCAGGCAAGGTTACGCTCCAGTTTCCGTCCGCCCCGGCGTTGGTGGTCGCATCCGCGACCCCATCCCCATTGGTGTCGATGCCGATCGTGGCCCCTGCCTCGGCCGTGCCGGAAAGCGTGGTACCGTCGGTCGGGTTGACGGTCGGTGCGGCAGGAACGCCGGTGTCCACCGTGAAGCCGAATGGCGCGGTCGCGGCGCTCTGGTTACCCGCCGCATCGGTCGCGGTGAAGGTCAGGCTATGGGCGCCGTCGCCAAGCGGTGTGGAGGGCGTGAAACTCCAGTTGCCGTCCGCTCCGACGGTAGCCGTGCCGATGCGGGTGCCGTTGTCGAAGACGGTCACGGTCGCGCCGGGTTCGCCGGTTCCGCGGAAAGTGGGCGTGGAATCGTTGGTCGAGGATCCCGCGACCAGCGGCCCGGTTACGGGTGCGGCATCATCACTGGCGCCGGAGAATACCGGAACTGCGGGCGCCGTGGTATCGGGCGGGGGATTGCCCGTGCCTCCGCCGTTCCCGCCCCCTCCGCCGCCGCTCGCCGCTGCGGCCACGCCGCCGCCGACTGCCAGCGCGCCGAGCCCGATGAGCAGGCCATTGCTGATGCCGCCGCCTGCTGCAGCACCGCCGGCCGCGCCCGCCGCTGCGGAGCCTTCCAGAGGCGCGAAATCGTAGCTGAGCGCTTCCGTGGAGAGATCGCCCGGCGCGACGCAGGAGGCATCGCCCAGGTTGACCAGCCATTCCGACCCGCTGGCAGGATCATCCAGAAAGAGTTGCCCGAGATCCTGCGGAGAACAGCCGAAATAGCCTTCGAGACGCAGCGTGGATCCGTCGGCGAACTTCAGGATCAGGTCGTCACCCTCTCGAACCATCGATGTGACCGAACTGGGCGGGGCAGCGATCCTGACGTTGGAATCCGCAGGAACGGGTATCCGGGATTCACCATCGCGTGCGACGGAAGTGGTTGTCGCCTTGGTGGCGCGATTCACGATCTCGACCCGCTTGTCCATCTGGCTGCTCCCAACATGGATGCACCACCGCAAGGTAGTGCAATCGTTGATCACGAAGACGGCCCGCAGACACGGACGAGAAGGAGGGGTGAAATCAGTAAGGCAACAGAACTAACCAAATCCCGTTCAAGTCAATGCAGCGAACTTATCTGCACGAACAGGATCTATACGCCCCTCCAAACCATCAATACGTCAGCGACCCAATCCCATGGCAATGAATAACTCAGGCAATCTCACCTAGTTACGCCCTGCAACGTATCCTGTAGCCCGATGTTTCCCGCAATGGCGAAACGACTTGTCGCAAATGGTGGACGTCTCGACGCCGCGCCGCGCAACATGACGCAAACCGGCGCGTTCCGGGCGCATGGGTAAAGCCCCCATAAATGGGCCGACGCAGAAGCTTAATAATTGATTATGCTTGATTAAATCGAAATGCGATTTTCGCGGACAGCACTTTGGCGCAACATTTTACATCCGTTCCGACTTCAAAAAACCAAGCCAAAACGGTTTTTGTTTCCGCCACTTGCGGGCGCGCATTTGGGCCCTCACAGCATCTCAGCGCCCCGTGTGGCGCACTGTCTGAGGTCGATAGCGAAGCAAACGGCAACGGGTCGGGCGGAGACACCGCCCGACCCGTTGATTCGAATTACCGGGAACCCGGCTCCTCAGTCGGTGGTGACGAGCTTGCGCGTGCGCCGATAGAGCCCATGCACCAGCACGAAGAACAGCAAAGTGCCGCCGACAAGCGCCGGTACGGCAAAGCCTTCGCCCACGAGTGCCAGCGGCGCATCGCTGCCCGAGGCCGCGACGATGCCGGCGAACCCGACGCCCCACAGGCTCTCGCCGACAATCAGGCCGGTCGCCGTGAGCACGCCCATCCGCTCCGCGAACTCGGGATCGCGCTGCCTGGAAGCCCATCGATCGTAGAAGAACCCGAGCACCGAGCCGATCACGGTCGGCAGGATGACGCTCATGGGCAGATAGATGCCGATGCCGACGCCGAGCGGCGGCAGGCGCAAGCGGCCCATCGCGCCCAGCACTTCATCCAGCACGATGAAGGCGACGCCCGCCGCTGCGCCCCAGCCGATCATCGTCCAGTTGAGATTGCCGCCCAGCACGCCCTTCGCCAGGGTCGAAATCAGCGCCGCCTGGGGTGCAGGCAAGGCATTGGGGCCCGCGTTGGCCGCGCCGGCAAAACCGAAGGCGGTGTTCAGGAGATCGAGCACGGGCGGGATGACCAGCGAGCCGAAGACGACGCCGATCACCAGCGCCACCTGCTGCTTCCACGGCGTCGCGCCGATGAGCTGGCCGGTCTTGAGGTCTTGGAGGTTGTCGTTCGAGATGGTCGCCACCCCGAAGACGATGCCGGTGACGATCAGGGCATAGGCGACCAGCGCATCGGTGGTTCCCGGAGGCTGGTCCCGGCCGAACAGCCCGACCAGCATGAGCGAGGCCGCCACCACCGAGAGAATGCCGATGCCGGAAACCGGCGAGTTCGAGGCCCCGATCAGGCCCGCCATATAGCCGCAGACCGCCGCGATCAGCAGGCCGATCACGAGAATGAACAGCAGTGCCCCGGAAATCAGCAGCATTTCCGATCCGGCCAGCGGGCCGCTGCCGATCACGCTCCACAGCAGGATCGCGATCGGCACCAGCATCGCCAGAGTGCCGAGGAAGACGATCGAGATCGGCAGGTCCTGCTCCTCCACCGCCAGCGCCTCGCCGGTATGACGCGCGCGGCTGGCCGCCATGGCCGAGCGGACGCCGCCGATCACCGGACCGGCGATGCGCAGCAGCGTCCATACCGCCGCCACGCCGATCACACCGGCGCCGAAGAAGCGGACATTGTCGGAAAACACCGTCAGCGCCCAGTTTTCCGCGCCGCCCGGCAGCGGGTTCTGGGCCGTCAGAATGGGCAGAAGCACCCACCAGCCCACGACAAGGCCAAGGAACATCGCCATCCCGACCGAAATCCCGACGAGATGCCCAACGCCCATGAGCGCGAAGGACAGGCCGCCGGAAATGCCGGTGGCGCCGGGCCCCGCGCGGAACCAGACCGAAGCCTCTGCCACCACCAGCCGGGTCTGGGTGAGGATCGCAAAACCGGCCGACGCGAGGGCGTTCCAGAGCAGCACGGAAAGGCCCTTGGCGCTCTCCGCCGCGCCCTCGCGCGATTCCGACCCGACGCGCAGCACTTCGGCGGCCGCATGGCCTTCTGGATAAGGGAGCGGCGTATCCAGCACCAGCGCACGGCGCAGCGGCACGGAGAACAGCACGCCCAGAATGCCGCCGGTGCCCGTGATCGCGGCGGTCGTCCAATAGGGGAAGCCCTGCCACCAGCCGATCATGACCAGTCCGGGCAGCACGAAGATGATCGCCGCTAGCGTCCCCGCCGCGCTGGCCACGGTCTGGACGATATTGTTCTCGAAAATCGTCGAATCCCGGAAACCGCGCAGGATCGCCATCGAAATCACCGCCGCCGGGATGGACGTCGCGAAGGTCAGGCCGACCTTGAGGCCCAGATAGACATTGGCCGCAGTGAAAAGCAGCGTGATCACGCCGCCAAGCAGCACGCCGCGCAATGTCAATTCGAGCGGAGATCCCGCCCGCGCGCCGCCAGTTTCGTTAGCCATCTGTCCCCGTTCGGTCGATCATGAATGCGAGATCCGCTGCCATATTGTTGCGCGCAGGTCCAGCGCGCGGCGGTTCAAATCCCCACTGGTCAAATCCCCGGTTGGCGATCCAACCGGCGACAATAGCCCGCCACCACGAGGAGAGCCGTCACCGCCACTCCGGCGCCGAGTACCATGTCGATCAGATAATGCGTCCCCTCCACCGGCGTGGAGAGCAGCATCGCCAGATTGAGCGCCAGGACAGGCCAGCGCAGGCCTCTGACCGGCCAGGCTGTGGCAATGTAGAGAACCGCCGCCGCCGTGTGAAAGCTGGGCGCGGAAACGATGCCGCGCAGATGCCCCAGGTCGACCAGATGCACGCTGCGCTCCCGCAATGCCGGAATGAGCCCCTGCTGCCAAAGCTCGCTTTCCGGCATGTAGGCGACAGGCTGGTGCCAGAGATAGGAAAACGGCCCTACGGCAGGCATGAGGCTGAACAGGACCAGCGTGATCACGGCGGCCAGCCAGAACCCGGCGAGAAACCTGTAGGCCTGCTGCCGGTCTCCCCGCCTCGCGGCCGCCCACAGGATCATCGCGGGCGTTACGTAGATGCTGCGATAGGCGATCGTGCCGAGGACCTGAAGCACGGGATGTGCCGCCACCAGTCGGTAGCAGGCCAGCCAGTCGAACCCGAGCACCTCGTCGATATCTTGCAGGGCTGCATCGGCATACCCGTGGGTCAGCGCCGCCACCGGATAGCTTGCCGCCGCGCCCATGAGCGAGACGAGCGTGAACAGCGCGGCATATTCGCCGAACTCTGCCGCGTTCGAAACAGCGCGCCGCGGGGACCTGCCACCCCATCCGATGCGCAGAACCAGCGCGGCCATTCCCGCTGCGTAGAAGGGAAGGTTGTCCTCGCGCCATGGGTCGATGTGCAGCTCCGCCCGGCCAAGAAGCGCCCAGACCGCCGCCAGGCTGAAACCCAGGGCGATCAGGAAATGCCGCCTGATGGCGCGGCCCGGTCTCTCGGCATCTGCTTCCCTGCGCCGTGACCGGGGAGCATCCACAAGCCGCCCCGCTTCGGACAGCGCAGACGGGGACAGGACGGGCTCCATCATGGTCATGACATCAAATCCGGGAGGTGCGCAGCGGTGTGCTGGAACGGATCGTCTCCAGCCCGACTGCCCCTGAAGCCCGGATTAACCGAGGAGCCCTTTCCACATTAACTCTTCGTCACGTTGTTTCCCGGCCTCGGCTCGGAACCTCCTCACCATGCGACCGTTGTGAAGATCACTGCCCTCAGAGGCAGGCTGCGCGAGGATCCTTACCCCCACCCCCTTTCGGATCCCGCTCCTTCATCAAGGCCGCCCCAGGGTCCTATCAGGATCCGGCGGGCGGCCTTTCCATGTTTTTCCACCGCGCCGCGCTTGTTGTCCGCGAAAACCCTCTCTAGAGGCCCCGCCCGGTCCTCGCCTCTAAACATCGCAGGACCGGAGGGCGGACCTGCATTGCGCAGGGCCGCCCTCCTCTCTTTTCAGCACCGGAAAATCAGGTCCAGCGCCAGCACCGCGAATTCAGGCGCGGTGCCCCATGATCTCAGCGTAGCGCGCCTCGGCCACGCCGTAGAAAGGCCCACAATAGCGCACCAGCCCGGCACGATCACGGATCTGCACTAGTCCCCGCTGCGCCCGGATCCAGCGCTCGGCTTCGAGATTGTGAATGGCGTGGGTGATGCTTGCACGGCGTACACCCAGGATAATCGACATGTTTTCATGCGTCAGCGGCAGATCGTCGCTGCCGATGCGGTCATGGTACATCAACAACTTGCGCGCGAGGCGCTGCTGTACGGTCGCTCGTACCGCTGCGCTGGCGGCAAGGCTGAACTGCACGATCTGCGTCTGGATGTACCGCAGGAGGTATCCCAGCAAGACAGGGCTGCCTTCCAGCAAACGGCGGAATTCGTCGCGCTCCAGCGACAGCGCCTCACCCTCGATCTGCACGCAGCTGTCCCGCTGCGGCAGCAGCTTGCAGATTGCGCTTGCCCCGACGATGCCTTCGCGGCCCACCACCCCCACTTCGAGCGGCGCGGGAATATCGCCCGTCTCGAGATTGGAGACGACACCGGATTCTATGAAGTAGATCCTGTCCTGAAGTTGGCCCCGTCGCTCCAGATAGCGCCGGGCGGCCAAAGTCTCCCGCCGCAGCAGCGGCATCAGCCGCTCCCGGTCGGCAGGCATCATTCCCTTCAGCAAACTGTTGCCGCGCCTTTCGTTTTCCTGTCCGCCCTTCATCGGCAGAACCCTCCCCCTGGGCCGTGCGGCCTAGAGATATTCTATTTTATTAGGAAGGCACAACGGCCTGATCCAGCTATTGTTCCAAAATCGGGACATCGCCCATCATTTATTACAATTTGATTTTGTTATGCATTTACGAGCGGCTTCGGAACTGTGCCATTCTGATTAACTGACGCCAATGTACGCGGCCGTACAGAGTTTTCCTCTTTTTGAAGCCCTCCCGCCATTGTAAACAGGCATCGAAAGACGGTCAAAAGGCTGCACATACAGTAACAATTATACGATTTGTTCGGATAGGGGAGCAAGGCGTGAAGTAAGCACGCTCCGCCTTGCTGTGAGGAGGAACAATATCATGAACTTCGATGCAAAGGCGGAGCGATGGACTGCGCACGCTTCATCTCATGTTGCGCCGCCTCCGCACCGATCATGGTCGCGTTCCGACGGCGATCCCCGGCCCGCACTCTCTCCGGCTGAATCGCAGGCACTTCAGCAAAGGCTCTGGGCCGTGATCGACGGCGTCTAGGCTTCCCGTTACAACCAATTCCCAATAGCAAAGGATAACGGATGATCGAGTTCGCAGGCCTTGAGCAAGGCATGGACCGTGCAAGATCGATGGGTGAGCAACTGGCGTCCACCGCCCGGATCGCGTCCGAACGGATGGTCGAGAACGGGCAGGAAATCCAGGCGCAAGTGGCAAGCCAGATATCCGCTGCGGGCAACCGGCTGCTGACCTGCCTCGACAGTCTGGCAAAAGCGGGAGATCCCGCCGCCGCCTCGCAGGCCGGTGCGTCCTTCGTAGCCGAATCCCTGCGGGCCTATGGCGAGAACATGGCGAAATGGAGCGATCTGCTGCTCCGCGCCTGCCGTGTCGATTTCGCGCCCGGAACCCCGAATTCCGTCGCCGCGGAGTAACCCGCGAGACCGATATTTTTCCGGGACGGACGTCCCCGGAAGATCACTGAGCGACCCTGACTGGGCCTCGTGCGTAAGATGCGTACGAGGCCTCGTTTTCGTGCGTCAGCGCTGGCATGGCCGGAAGGTCATGCTACGACAGCAATCGTTGACAAATATTCGTGGCCGCCGCGCGACCGCCTGCCCCTTCCCGTTCCTATGAATAGTTTCAAGCGCACCGCAGCGCCGTGGAAAGAAGAGGTTCAGGGTCGTGGAATTGTTCGGTCTTCCGCCATACGAGGGCATCGCCACGCTCGTTTTTCTTGCCCCGCCGGTAGAACTGGCCCTCAGATCCCACCGCAATGCGAAACCCGCTTCGGCGGAGTGGCTCTCGCGCCAGTTCGACCGCATCGACGACGAGAATCTGCGCGCCAGAACCGCCGTGGAACTGCGCAAGCTCGTCGATGCCACGAAGGACATCCGCCGCGCGGACTTCCTCACGGCCATGGACAATGCCCGCGAGGCATTGCTCGCATCGGTAGAGGATCATCGCGCTCCGGCGCCGAACTGACCGTCCCGTTTCTTCTCAAGCGGGAAAATCGGACCTGCGGACTTTCCCGTTGATCATCACATGATCGAATACGATGTCCTCCACGCCGGTCGTTCTGAGCTGCGCGTCCGCCAGTTGCAGGTCGAAGTTCCTGAGCGTCAGGCCGCGAATTTCCGTTTGTCCGGGATTGGGCCGAACCGTGCCGAGGGCGCCGAACCGCCCTGTCAGGCCGGAAAACTCCAGCCCCCGCACCGATGACTTCGGCGGCGCCATGCCCTTGAAATCGGTGTATTGGCTCCAGGGCTCGACGGCCATGACCGTTCCCGCCCGGTCGTCCAAGCGGATGTTGCGGAAGCGGATATCCTCGTAACGCTGGGGCGTGTCGGCCCGCAGCTTCAGCCTTGCCAGCACCATCCGGCCGGTCACCCGGCAATTCTCGACAATGACGTCCCGAACGACGGTCGCCTCGCTGCCGCAGGCAAGCGCATGATGGCCGCGCCGGAAATGGCAGTTGCGCACGCGCAGCCCTTCCACGGGAGGACTGTCACGATCCTCCAGCGCGCCCGGTCCTTTCGATCCCTTTGCCGCGATGCAGTCGTCGGTGACCGAAAAATAGCATCCATCCACCGTCACCTCGCGGCAACTGTCGACATCGATGCCGTCACTGCTGGGCGCCTGGGCGTAATCGTCGGGAACCTCGAACCGCGCGCCCCGGACCAGAACATGCTCGCACTTGTAGAGATGGAGGTTCCAGAACTGCGAATCCTTGAACGTGACGCCGTCCACCAGCACGTTCTTCGAATTCTCGATCAGGGCAAGACGGGCACGAGGCAGGCCGATATTGGGAAACTCGCCGGGGACCGGCGCTGCGTTGCGCAGCTTCCAGAACAAGTCCCAGACCGTCCTTCCCGCACCGTCCAGCACGCCCCGGCCGGTGATGCGCAATCCGTCGCAGCCATCCGCATTCAGCAGGGCCGGGGTGAAGCGTTCCTCGAAATGCCCTTCGATCCGGGTACGCCGGAGCGGGAAATTCGACATCTGCGTACTGCAACGCAGCACGGCACCTTCCGCCAGGTGAAGGTTCACGCCCGGTTTGAGAAACAGCGCCCCGCTGACGAAAACACCCGCAGGTACCAGCATGGTTCCGCCGCCTCGTGCCGAGAGACTGTCGATCGCCGCCTGAATGGCCCGGGTATTGACCGTAAGGCCGTCCGGTCGTGCGCCGAAGTTCAGGATCGATACCGGCTCGGCAGGCGCCGCCACGGCCGTCACGCTGCGGGCCAGTAGCGGCAATGCCAGAGCGGAAAGCGCAAAAGTACGGCGATCGAAGGGGTCAAGGGACATCGTTGCTCCGGCCAGATCACAAACGCCGCACAGTCTGCGCGAGGCCCGATCCCACATCGTGTGATTTGCTCCCACGGTACATCGCAGCGCGAGGGAAGCAATCCCCGCCGTCCACCGAGCAACGCCCGGACGATGCTGCAACTGCACATGCAAATTTGTCTATTGCGCTGCATCGCAACATGAGCCAACAAGAACGGGCCTTTCAGGCATCCTCTCCCAAAACTTTTCAAGCCGGTCCATGGACCGGCTTTCTTTTTGGAGGTTACAGACGCGCCGCTCACGCCGCGCTGTCATGGCAGGAGGATTTGGGGCAAGATGGCGCCATGGCGGCGCTGAACATCACCCGACCTTCAGAAGCGGTGCGAAAACTTCTCGTGCGGCAGGTTCGCGCGGTCTTCCATGACGCCAAGCGGGGCGAAGCGCCGCTCCTGCCTTCCGATCATGCCCTGTTCGAGCAGGACAGTCCGATCCGCATGGTCCATGCCGATGTCGTGGCGATGATGGTCGGCGGTATGCGGGCACTGCTGCTGCAGATGCTCCACCCGGCCGCGCTTCAGGGCGTTCTCGACCATTCCGATTTTCGCGACGACGTGCAGGGGCGCTTGCGCAGGACGGCACGCTTCATTGCCGTGACGACATATGGCGACCGCCGCGACGCGGCCCGCGCCGTTGCGACGGTGAACGCGATACATGCGCATGTGACAGGGCACCTGCCCAGCGGGCAACCTTATTCCGCCACCGACCCGCGCGTACTGGCCTGGGTCCATCTGGCGGAAACGACCAGTTTTCTGGAAGCCTATCTGACTTACGCCGACCCCGGCATGCCGCCGCGCGCGCAGGATCGGTACTTCGAGCAGACGGCCGTGGTGGGGGAAATGCTGGGCGCATCTCCAGTACCGCGCAGCCGGGCAGAGGCGCACTCGCTCATGGCAGAGTTTCGGGGCGATCTCAGCGGCGGAACTGCCGCCCGCGAAGTCGCGCGCTTCCTGCTCGAAGGCGATGAGGGGCGACGCCCCGGCCGCGTGATGCGCACATTGGGAACGGCAGCGGTGGATCTCCTGCCGCCTTTTGCCCGCACAATGCTGGCGATCAAACGTCCGGGCCTGACCGGGCTTCCGGCCCTGGCGGGAACGCTGGCGATGGCCGGAACGATACGCTGGGCCTTCGCCAAACCGCAATGAACCGTACGGAGCGGCCCGTTCAGGCTGCCAGCGGCAGTTCGCTCGCGGCCGGTGCTTCGACCGTGGCTTCAACGGAAACCGCCGGTTCCTGCGCTTCCTGACCTTGCGACAGCGCGGGCATGTAGCGCTCGGCCACGACGACATCACGGCGATAGGCGAAATAGAGGGACATCAGCGAGAACATCGGAAAATACCTTGGAGGCAGCAACGTGCTGCATTGCAACATTGCCAATATGTGACTCGATATCGCCATTGCTGCAAATGCAAGCAAATCCAGTTTGATTGCATATTTTGCAATTTTAATTCGCTGAATGTTGCCGAGTCCGCATGCGTGAACTGCAATCAAACTTCCGCGTCGCACCTTCGCAGGACGATGAGCGCTGCATTGCACCACCGGCAATTTTGCGTGTGCGAAACGAAATCGAAAAAGGCGCCGGAGACGGTTCTCGTCTCCGGCGCCTGATCTGGATCCTCGCAGCTACGCCGTCAGGAAATCATTCCTCGTCGGGATAGGGACCCTTGCCGCCGTCCTTGATCAACTGATCGACACGCTGGTCGATCAGCGGAAGCGGCACGCCGCCCAGTTCCAACACCGCATCGTGGAAGGCGCGGATGTTGAATTTGGGACCGAGCGCGGTCTCAGCCTTCTTGCGCGCATCGACGAAAGCCAGCTGACCCATGTAGTAGGACAGCGCCTGACCCGGCCAGGATATATAGCGGTCCACTTCGGTCTCGATCTCGTGATCGGAAAGCGCGGTATTGTCCCGGAAGTACTGCTGCGCTTGTTCACGGCTCCAGCCCATGGCGTGGATGCCGGTATCGACCACCAGACGCGAGGCGCGCCAGGCCTGATAGCTCAGCATGCCGAAGCGGTCGTAGGGCGTTTCGTACATGCCCATGTCCTCGCCCAGCGCCTCGCAATAGAGCGCCCAGCCCTCGCCATAGGCGGAGAGATAGGTGTCGCGGCGGAAGGCGGGGAGGTCCTTGTTCTCCATGGCCAGCGGCATCTGCATGGCATGGCCCGGCGCGGACTCGTGCAGCGTCAGCGCGACTTGCGAGTAGAACGGACGGCTCGGCAGATCGTAGGTATTGACGAGGTAGATCCCCGGACCGCCGCGACCGCCGGTATAGAACGGTGCGATGTCATCCGGCACCGGCTTGATGGCAAAGCGGCTGCGCGGCATGTGGCCGAAGAACTGGTCGGCCTTGCCGTCGAACTGCTTGGCGATCCAGGCCGCGCGGTAGAGCAACTCGTTCGGGGTCTTGGGATAGAACTGCGGATCGGTGCGCAGGAAGTGCAGGAAGGCCTTGAGGTCGCCTTTGAACTCCACCTGCTGCATCACCTCGTTCATCTGCGAACGGATGCGCGCCATCTCGCTGAGGCCGGTCTCATGGATCTGTTCCGGCGTCCTGTCGAGCGTGACGAACTCGGCGATCTTGGACTGATAATAGGCCTTGCCGTCCGGCAGGTCATAGGCCGCCAGCGTCTTGCGCGCGCCCTTCTCGTATTCATTACGCATGAAGGCGAGCAGCTTGACGTGCGCGGGGACCACGCCATCCGTGATCAGCTTGCGGGCCTCTGCGCGCAGCTTTTCCTGCTCGGCGGCAGGGATCGTCGCGGGCAGCTTGCGGAACGGCTCGTAGAACGGCGAAGCCTCGACCGACTTGGCCTGGGTTACCAGTTCGATGCCCTTGTCACGCCCGGTCAGCGTGATCTGCGGGCCAGTGAAGCCGCGCTTCAGGCCGGCGCGCATGTTCTCGATCTGCTGGTCGTAGTAGCGCGGGATTTCGCGCAGCATTTCGAGGTAGTTGTCGGCGGCGGCCTTGTCCTTGAGCGGATTGCGCGCCCAGTCGGCCAGATCGCCCCAGAAGCTGGTGTCGGCGTTGAACGGCTTTTCGTAGTCCCGGAAGCGCTGCGAGGCCAGAAGCGCGTCGACCTGGCCCTTGTAGACCGCGAAGTTCACGCGATTGGCGGGCGAGAGCTGCTTCTGGTCGATAGCCGCAAGCTGGCCTTCCACCTTGGTCCAGCAGGCGAGACGGTCTGCCTGCGCCTTGGGACCGAGGTCAGGCAGGACGATCTTGCTGTCCTTGGGCGTATCCTCGCAGGGGCCGATCTGCTTCTGGCGCCATTCGTATTCGGCGGTATAGATCGCCTCGAAGGCCTGATCCGCCGTCTGCTTCTGGGAAACCTTCGCGGCGGGAACGGCCGCTGCCGTGCCCGAAACCGCAGGCATGGCGACCAGCGCGGCGCCGGCCATCATCATGGCCCGGCCAACCGAATTCTTCACGTCATTTCCCCTTTCGAGAACCTCGAGAATGTCCTGATGAAGCTTGGCGGGAATGCGCAGCCCCTCCTTGTCGGATTGCGCGCGCGCGATCAGGCGGCGCGATCCCGGCAGGCGAGCGCCCTGCCCTTCGATCATGTCGAACATCGCTTCCGCCCGGCGCAAGTGTTCTTCCACACCCGCGCCAAGGAAGCCTGCCGGATCAATGGCGATGATGAACTCGCCGCCGATCGGAGAACCGCCGCGATCGCCGTCGGCCGCCATCGATTCCGCGCTGGTCATGTCGCCTATCAGCGGTCCCGCGATCAGTTCGACCATCGCCGCGAGCGCAGAGCCCTTGTGTCCGCCAAAGGTGCGCATGGCGCCGTCGAGCACGGCCTTGGCGTCGCTCGACGGATTGCCGTCCGCGTCATAACCCCAGTCGAGCGGAATTTCCTTGCCTGCCCGGCGATGCAGTTCGATCTCGCCCCGCGCGACCGCGCTGGTGGCGAAGTCGAAGACGAAGGGCGCGCGATTTGGACGCGGCCAGCCGAAGGCGATCGGATTGGTGCCGAACACCGGCTTGGTCCCGCCCGCCGGCGCCACCCAAGAATGGCTGGGCGTAAAGGCGAAGGCGACGAGGCCGTGCTCGGCCAGCGCCTCGACCTCGGGCCAGAGCGCGGCGAAGTGAACCACATTGTTCAGCGCCATGGCGGCGATGCCGAACTTCCGTGCCTTCTCAACCAGCAGCGGCATGCCGCGCGCGAAGGGAAGCTGGGCGAAGCCGCCCTTGCCGTCGACGCGGACCAGAGCCTGCGCCGGTTCGGTCACTTCGGGCACTGCATCGGGCACCACCACCCCGCGCTCGACCGAATTGGCCGCGACGAGAAGGCGGTAGAGCCCGTGCGAAGTGCAACCGTCCCGCTCGCCCGACACCATGGTGTGGGCGACGGCGGCGGCGTGGTCGGGCGCAAGGCCCCAGGCTTCGAGCACGGTGCGGGCGAGTTCGTCCGCCTCCGCGATCGTCAGGGCAACGTCTTCACTCAAGGGCAGGCTCACTGGGAAAGGCTCACTTCTTGGCAGTAAACAAACGCACGCCGAAGACCGGACCGGCCGAGCTGCGGTCATGCGGCACGAAGCGCACCTTTACGCTGCTCTTGCCCTTGGTGAGAGCCTCGGGCAGCGGATAGTCCACATCGAAGAACTTGCCGGCGGCATCGTTGTCGAGCTTCTGGGTGGCGATCTTCACGTCGTCCACGAGAATGTCGAACACGCGCGAACGCTCGCTGCCCCAATAGCTGGCCTGAAGCAGCAGCGGGCCGGGCTTCACCTTCATCTTGAACTCGAAGAAGCCGCCCGAGCGGGCATCGCGTCCGTTGCGGCCGCGATAGGAGACCGGGTAAGAGATTTCCGAGGTCAGTTCGTGGTCGCGCTCGGGCTGCATTTCACCGAGGTGCATGACGTCGATCGAGCGGGCGGCGATGTCCTTCTGGCGTGCCTGTTCGGCCAGGAACGAGGCTTCCTCGGTCTTCCAGCCGCTCTCGGTGAAGCGCTTGAAGTAGACCGCGCTGCGGCGATCGTACTGGCTGTAGAACGGCACGAACATGCGGTCGCCGGGGCGAACGATGCCGGTGGTCTGGAAACGCGGACGGTCCGAAACGATCGGCTTGAACGCCGCCAGCGGATTGTCACCCACCATGGCGGGCTCGACGCCTGTGAACTCCATCTCGGCAGGACCAAGGTCCGCCGCCATGACCATCGGGCCGCGCACGACCGCCACCACGTCCTGCGATCCTTGCGCGGTTTCGAGGCGCAGTTCGAGCGGCAGGTTCAGCGCAATCACGTCACCTTTCTTCCAGCGGCGGTCGATCACGGCATAGCCGCCGACCGGCGTGGCGGGCACTGCCGCACCGTTGACGGTCACGGTGGCCTTGCCGTTCGACCAGCCGGGAATGCGCAGTGCAACGGCGAACTTGCCCTGCTTCACCGCATCGAGCGTGATCTTCACGTCGGACTTGAAGGGGTATTCGGTGGCGATGGTAAAGGCAGCGCCCTTCGCCTTCCACTGCCCGGTCGCGGGGATGTAGAGGTTGACGAAGAACGTGTCATCACCTTCCCAGAAGATGGAATCGCCATGCTTGGCATGGCTTTCCATCCCCGAGCCGACGCAGCACCAGAAGGCTTCCTCGCCGGGCCCCGAATAGCCGCGCGGCGCGCCGCTCATCATCGGCGTCATATAGGTGAAGCCACCGGTCTCGGGGTTCTGCGCCGACATGACGTGGTTGAGGTGCGCACGCTCGTAATAATCGAACAACGCGCCGTCGGGCTGCCACGAGTAGAGCTGACGCGTCAGCTTGAGCATGTTGTAGGTGTTGCAATGCTCACAGGTCGATTCCGTGAGGTGCAGCGCCACGGTGTCGGGCTCGAAGAAGTATTCGCGGTCGGCATTGCCGCCGATCACGTAGCTGTGGTGCTTGGTCACGCGTTCCCAGAAGAAGCGCGCGGCGCGGCCGGGTTCGTCCTTGCCGGTCAGCTCGTGAATGCGCGCGAGACCGATCAGCTTGGGCACCTGGGTGTTGGCGTGAAAGTTGGCCAGCTTGTCTTCCTGCGCCACCAGCGGATCGAGCACCTTCTTGTCGTAGATGCGTTCCGCCACCTTGAGCCAGCGCAAGTCGCCGGTCTGGGCGTAGAGTTCGGCATAGCTTTCGTTCAGGCCGCCATATTCGCAGCCCAGCAGTTCCTGCATCTGCTTGTCGTCGAGCGCGGCGAAGACCTTCTCGAAATAGCCGCCGAGGCCGATGACAACCTGAAGCGCCTTGGCATTGCCCCAGGCCGCATTGATGTCGAGCAGGCCCTGGAAGTACTTGTGAACGGTATAGAGCGGCGACCACGAGCCGTTGAGGTCGAACCCGCCCGACTTGATTTCGCCGCGCATGACCTCTGGGAAGATCTCCTGCCCGTCGACGACCTTCCCGTCCTTGGTCTTGCGACCGAGCGCACCGATGTAGCCGTCCGTGCGCTTCGCCTGGCATTCCGCCAGTTCATCGACGATGTAGTCGGCGCGGCGGCGGCATTCCGGGTTGCCGGTCTGCTGCCAGGCCAGGACCAGTGCGGTCATGTAGTGGCCCAGCGTGTGGCCGGCGATCGTGTCCGATTCCCAGCCGCCGTAGATCGGCGCCTTCGGTTCGAGACCCGCGTACTTGCGGAAGTTGTGCAGGAACCGGTCGGGGCTGAGCGACATCAGGTAGTCGACATTGACCTCTACCGCCGTAGCATAGTCGGACGGCGCAAGGCGCACGTCGGTCAGCGGCAGGGGCTTGGCCTTGATCGGCAGCTTGGGAGCGATAACGGCTGCAAAGCCCTTGAGAGGAACAGAGCAAATGGCGAGCGCCGCCACGCCAGCCATCCATTCGCGCCGATTGGCCTGCATTTTTAAAACCCCTATCGAATATCGTATACGGTATTGATAAACCGAGGGGTCCCGAAGTCAATCCTTTCTTTGTCGGAATTCCGCAAAGTCAGCGGCGAAGCGCCACCTGGGTATCGGCATGGGCCAGTTCGATAAGCGTAATCATCGCCTTGCGGGCCTTCGCCGGGTTCTGCTCGGCAATCTGCGCATAGAGGGCATAGTGCTCGGGCATGGGATCGCGCGGACTGTCCTTCTTGGCGTGCTTGATCGTGGTCGTCGATGCGATCGCGGTCGAGATCGAATTGGACAGGGCCTGCAACATCTCGTTGCGGGTGGCCTCCATCAGCAGCTCGTGGAAACGGATATCCGCCGCCCGCCCCTTGGGGCTGGTGAGGGTGTAGCGTTCCATGGCCTCCAGGGCATTCGCCATATCCAGCAACTGGCGCTCGTCGCGGCGCAGGGCGGCCATTTCCGCCGCTTGCGGTTCGACGACGAGGCGCAGTTCGAACAAGTCGCGCAGGAATTCGTCGCTGGCGCCGCACTGGATCTGCCAGGACAGCACATCGGGGTCGAGCAGGTTCCACATCCGACGCTCGTTGACGCGGGTTCCGGCCTTGGGGCGGCTGCTGACCAGCCCCTTGGCGGTCAGCATGCGGAACGCCTCGCGCAGGACCGAGCGCGATACGCCCAGCAGCTCGGCATGCTCCACTTCGGCAGGAAAGACATGCCCGGCAGGATAGCTGCCATTGACGACTTGCGTGGCCAGACGCTGCGCCACCGCGTGATGCAAGCGCCCGCTCATAAGCGGAAGCTGTTCCCCAGTTTCACCCGACCCATCGTTCGGATTCTTATCGGCCATCATGCTCGCTCTCGTCATTTGTCATTGGTCTGCGAGATTGAAACCAATTTAGCCAGCCCAAAATGAACAGATTATATATCGTATATTTTTAGAGGACTTCAAGAAGCCGGAAAACGCAGGACCACGCTGAGGCCCGGCCGGTTGTCGTCGAATAGGAGCCGGGCACCGTGAACCTGAGCGATGGCGGCCACCATGCTGAGGCCCAGCCCCTCTCCCGGCACGCTGCCCGAACCGGGCGCACGGTAGAACGGTTCGGTCACTCTCATCAGGTCGTCGGCGGCAAGGCCGGGGCCGTTATCCGATACCGCCAGCAGAAGCTCGCCCTGCGCCCTGCCTGCCCGTACATCCACCCGGCTGCCATCCGGAACATGCTTGAGCGCATTGTCGAGCAGGTTGGACATGGCCTGAAACACCATGTCCAGATCGAGATCCGCCACCAGCGGCCTGCGCGCATCCAGCACGAGATCGATGCCGCGACGTTCCGCCTCTGGCTGATAGAATTCCACCACGTCTTCCAGTAGTTGCACCACGTCGGTACGCTGGATCTGAAGCACGGCCCTGCCGCCCTCCAGCCGGGAAATGCGAATCAGCGCTGCCAGGATGGCCCTCAACCGATTGGCCTCGACAATGGCCTGGGAGATCGCCTCGGCTATGGCCGGAGAAGCGGCGGGATCGTTGCCGATGTCGTGTTCCAGCACTTCCAGCTTGCCCGCCAGCCGCGCCAGCGGCGTGCGCAATTCGTGCGCCGCATTGTCGGAAACCCGCCGCACCGTCTCGAACAGCCTCTCGATCCGCGAGAGCATCAGGTTGAGCGTTACCGAAAGCCGCTCGAAATCGTCGTTCGTGCCGCGTACGGGGACACGGCCTGACAAGTCCCCCTCCATCACCTGAAGCGCGGTCCGCGTTACCGTGTCGATACGCTTGCCGATGGCATGGCTCATCAGCCAGCCGCCGGTTATGCCCAGCGCCAGCGAGCCGAACAGCATCCACAGCGCGCCGGTGCGCAGGAGATCCTCGTCATCCACGATATCCTGGACATCCCGCCCCACGATCAGGCGGCTGCCGTCGGGCATCGTCCGGTCGCGCACGAAGGCGGAGTGATCGATCTCGAACCCGTCCACGAACCTGTCCGCCTCGATCACGGAAGGATCCCTCGTCGGCGCGGGCGGCCAACTTGGGAGATTGGCGGAGACGATCTCTCCATCGGGCGCGACCAGGACATGGAACGGCATGCGCAGGGCGGACGTATGGGCGCGCACCTCCAGCGCCTTGCGAGCGGCATCGATCCCCGAACGGCGATAGACCGCGCCGATATCCCGCGCCTCCCGGTCGACTGCGGCGCGCAGCTCGGACATCGGCCGGATGACCCGCCACCAATAGCCCGCACCGAACAGCAGGGCCACCGAAAGGCTGAACAGCAGGGCATAAGTCAGGGCCAGCCGGAAAGACAGGCTGCGCAAAAGCCGGGTCATCGCCGCCCTGCCCCAGCTTCGTTCGGCCCGCCCTTATTCAGGACGCATGACATAGCCCAGCCCCCGGATCGTGTGGATCAGCGGCGCCTCGTCGTTCTGCGCGATCTTCTGGCGCAGTTTCGAGATGTGCTGGTCGATGATATTGGTCTGAGGGTCGAAATTGTAGTCCCAGACATTCTCCAGCAGCATGGAGCGCGTGACCACGCGCCCGGCATTGCGCGCGAGGTAGGCCAGGATGCGCAGTTCCCGCAGGGTCAGGTTGATCCGCCGACCGGCCCGCGAAACCACATGGGCGACGAGATCGATCTCGAGGTCGCCCACCCGCAGATGGTCCCCCGGTTCGGTTACCGCCGCACCCCGGCGCCCCAGGCTTTCGACCCGGGCCAGCAGTTCGGACATGGCGAAAGGCTTGGCCATGTAATCGTCCCCGCCCGCGCGCAGCCCCCGCACGCGTTCGTCGACATCGCCGAGGGCGCTGACGATCAGCACCGGCGTCGCATTCTCCGTCGCGCGCAGCGCCGCCAGCAGCTTCAGCCCGTCGAGCGAAGGCAGCATGCGGTCCAGCACAATGACGTCATAGTTCTCGCAAGTGGCCTGTATCAGGCCTTCGCGGCCGTCCGCACGGTGCTCGACCAGATGCCCAGCCTCGCGCAGGCCCGCCGCAACGTGGGAGGCCAGACTGTCATCGTCTTCGACTAGCAATATCTGCATGGTTCCGGGTATCCGCACGGTAGCTGAGGCTGCTCGTACCGTTACCGCCGCCCTGCGTCGAGAGCGCTGGCCTACCCGCAAGCCCTCGAACATGGGCAAATACAAATATTCCCGCAATCAAGCCGCGACATAAATGCGGCAATGGGGCAGGATGCCCGCAACGATTGCCGCTCCGCCGCCGCCCCTCATGCCCTCGCCGGCCTCGACCCTGAAGGGCGCCAAGCCCGGCCTTATCCATGTGCTGGCGATCGGCGGCGCGCACCAGTTGCCGCATATCGTCCCGGTCGCCTGCGAACTGGAGCGGCGCCATCCCGGCACGGTCACCATCTTCGTGCCCAAGCCCGGCGACGCCCGCGCGGTCCGCGATCTGGCGGCGGGCATGGGCCTGCCGCTGCCCGCACTCGTGGAAATGCGCCTCCCCAAGGCGCTCAATGCCATCACCCCCGGCTTCCTCCGCAAGCTGGCGCGGCTGCTCTACTGGTCCCCGGTCCTGCGCGACGCGGAACTGATCCTCTGCGCTGAACGGACTTCGACGATCCTGCCGCGCCTGTGGAAGGAATGCCCGCCGCTGGTCCATATTCCCCATGGCGCGGGCGACCGTGCGGTGGGCTTCGAGAAGCGCTTCGAACTGTTCGATCACGTCATCGTCTCCGGCGCCAAGGATCGGGACCGCCTGCTGGAGGCCGGGCTCGTCACGCCGGAAAACTGTACGGCAGCGGGGCCGATCAAGCTGGCCGCGATGCTGCGCACCGGGATCGACCGCGCGCCGCTCTTCGCCAACGCGCGCAAGACCATCCTCTACAACCCGCATTTCACGAAGAAGCTGAATTCCTTCGACGCCTTCGCAAGAAAGCTGATCGAGGCGGTGGTTCGTGACGGACGCTACAACCTTGTGGTCGCCCCGCATGTGCGCATGGCCTCGCGCTGGTCGGCCGCGCATCGCCGCGAATGGGAAGCCCTGGCCGTGCCCGGACAGGTCATCGTCGACCTCGGCTCGCCCCGCTGCAACGACATGACTTATACCTGCGGCGCCGACCTCTACATCGGCGATGTCAGCAGCCAGGTCTACGAGTTCCTGATCCGCCCGCGCCCATGTCTCTTCGTTAACGCCCACGACGCGCAGTGGCGGGACTGCGAGGACTATGCGATGTGGCACTTCGGCGACGTGATCGCTGCCGATGCCGATCCCATCGCCGCCATAGACCAGGCCTTCGCGGATCACCGCGCCTATGTGGCCTGGCAGAAGGAACGGATGCGCTATTCGATCGGCGGCCTCGACTGGAAGCCGGACGGCACGCCCTTCATCGCCGGAGAAGACCCGATCCGCTTCGCTGCCGATATCGTGGCACGCGCCGCCGGACTTCAGCCCGCCGCTGCCTGAAGGCCTTCCTCATTGCGCGCAGCCAGGCTGCCCGCAATGAGGAGCCATGTGCCTCAGCTCATCCCGCCCATGGCACGAACGTAGGCAACATTCGCCCGCATCCGCGCGGTCTGCACGCTGATCCACGATCGCTGGGCATCCAGCGCATCGGTCTGCGCGGTCACCACTTCGAGATAGTCCGCAGCGCCGTCGCGGTAGCGCGAAAGCGCGATCTCGCTGGTGCGCTGGGCCGCCTGCGCCGCGTCGCGCTGGGCCGATGCCTGCGTTTCCAGGTGATGCATTGCCGCGATCGCGTCTTCCACGTCCTGGAAGGCGCCGAGCACGGTGGAGCGATAGTTCGCCGCCACTTCCTCATACTCTGCCCGCGACATCTTCACCTGCGACTTGCGCGCGCCGCCGTCGAACAGGGTCAGCAGGGCCGACACCGGGCCAAGCGACCAGAACGTGTTCGGCGTGCTCAACAGGTTGCCGTGGGTCGTCTGCCACCCCGCGCTGCCGCCGAGACCGATCGAGGGGAACCACGCTGCCTTCGCCACGCCGATACGGGCATTGGCCGCGAAGACCCGGCGCTCCGCCGCGGCAATGTCCGGGCGGCGCTGGAGCAGTTCGGAGGGCACGCCGACGGCGACTTCCGGCACGTCGAGCGGTTCGCTGCGCATCGGCAGCGAGAACTCGGCGGGCGTGGTGCCGATCAGTGCTGCCAGCTCATGCTCGGTCGCCGCACGCTCGTTGGCGACGGCGGAGACTTGCGCCTTGGCATTGCCGAGCACGGTGCGCGCACGGTTGACGTCGATGCCCGAGGCGATACCGCCCGAGTGCCGCGTATCGGTGAGCTTGAGCGCACGCTCGAAGGCTTCGACCGAGCGGTTCAGCAGGTCCGCCTGCACGTCGAGACCGCGCAGGCGCAAGTATGCGTCCGCCACCGAGGCCTGAAGACTGAGCCGCGCAGAGGCGAGATCACCACTGGACGCCGCAGCTTCGGCATTGGCCGCCTTCACCGAGTTGCGGACCCGCCCCCAAAGGTCGACTTCGTAGGACAGGCTGCCGCCGACCACGAAATTGTCGTAGGTGCGCGCCGTGCCGGTCGAGAGAGGACGCCCCGCCGAAACGCGGTCGCGCGAAGCCTCGCCGCTGACGCCGACCGTGGGATAGAGGTCGGACGCAGCGACGCCGGCAGAGGCGCGCGCCTGGTCGTAGCGGGCGAGTGCGGCGGCCAGCGTCGGGCTGGCGGCTTCGGCGCGCTTTTCAAGATCGTCGAGCGCGGGATCGCCGAACATCGTCCACCAGTCGCCGCGTGCCTCCCCGTCGCGCGGGGCGGCCTGCGACCAGCCCTCGATTTTTTGGCCTGCGACTTCGCGGAACGCGGGCGGCGCGGCGGTTTCGGGCGCGTGGTAGTCGGGCGCCATCGAGCACCCGGCCATCGAACATCCGGCGAGAAGCAGCGCCGCGACTGCGCGGAGCCTAGCCGCCATGACCGGCGCCCTTCGCGGCCGTGGGAGCGGCAGGCTTCGGTGCAGCCTTCTGGATCTTCACCTGATCGCCGCTGCGCATGGAGTCCGGCGGGCTGTCCACCACGCGATCGCCCTGCTTGACGCCGACCGAGACCACCACCGTCTTGCCGAGATCGCGCGCGATCGTCACCGGGCGCACCGTCACCCGGTCGTTCGCGCCGACCACGGCCACGCTCGGGCCGTTGTCGGTATAGAGGATCGTGCTGCCTGGCAGGGTCAGGCCCTGCACGCCGCCGGCCACGTCGAAATGCGTCTCGACGAAGGCGCCCGGCTTCAACGAACCGTCGCTGTTGTCGGCCTGGACTTCGACGAGGACCGCGCCGGACTGGGCATCCACCGCGCCCGCGCTGCGCGTGACAGTGCCGGGGAACGTGCGTCCCGGGAACTCCGGCAGGGTCAGGTTGGCGGCGACGCCCTGCTTGACCTGCGCCGAATAGATCTGCGGCACCCGCACATAGATGCGCATGCGGTGGACGTCGGAGACGGTGAACAGCGGCTGCGCGGCGGCATTGCCCGCCACGACCAGCGCGCCGATCTGCGCCGAGCGGCTGGTCACCACGCCCGCGAAAGGCGCCGAGAGGCGCGTGAAGCCGCGCGTGGCCTCAAGCTCGCGCACACTGGCGAGCGCAGCATTGGCCAGCGCCGTCTTGGCGGCGAGATCGCCCGCCTTCTCGTCCACTTCCTGCTGCGAGACCGCGTCCTGCTTGAGCATCGCGCTCCAGCGCTTCGAGGTCGTGGCGGCAAGGCGCTGGTTGGCGAGCGCGGTCTGATAGTCCGCCTTGGCCTGCGCCAGCTGCTGGTCGACTTCCGGTGCATCGAGCACCGCAAGCGTCTGACCGGCGGCAACGCGGTCACCGATATCGGCCTGCCAGCTGCGGACATAGCCGTTGGTACGGGCATAGATCGCAGCGCTGTTGAAGGCCTGCGCAGTGCCGGGCAGCGCAAGGCCGCCCGCGTCGCCCGCGCCCGCCGGGGTGACGATCGCCACCGTCGGCACGGCGGCATCCTCGGCCACGGCTTCCAGTTCGCGCGTGGCACTGAGGCGGGTGGCGATGCCTGCGCCGACCACGGCCAGCGCGATCACCGCCGCGCCGATGCCGACACGCTTCAGGGTGCGGGTTTCCGGCCCGGTGGACGGGTTGGCGGGTTCAGAGGTCGAATCATGCATGGGCGGCCTGCACTTCCTGGGGGGCAGCCTTCTCGCGGCGACGGCCGTGGACGAAGGCGAAGACGGTGGGAACGAAAAGAAGGGTTGCGATAGTGGCGCAGATCAGGCCGCCGACGACGGCGCGGCCGAGCGGGGCGTTCTGCTCGCCGCCCTCGCCAAGGCCGAGCGCCATGGGCCCCATGCCGATGATCATGGCCAGCGCGGTCATCAGGACCGGACGGAAACGGACGAGGCCCGCCTCCATCGCCGCCTTCACCGGATCGCCCAGCTCGGCCAGCTTTTCGCGGGCGAAGCTGACGACGAGGATCGAGTTGGCGGTAGCCACGCCCATGCACATGATCGCGCCGGTCAGGGCCGGGACCGACAGTGTCGTTCCCGTCGCGAAGAGCATCCAGACGATGCCCGCCAGCGCCGCCGGCAGCGCGGTGATGATGACGAAGGGATCGAGCCAGGACTGGAAGTTGACCACGATCAGCAGGTAGATCAGCACGACCGCCGCAAGCAGGCCCCAGCCGAGGCCGGAGAAGGCGGTGTTCATCGTCTGATACTGGCCGCGAATGGTGATCGTCGAACCCTTGGGCGCTTCGGCCTTGAGTTCGTCGATCGCCTTCTGCACGTCACCCGCCACGGCGCCGAGATCGCGGCCCTGCGGGGTGCCGTAGATGTCGATGACCGGGGCGATGTTGTAGTGCGAAACGACCGGCGCGGTGGTCGAGCGGTTCAGCGTCGCCAGTGCGCCCAGCGGCTGCGGACGGGTTCCCGCGGCAGCGCCCGAGACCGGCAGGTTCGACAGCTTGCTCATGGAATCCACGGCATATTCCGGCGCCTGCGCGACCACTGCATATTGCACGCCGTTGTCGGGGTTCACGAAGAATACCGGCGCGGTCTGCGACGTGCCCGCCAGCGAGTTGCCGAGGCTGGTCGTCACGTCGCGCTCGGTCAGGCCGTACTGGCCTGCACGGGCGCGATCCACGTCGACGTCGATCTGCGGCGAATTGGCCGGCTGCTGGAGACGCATGTCGGCCAGGCCGGGGATACGGGCCATCTTGGCCATCAGCTTCTGCGCATAGACGCGCGAGGCCGCCAGGTCCTTGCCCGCGATCTGGACGTCGATCGGCGAAGGCGAACCGAAGTTCAGGATCTGGCTGGTGATGTCAGCGGGCAGGAACGAGAACTGGGTGCCGGGGAACAGGCGCGGCAATTCGCGGCGCAGCTTCTCGACATAGCCGTCGGTCGGGGCATGGCCCTTGTTCAGCGTGATCAGCATGTCGCCGTCCTGCGGACCGATAGTGCCGCTGTTGTTGTAGACGGTGTTGATCGAGCTGACCGGCAGGCCGATGTTGTCCGTGATCGAGGCCAGTTCGGACTTCGGGACGACCTTGCGCACTTCTTCGGAAATCTTCTGGAAGCGCAGCGCGGTCTCGTCGATGCGCGTACCCACCGGCACGCGAACGTGCATGGCGATCTGGCCGGAATCGACCGTCGGGAAGAAGTTGCTGCCAAGGAACGGCATCAGCCCGAACGAGACGATCACGATCGCCAGGAAGCCGAGCATGAAGCCTTTCTGCCCCTGAAGCGCGCGGCGCAGGATACCGAGGTAGCCGTCGCGCAGCTTTTCGAAACGGTTCTCGAAGCCGCGCTGGAAACGCACCAGCGGATTGCGCGATTCCGGCGTTCCCGCGTTGTGGTGGTTCTCGCCATGCGGACTGTGCGGCTTCAACAGGTACATCGCCAGCGTCGGCACCAGCGTACGCGACAGGATGAACGAGGCGATCATCGCGAAGACCACCGAAAGCGCCATTGGCACGAAGAGGTAGCCTGCAACGCCCGGCAGGAAGAACATCGGCACGAAGACGATGCAGATGCACAGCAGCGACACGAAAGCCGGGGTGACGATCTGAGCGGCGCCGTCGAGGATCGCCTCCATCACGCCCTTGCCCTGTTCGAGGTGCCAGTTGATGTTCTCGATAGTGACGGTCGCGTCGTCGACGAGGATGCCGACTGCAAGAGCAAGGCCGCCCAGCGTCATCACGTTCAGCGTCTGTCCGAACATCGCCAGCATGGCGATGGCGGCGAGCACCGCAAGCGGGATCGACAGCGCGATGATCACGGTCGAGCGCCAGGAGCCGAGGAACAGCAGGATCATCAGCGAGGTGAGCGCAGCGGCAATGGCGCCTTCGTGGATGACGCCGTTGACGGCCGCCTTCACGAAGAGCGACTGGTCGCCGACCGGCAGGATCTTGAGGCTGTCCGGCAGGGTTTCGGCGATCTTGGGCAGGGCCGACTTCACGCCGTCCACGATCGAAAGCGTTGAAGTCGCGCCGTTCTTGAGCACCGTCAGCAGGGCCGAGCGGCGGCCTTCCACGTGGACGACGTTCTGTTGCTGGGCACTGCCGTCGCGCACGAAGGCCACGTCGCGCATGTAGATCGTCGCGCCATTGACCACCCGGACCGGAAGGTTGTTCAGCGCCTCGATCGAAGCCGGGGTGTTGTTAAGACGCACCGAATACTGCGTCTCGCCGATCTTTACGAAGCCGGCCGGGTTGATCTGGTTCTGTGCCGCGATGGCATTGCCGACATCGACGGCAGAAAGGCCCTTCGACTGGAGCGCCTGCGGATCGAGGTCGATCTGCACCTGGCGCTGACGGCCGCCCGAAGGGAAGGGCATGGCCAGGCCGGGAATGGTGACCAGGCCGGTGCGGATCTGGTTCTGGCCGATATCGAAGAGCTGCTGCTCGGTCATGCCTTCGCCGGAGAGCGCGAGCTGAAGGATCGGCACCGTCGAGGCGCTGTAGTTCAGGATCAGCGGCGGCGTGATACCGGGCGGCATCTGGCGCAGCACCGTCTGCGATACCGACGTGACCTGCGCGGTGGCGGTACGGATGTCGGCGCCGGGCTGGAAATAGATCTTGACGATCCCCATGCCCTGAAACGACTGGCTCTCGATGTGCTCGATATCGTTGACGGTCGTGGTCAGCACGCGCTCGTAAGGCGTGATGATGCGATCCGTCATGTCCTGCGGGGCAAGACCCGAATAGGTCCAGGCCACGGCGATGACCGGCACCTTGATTTCGGGAAAGATGTCGACCGGCGTGCGGAAAGCCGCCAGCAAGCCGCCGATGGCGATGATGATGGCCATGACGATGAATGTCAGAGGGCGGTGCAGCGCGGTCTTGACGATACCTAGCATCGAGAACTCCATGGGCCGCCCCGCACGCAGACACGCGTACGGGACAGGCGAATTCCTCTCCGGCTCATGTTTTGGTTGGGTTTCCGCCGCTGCTACCCTCCGCTGCTTGCACAGCGGAAACGGACGGGAAATCCTGCTGGAATAGTTAAGCCCCTAACGACCCGATCCACGTTAGAAAAATGCGCTGAATGGAATACTCTCATGAATGAATTTCATGATTGTTTCTCGACGGTGACCGGCTAGCGAGCCGGATACGACGGTTCAGGCCGGTTTTTCCGGCTCCAGGAACACGACGCGGAAGTCTCCCCGCTCCACATCCGCCAGCGTGTGCTGCGTGAAATGAAGCGGTCCATCGTCCGGGTGACGGAACGAGCGGCTGCCGCCTTCGCGCGCGAGCACCGTCTGCGCATCCCACGATTCGCGAAAGTCGCGGCTCTGCGCCTGAAGCCGTTCGACTACGGCCCGCACCCGTGGGTCGGCCAGACCATGACTGTAATCACGGCGAAACTCGGCAAGCAAGCGCCCGGCCCGTTCGGCCCAGTCGGGCAGAAGCTGGCGTGCGGCAGGATGCATGAAGACATAGCGAAGCAGGTTGGGCACCGGATCGCTTTCGAACAGGCCCACGAACAACCGCCGCGCGGCCGGATTGGCGGCGCAGACCGACCAACCCGGATCGAGCGCATAGCAAGGCCAGGACATCTGCCCCACCAGAGCCGCTATCGCTGCGGGCGCGGCCTGTCCGGCACCGGCGAAAGGGTCTGCCGGGTCGTGACGCCCGGCCAGCGAGAACAGATAATCCCGTTCCGCAGTAGAAAGGCTGAGACCATCGGCCAGTCGCGCCAGCGTTTCCGCCGAGGGACGCACATTGCGCCCCTGTTCGATCCAGGACACCCAGGTCGTGCCGATAGCGGCCCGCGCAGCAAGTTCCTCCCGCCGCAGACCCGGCGTGCGGCGGCGGCGGCGATCGTGCCCTTCCGGCGTCATGCTTTCCCGCCGGGTGCGGACGAAAGCGCCCAGCAGTTTTCTCTGCTCATCGGTTTGCATGGTGTCACTTATAACAGGATAATAATGTTTATTGTAACAGGTTAATTTTTCATCGAACGGCGTTTCGCAAGGAGAAACCCCATGACTGAAGACAAGACGCCCGACGACAAGACCCAGCCAAGCCGCCACGCCCTGGCGGACGAGCAGTTCGGCTCGACAGCCGCCGCCTATGTGACCAGCACGGTCCATGCCTCGGGCGCGGACCTCGACCATATCGCCGAGCGCGCCCGCGACGCGAAGCCGCGCCATGCACTGGATCTCGGCACGGGCGGCGGCCATGCCGCCTACGCCGCCGCGCCCCGTGCCACCAGAGTGACCGCCTGCGACCTCTCCCCGCGCATGCTGGACGTGGTTGCCGCCGAGGCCGCACGGCGGGGCATCGCCAATATCGCCGTCGAGGCCGCGCCCGCCGAAGCCCTGCCCTTTGCCGACGGCAGCTTCGATTTCCTGACATGCCGTTTCTCGACCCATCACTGGCGCGCCGCCGAGGTGGGGCTGCGGGAAGCACGCCGCGTCCTGGCCGCAGGCAGCCCGGCCCTGTTCATCGACGTGATCGCTCCGGCCGATCCCGCTGCCGACACGCATCTCCAGGCTGTGGAACTGCTGCGCGACCTTTCGCATGTGCGGGACTATTCCGCCCGGCAGTGGCTGGCGATGCTGGGCGGCGCGGGGTTTTCCGTGACCCGGATGACGGCGGCCCGCCTGCGCATGGACTTTGCCGACTGGACCGGCCGGATGCGCACCTCGCCCGATCGGGCTGCGGCCATACGCGCGCTTCAGTCGGCTGCAAGCAGCGATGTGGCGGCCCATTTCGAGATCGAACCGGACGGCTCGTTCACGATCGACACCGTCCTGATCGAAGCGATCTGAACCTCAGACCCTGCGCTGAGGGGCGGCGGCGAGCGCCGAAGCGATGGCGGCGTACATCGGCTTCGGCTGCAAGCTGTCGTCGAAGGGATCGCCGCGCATGGAAAGGCCGTCCGGGCGGCGGCGCTTTTCCGGGTAACTCTTGCGGTTGAGGTTCGAATGCTTGTCCGTCAGCCCCCAGGACACGACTTGCGCGACATTGGTGAAGCTGAGGGTCAGGTCGAGGTAGCCTTTCACGAAAGCCGCCACTTCCGCGTCGCGCCGGGCGAAATCCCTTTCCTTGAGGTTGCGGTCGGCGCAGTCGAGTTCGGTGACGATGACCTGAAGGCCCATGCCTTGCACGTCCTCCAGGAACCGGCGCCAGCCCTTCTCGTCCCGCTTGCGGCCGAGCGTATTGCCAAGGTGGCTCTGCACGCCCAGCGCCTCCAGGCGAACGCCGCGCTTCAGCGACCGTTCGAGCAGCCTCAGGACGCCGTTTCGGTGCGCTGGATTGGCTTCCCAGCACATGTTGCCGTTGTAGACGCCCTGCGCATTGGGGGCATGTTCACGCATCAGCTCGAAAGCCAGATCGAAGAAATCCTCACCCAGCACGCGGGTATAGAGCGAGTTCTTCATATGGCCGTCGCGTACCTGAAGCGCCTCGTTCACGCAGTCCCACGAGCGGATGTTCGGGAAAGTGTTCGCCAGGAACGTCGCGTGCCGGTTCATCAGCGTGATGAGTTTCGCGCCGCCGTTGGCCTTGAGTTCGCTCTCCCGGTCCAGCAGCCATGCGGGCAGGCGGTCGTCCTGGTTCCAGGCAAACGTATGCCCGCGCATGAAGAACCCGTGCTCATCCGCAAAGCGGGAAATGCGAAGCGCCTTGGAGGGATCGAACTGATCGGGCTTGCGCTCCAGGTACTTCCACTTGAACTCGTTCTCGCCAGTGATGACGGAGCATTCCTCCCGCAGGAGACGCACGAGTTCGGGATCGTCGAGCTGGCTGGCCGAAACCGCCGTTCCGTAACGCAGCCCCCGGCTTCGGGCGATCGTGTCGAGCTTCATCGTCGCCGCTCCGAAAGCAACATCGGGCAGAAATGCGGAGACGGCCATGCCGGACGCCAGCGCCAACAGGCGCCTTCGCGGTATCGACCGACCGTCGCGAGGAGGAAGTTCGCCCGGCATGCCTGGCAATCTGGGACCGGGCGCCGCAGCACGCAACCCTGGATTATCCCGTGCCCTCCCCTGCTCACGGCCACGTCCACATCCACGGCCCACGACAAGACCGTTGCGGTCATGGGTACTCCGGCCTAATCGACCACCACACTTTTGCCCGAGACGACAGATGACACTCCAGACCTGGTGGCTCTACGCCTTCGCCGTATTCCTGCTTTCGGGTACGCCCGGCCCCAACATGCTGCACGTCATGGCGCGCGGCGTGGAGTTCGGGTTTCGGCGCAGCATTCCCGCCATGGCCGGTTGCATGCTTGCCATCACGCTGGTGCTGGCGGCTTCGGCAGCCGGATTGACGGCCCTGCTCAAGGCGATCCCCGGCGCTTTCGAGGTGCTGCGCTATCTCGGCGTGGCCTATCTCGTCTATCTCGGCATCAAGTCGTGGCGGGCGGAAGTCTCGCCGGTCGAGACGGCCGACGACCACCTGCCCCATCGCAGTTCCCCGGCCGCGCTGTTTCGCGGCGGGTTCACGATCGCCATCAGCAACCCGAAGCTGCTGCTCTTCGCGGCGGCCTTCTTCCCGCAGTTCATCAACCCCGGCGCGCCCAAGGTGCCGCAGTTCGGCATTCTCGTGGGCACTTTCGCCGTGATCGAGATGCTCTGGTACTGTACTTATGCGCTGGCAGGCGGCTGGCTTTCCGCCCATTTGCGTCGTCCTTCGGTGAAGCGCCTTTTCAACCGGGTCACCGGGTCGATCTTCGTCGGGTTCGGCGCGGCCCTGCTGACCTCGCGAAGCGCCTGAACCGGATCAGCCGACCGCCTGCCGCGCCAGAAGAAATGCGCCGACCAGCCCGGACGGCTCGCGGCAGGCCGGCGGAACGATCAGGCGCTCCATCGCCGCCGCGTCCCGCGCGCCCTGAATGTAGCCGCCCAGCAGGTCCGCCGTGCGGTTACGGATCAGCGGGAACAGCCGTTCCTGCTTCATCACCCCGCCGCCCAGCACGATCCGCTGCGGCGCCATCGTCAGCAGCAACGTCATGCAGAGCTGCGAGAGATAATCCACCTCGACGGCCCAGAACGGATGATCCGCAGCCAGTTCGGAGGCCGGTGCCCCCCAGGCTGCGCTGACGGCCGGTCCCGCCGCCAGCCCTTCCAGGCAATCGCCGTGGAACGGGCAAGTCCCGGCGAAACCTTCGTGCGCGGGATGGCGGCGGACGAGAATGTGCCCTGCCTCGGGATGGCCGATGCCGTGGACCGGCCTGGCCTCGCTCACCAGTCCGACGCCGATGCCGGTGCCTACGGTGACATAGGCCAGTTGCCGCATATCCGCGCCTGCCGCTTCCACTTCCGCGAGGGCGGCCGCGTTGACGTCGGTATCGATGGCCAGCGGTACGTCCAGAAAGGCGCGCACCCGGCCAAGCAGGTCCGTGCCTGCCCAGCCCGGCTTCGGCGTTGCCAGGATCCTGCCATAGTCGGGCGAGGCCGGATCGACGCCGACCGGGCCGAAGCTGGCGATGCCGATGCCGGTTATCTCGCCGAGATCACTCGCCTGCGTGAAGAATTCGGCGACCTCGGCAAACGTGCTGTCGGGATCGCGCGTAGGGATCGTCGCCGTGCGCTGCGAGCCGGTTGCGGCATCGCCCACGGCGCAAACGAACTTGGTGCCGCCGGCTTCAATCGCCCCGTGGATCGTCATGCGCTGCCCTGTCCTGCCTGCTTTCGATGCGGCGGGAAGACCGCTCCCGTGCCGCTTCATCGTCGCTTACGCCTCTGCCACCTCGCGCATGGCCCTACAAGCGATTGCGCCCGCGGATCTTGCCGATCCGCGGGCGCATCACGTAAAAGCGAACAGGAAGGGCGCGGTTACGCGACCGACGAAAGCCGGAGAGCCCGCGCCTGCCCGCCAGTATCGAAGCGCGCAGCCTGGTCGTTGAGCGAGCCTGCCTCGGTCGTCAGGTTGCGGGCGGCGGCGGACGTTTCCTCCACCATCGCCGCGTTCTGCTGGGTCGAATGGTCCATCGTCGAGACCGCCACGCTGATCTGGGTGATCGCGGTGGACTGGGCCTGATTGTCCTCGGCCATGCGCCCCAGCAGGGAATGGACTTCACCGACGCCTTCCGAAATGCTCTCGAAAGCACCGTCCACCCGCTGGACCGCATCGACGGCCGTGACGATGTCGGTCTGCGTCACCGTAAGCTGGTCGCGGGCGCGCTTGGCTTCCTCCTCGGCCCGCATCGCCAGCGCCGAAACCAGATCGGCCACGACTGCGAAGCCGCGCCCGGCGTCACCTGCCCTGCCCGCCTCGACGGCGGCATTCATGGCGAGAACCCGGGTCTGGAAGGCGATCTTGTCTACGCCCTCGATCACCTGATCGATGCCCCGCGCGCTCTGGCTCACGCGGTCCATCGCGGCGACGGCTTCTCCAGCAACGGCGCGGCCGCCCGAGACGGTCGAGAGCGCCTCGTCCGCCCGGCGCACGGTCTGGGTCGAGGCCGTGGCCGAAGCCTTGAGGCGCTGGTCGATCTGGACGAGCGCCGCTGACGTCTCTTCGAGGCTGGCAGCATTGGCTTCGGTGCGGCGGGCGAGGTCCTCGGAAGCCTGGGCGATTTCCGCAGAACCGGTCTGGATGCCGCCGGCGCTGCTGGCGACGGCGCCGATCATGCGGCGCAGCTCGGCCAGCGCGGCGTTGAAGTTGTCCTTGAGCGCAGCGTAACCGGCCGGGAAGGCGACGGTGATCTCGCGGGTGAGGTCGCCCTGGCGCAGGGCATCCAGCCCTTCGCCTACCGCGCTGGTGACGACTTTCTGCTCCTCTGCGGCGCGGTGGTCAGCCTCGGCGCGGTCGGCCGCAGCCTTGCGGAACACATCCGCGGCGCGGGCCAGGGTGCCGATCTCATCCTCGCGGTGCAGTTCGGGGATGGTGCAATCGTCACCCTTGGCGAGGCGATCGACCGCGCTGCTCAGCTTCGCCATCGGCCTGCCGATGATGCCGCCCGCAGCATAGAACAGCGTGGCGAGAACGGCGGCAACGATCACCAGACCGCCGAGCACCAGCTGCCAGGCGATGCTGCGCGAGGGTTCTGCGATGGTCGCTTCGGGAACGTCGAGCACGAGTGCCCAAGTGGTATTCAGACCCTGAAGCGCGATGGGGCGAATGACACGGCGCGTGGCCACGCCGTCGACGTCGAGATCGGACAGCACGCGGGTCTGGCCGCTCGTAAGCGCTGCCTTCACCTCATCGAGGCCGGGATCGTCGTAAGTCTTGCCAAGCTGCGCCGGATCGGGATTGGCCACCCAGGTCGCAGCGGAAGAGAGCAGCATGACGCGGCCTGTGCCGAAGGGCTTCAGCTTCGACAGGCGCTCGGACAGGCTGCCGAGTTCCATGTCGACACCCGCAACGCCGATCACGCGGCCGCCGGAGCGCACCGGCTGGGTGATCGAGGTCATCAGCACGGTCGTCCCGTTCACATCGTAGGCATAAGGATCGACGATCGCGCCTTCGCCGCTGTCGAACGCCCTGCGATAATAGGGCTGTTCGTAAGCACTGCTTTCGTTGTTGGGCGACTGGGTCAGCACGCCGTTGCTTTTGACCCAGTAGGGGCTGAAATTGCCGTTGCCGCTGGAGCCGGGCTGACCGCCCTTGCCTGCATCGGTGCCGTCCCACTGGTTCGGCGCGATCATGGTCCAGGCGCCGAGCGCGACCTTGGACTTGAGCAGGTCGGTCTTAAGCACATTCGTCGCCAGGCCGCGATCGCGCGTGCCGCCGGAATGCATGTTGCCCAGCGTCGAGGCCAGCGTGGTGGCCGTCGCCTCGAACGTGGCGATGTCCATCTTCACCTGATTGCCCTCGGCATCGGCCTGGGCAATTGCCGACTGGTCGGACAGTTCGCCCACCGCCGATCCGGTTTCAAGGACAACGGCGGTGAAGCCCAGCAGGAGCAGCAGCGCGATCGCCAGGCCGGCAACCGTCATCAGCTTGCCCGCTATGTGCATGCGACTGAACAAGTCTCTCATTTTCCAGCTCCAGGAGGTATTTTCAGAAGGCCGCGGTCAGCGAGAACAGCGCGGCGGCATCGGCATTGGAGGTGCCGAGATCGGTATCGACATAGGAAAGCCCGAGCGTGATCGGGCCAAGCGCGGCATCGGCGCCCACCGACCAGTCGTAGTAGCCGCCGGGCCGGGGGCTGATCGCGCCCTTGCTGCGGCCGCCATGCGCCCGCAGGATCAGCGGCGTGCCCGGAACCGGGGCTGCCGTCTCGCCGAAGAGGTAGAGGTGGTCGCCGCCGAGCGCGGCCTGGCTCCAGCTGTAGCCGGAACCCACCGTGGCGCTGAAAGGGCCGAAATCGCGGGTCAGCCGCGAGGTGGTCTCGAAATATTCGATCTTCCCCGAACCTTCGCCGCCGGGATAGCTATAGTAGGCCAGGGCGACGTCGAGCCGCGTCCGGGCCGCGAGCGCGCCGCTCCAGCCACTGTAGAAATCAACTTCGGTGGGGCCGTAACGGTCGCCCATGTCGAGCGAAGAGGTCCAGGTCCCGACGTAGATCCCGCTCTTGTGCGAGAGATTGACGGTCGCCTGGACTGCCGGATCCTTGCCGGTCAGCGAGATGCCGCGAAAACGGTAGTCGCTGATGAGGGTTGCCGCACCGGAAACGGTGAAGTCCGGGGCATTTTCGGCTGCATGGACGGAAACGGGCAGGAGAAACAGCGCCAGGGCCAGCCCGGCGGACGAAGCGAAATACATGGAAGTCCTGTTATGGGACGATAGGGGGCAGTGCCATTATAGGACGGTGCCACCCGCAACGGCCGGAGCGCATGCCGCTCCGCCGTCGATCCGCTTACAGAAACTTACAAATCTTTCATATCAATGGGAAATAATTCGGCCCCTGATCAAATCAGGCAGGTTCCAGATCGGTTGGATCGGCTTCATGCGGGATGGCGCCGATCTCGGCCGGATCGAAGGGAACGGTCTGATAGATCTCGTTGATCCAGTTCGAGAAGAACAGGTGTCCATGGCTGCGCCAGGAATTGACCGGCACCTCGGCAGGATCGTCGTTGGGGTAGTAGTTTGCCGGGACCAGGCCGCGATCACGATGATACTCGTTGGCCAGCGTGTCCCCGTCATATTCCAGGTGATTGAACATGAGCACGGCCCGGTCGGCCGGGTCATGCAGCAGGCAGAGACCGGTCTCCTCGCTGTCCGCCAGGACGCGCAACCCGTGGCCCTCGGGCAGGTCGGCCTCGCGCACTTGCGTCCAGCGCGAGACGGGAACCGCGAAGCGATCGGATATGCCGCGCAGGAACGGAGAGTTCGGCGCGCGGTTGCGGTGGGGGAAGACGCCGAAAGCCTTGGCGGGCAGTTCGTGCTTGGGAACGCCGTGGAAATGATGGAGGAAGGCCTGCGCCGCCCAGCAGATCGTCAGGCAACTGTGAACGTGCGTGCGGGTCCAGTCGAAGATCCGGCGCAGTTCGGGCCAGTAGCGCACGTCCTCGAAAGCGAGCCGCTCGACCGGGGCGCCGGTGACGATGAAGCCGTCGAAACGCTCGTGCTCGACATCCCGCCAGGGGCGATAGAAAGCCTCGAGGTGCTCGGCCGAAGTGTTGCGCGCCACATGGTCGCTGATCCGCACCAGGGTAAGCTCGATCTGGAGCGGCGTAGCACCCAGCAGCCGGGCCAGCTGCGTTTCCGTGCTCACCTTGTCCGGCATGAGATTGAGCAGGCCGATCCGCAAGGGCCTGATATCCTGCCGCACGGCATCGCTTTCGCGCATGACGGCCACGCCTTCGGTTTCCAGGATGGAACGGGCGGGAAGGTCGTCAGGGATCTTGATCGGCACGTTACGTCGGTCCTCAATTCCGGGCCTGAATTCCGGGACGACGCTGGTGGCTTGATCCGTTGGTTGCCGGGTCGGCCACATCCTCCCTGATGGGAGTGCCACCTTGCCCGGATCGGCAGGTTGGCGTTGGGCGTCGCCCCAACTCTTGATGCTGGAAAGGTGCATAGACGCTTCGGCCCGATCTTGCAACGGCTTGTCCCGACCTTGGCTGTAAAGGCCATCCATCGCGGCAGCCAAAGCCGCCGGTGCGATTGACGAATGGGGAAATCGCGCCTAGCGCCCTAAGAGAATTGCGGAAATTGCGTCCATGCGTAACCATCTTCGCGCCTGCTGCGGCAATATGCTAAGGATCACCGAATGAGTTTGCCGGCCGCTGCCGTGGCGTTGTTGATGACGGGTCCCGCGCTGCCCGAAGGCGCGGGTTACGCGGTGGAAGGCCAGATCGTCGCGACTGATGCCGATCTCCAGCCCGGCACGTTCATTCCCGTAATCATTCCCATGGCTGCGCAAGTTTCGGCGCAGTCCGGCCTTCCTGCGGGCCCGGAAGCGCCCGGAGGCGGCGTGGAACTGCCGCAAGCAGCCAATCCTGCCGATCCCGTACCGGCACAGCCCCCGGCGACACAATTGCCGGACGGCACCGCTGTCGCTCCGCCTTCGGCTCCGGCTCCGGCACCGGGCCAGCCCGAATCGGAAATCGTCGTCACCGCCCCGCAGCCGCCGCCGCCCGGCGATCCGCTGGAGCGGATCAACGTGGAATCGTTCAAGGCGGTGCAGGCGGTCGACAAGGCCGTGCTGGAACCTGTGGCGAAGGCCTATAACAAGGGCCTGCCGCGTCCGGTGCGCCAGGGGCTTCGCAATTTCTTCACGAACCTCAGCGAACCGGTGGTTTTCGTGGCCTACCTGCTTCAGCTCAAGCCGGGCAAGGCCGCCGAAACCGCAGGCCGCTTCGCGATCAACACGACGCTGGGCGTGGCCGGGCTCGTGGACGTTGCCAAGAAGAAGCCGTTCAACCTTCCCTATCGCCCCAACGGCCTTGCCAATACGCTGGGCTATTACGGCGTCGGCCCCGGTCCCTTCATGTACCTGCCGATCGTGGGACCGACGACCCTCCGCGACATCATCGGCGATTCGATCGACAGGCTTCTGCTGCCAGCCGCCGTCGGCAAGCCCTTCACCAATCCCGAAGTCGTCCTGCCGATGACGATCGTCGACCAGCTTGGCGAGCGTGCGGCCTTCGACGAGCGGATCAACAAGATCCGCGAGGAAGACCGGCCCTATGCCGCCTATCGCGAACTCTACCTGAAGCAGAGGCAGGCGGAAATCGACGCGCTGCACGGCCGTATCACGCCGGACGTCGTGCCGGTCTACGGCCCCAGCATGAAGACTTTCGACAAGAACGACCAGACCAAGTCGCCTGAAGACGGTGCGGCTCCGACCGGAAGCGATGCGCCTGTCGAAAGCCAGCCCGCTCCGGTTCAGCCTGAACCTGCGCCGACGCCGGAGCCTGTTCAGATTCAGCCGGAGCCCGTTCCGGCCAACTGAGCGTTTTTTCGAGACTTGGGTCCTGATGAAGTGGAATTATCCGGCTTGTCCGGTTAGGCTGCCCGCGATCCCACGGTGAGATACGGGCCGGGAAGGCGCGTCCCGCCCTTTCTCCTTCCGCATAAGAAAGCCTCTCTCGCAGCGATGATCCTGAAACGCCCCCGCTCCGCACTGCGTGCCTTCCTGCACAGCGAGGCGTCCGGCGGTATCCTGCTGATGATCGCGGCGGCGCTGGCGCTGATCGTTGCGAACAGCCCGCTTGCCGAGGGCTATTTCCACGCCCTTCACGTCATGATCGGTCCGATGTCGCTGGCGCATTGGATCAACGACGGGTTGATGGCGCTGTTCTTCCTGCTGGTCGGTCTGGAGATCAAGCGCGAGTTCGTGGACGGGCACTTGTCCAACTGGTCCGACCGCGCCCTTCCCGCGATCGCCGCTGCCGCGGGCATGGTCTTCCCCGCGCTGATCTACCTCGCAATCGCGGGTTCCACGCCGGGACTGGCGCGCGGCTGGGCCATCCCCGCCGCTACCGACATCGCCTTTGCCATCGGCGTCATGGCCATTCTAGGCAAGCGCGTGCCCGCCTCGCTCAAGCTGTTCCTCACGACCGTCGCCATCGTCGACGACATGGGCGCGGTTGCGGTGATCGCCCTGGCCTATACCAGCCAGATCCACGGCGCGGCCCTGCTTGCGGCGGGCGTGATCATGGGCGTGATGTTCGTGCTCAACCGTGTCGGCGTGAAACGCCTGTGGCCCTACCTCGTGCTGGCGGCAATGCTGTGGCTGGCCGTACTGCTGTCCGGCGTCCATGCGACGATCGCGGGCGTTCTTGCGGCGAGCCTGATCCCCATCCGCGTCACGCCCGGCGCGCCCGACAGCGAGGAATCGCCGCTGCACCGGCTGGAGCACGGCCTCCACGGCTGGGTCGCCTATGGCATCGTTCCCCTGTTCGGCTTCGCCAATGCCGGCGTCTCGCTGGCGGGTATCGGTATCGAGCACTTGCTGGCCCCGCTCCCCATGGGTGTTGCGGGAGGCCTGTTCCTCGGCAAGCAGGTGGGCGTCTTCCTGGCGCTCTGGCTCTGCGCGCGCCTGGGGATCGCCAAGCGGCCAAGCGGCGCGACATGGCTTCAGACTTACGGCATGTGCCTGCTCTGCGGCATCGGCTTTACCATGAGCCTGTTCGTGGGCGGCCTTGCCTTCAGCGACCCGCTCCTGATCGACGAAGTGAAGATCGGCGTGCTGGGCGGCTCGATCGTCTCCGCGCTCACGGGCTTCGCCGTGTTGCGACTGAGCGCGCAGCGCCGACCCGCAAGGCCTCCCATTATCAAGGCCGCCACTATCAAGGACTGAACCCGAAAGGAGCGTGGGCATGGCAGGACAACGCGGACCGGTACTGGTGGCCACGGATCTCAGCGCAAGAAGCGACCGCGCCGTGGACCGCGCGCTGATGCTGGGCCGGCAATGGCAGGTCGAAACATGCGTGGTCCATGCCATGCGCCCCGGCGAAACCGTTACCGACAGCGATGTGCGGGCCACCCTTTCCGGCACCCAGGACAAAGTCACCGTCCTGCTCCCGCTCGGCCCCGCCCCGGATACGATCGCGGACGTCGCGCGGGACATCGCGCCCGCACTGATCGTTACCGGCATCGCCCGCTTCAACCATGTGGGCGACTATTTCCTCGGCACGGCGGTGGACCACATCATCCGCAATGCCGCCGCGCCGGTATTGATCGTCAAACAGCGACCGCACCAACCTTACAGGCGCATGCTGGTTTCCGTGGATCTATCGGCCGACGCGCTGCGCACCCTGCGCCTGGCCGCAGAACTGTTCCCAGAAATCCCGATCGACGTGGTTCACGCCTATCATGTGCCGTTTCGCGGATGGATCGATTCCGACGGCATGCGCGAAGAACTGCGCCGCGAGGCCGAAACGAAACTGGCCAGCTTCCTCGACGACGGCGAACTGCCCGCCGAGCTTGCGGCACGAATCGTTCCACGCCTCGAACTCGGCGCACCGGACGAGGTCCTGGCCCGCAGCATCGCCGCGTTCACGCCCGATCTCGCCGTGCTGGGCAGCCGCGACCGCAGCGGTCTTGCCCAGGCCGCGTTGGGCAGCAATACCTCGGCGCTGCTGGCATGGATCGCTGCGGATACGCTCGTGATCAAGAAAGCGCGCGAGGACTGAAAGGTCGCTCCGCGCTTACAATTCGCCCGCCGCGAAACCCAATGCATCCAGCAGGGCGCCACGCGCGATCCGGCACCGCTGCCAAAGCTCGGGCTCGCCCAGATCGCCGGGCGCGATGCGCTCTGGCCATTCCCGGTCCACCACCGCCTCGATCCGGTCGCAGATCCGCTCGTCGAGCAGGAAGCGCGGATCGATAGCGCCATGGGCCTCGTCCGATACGGCGACGCGCAGGCGCAGGCAGGCAGGACCGCCGCCGTTGCGCATGGATTCGCGAACATCCACCACTTCGAGATGGCGGATCGGATTGTCTGCCGCGAGAACGTCCTGAAGCCAGCCCCAGACCGCAGGCGCCTCTCGCGCTTCCTGCGGCAGGATCAGCGCCATGTCCCCGCCCGGCAGCGTCACCAGTTGCGAGTTGAACAAGTAAGTGCGGATGGCCAGATCGAGATCGATGCGATCGGCAGGCGCCTCGACAATGGCGGCACCGGGAACGCGCTCCCGCACCAGGCCGAACACCGCCTCGCGGTCCGCGAAGGCCTGTTCGTGCGTGAACAGCACGTTTTCGTTGGCAACCGCAACGACGTCGTTGTGGAATGCGCCTGCCGCGATCGCGATCTCGCTCTGCCGGACAAGCGCATGATCCCCGCTCCCCAGCCCGTGCAGACGCGCCACTGCCGCGCTTGCCGCGCGGTGCTGCCGGGCCGGAAACGTGCCGGCGCCGCCGCCCTGCGCCGTACGCTCGCCATAGACGAAAAGCTCGAGACTGCGCTGCGCATGGCTTTGGCCGAGACGCATGAAGTTGGCCGCGCCCTCATCGCCAAGGCCGGACGGCAGCGCCGGATGGACGGCGAAATGGCGTTTGTCCGCGAAGGCAAGGCGAAGCTGGCGGAAGGTCTGGTCGTGCTCGATACTGCGATGGAGCATCGTGGAAAGATTGGCGACGGTGAAATGGCAGCGTCCGTCCGCCGTGTCTGGTCCCGGGGATACGGTCGCGGCATTGGCAGTCCACATCGAGGAAGCGGAAAAGGCATTGCGCAGCAGCGCCGGTTCCTGCTCCCAGGCGCTGCGCAGCACGGCCTGGTCTTTTCCGGCGAAACCCAGCTTGCGCAGCCAGTCCGCATTGGGCCGGTCATGCGGGAGGAACAGGCCTTGCGGCAGGCCGAGAGCCAGCATTCGCCGCATCTTGCCGATACCCTGCAAGGCCGCCGTTCGCGGCGCGGATTCGGCACCGGCATTCGATGCCGAGGCGATATTGCCCAGCGAAAGACCCGCATAGTTGTGGCTGGGACCGACCAGCCCATCGAAATTGATCTCGCGCATTGCCGCTCTGCTATCCTTCGAAGGTTTGCTGCGCAGCCATTGCTGGCCTATCCGCGGGACCGCCGCAAGCCCTCGGGGTTCGAACGCGCACCCCCTTTCAACCAGATCACGCCATCCCCATCTTCGCGCCCAAGGAGAACCACGCATGCCCAGTTACGAAAAGACCGAAGAGGCCATCGCCCGCCTGACGCCCGAGCAGTTCCACGTCACCCAGCGCAGCGGCACCGAGCGTCCGGGCAGCGGTGAGTACCTCTACAACAAGAAGCCGGGCATCTATGTCGACATCGTTTCGGGCGAGCCGCTCTTCGCTTCTTCCGACAAGTACGAATCCGGTTGCGGCTGGCCCAGCTTCACCAAGCCGATCGAAGCGGCCAATGTGAACAACCTGGTCGACCGTACCCACGGCATGATCCGCACCGAAGTGCGTTCCGCCCACGGCGACAGCCATCTCGGCCACGTCTTCGAGGACGGACCGCTCGATCGCGGCGGCCTGCGCTACTGCATCAACTCCGCCTCGCTGCGCTTCGTCGCGCGTGAGGACATGGAGGAAGAAGGCTACGGAGACTACCTCGACCAGGTCGAGGAAATCGACTGACCTAGGCCACGCCTGCACCTCATCGACCGTCCCGCTCCCGGGCCGCGTCGGTGAGGTAGGCGCGCGGCTTCACGTCGCGCATCGCCAGGGTCGTGTTGAAATGGCGCACCCCGGGCAGGCGGCGCAGACGGTTGCGCAGGAAGTCGTCGAGATCGGTCATCTCACCGGTCATGACGTGCAGCATGTAATCGAAATCGCCGACCACAGCGTGACAGGTCAGCACGGCGGCTTCCTCGGCCACCGCTTGTTCGAAGGATTCGTGACGATCGAACTCGATCGAGACATGAACAAAAGCGCTCGTCCCCAGGCCGATTGCCGCAGGTTCGATCACAGCGCGGTAGCCGGTGATGACCCCCGCTTTCTCCATGGCCTGAACCCGTTTCCAGCTCGGCGTCTTGGACAGACCCGCCATGTCGCCCAGCCCCGCGAAGCTGAGCCGCGCATCGCGCTCCAGCGCCGCGAGAATGCGCCTGTCGGCCGCGTCGAGTGCCATGCCCTTCCTCATCGAAACGTTCGTTCCCTGATTTAGCATATCAAGCACCAAACGTTCTGCACATGGCGCCACAACTCCCGACATTGGGACCAATGTCCCGAACGCAGAGTGCTATTGTCCTCCCACAAGTTCCCCGGGGAGACAACATGGAACGCCGCAAGGTCTACGAACTGCTCGAAGCGCCCGCTGCGCTCGACTACGAAATCTACCTCCAGACTGAACGCCTGCTGACCTGCCAGAAACCGTTCGACGATCTGGCCAATGCCGACGAACTCCAGTTCCAGATCGTCCATCAGGTCGAGGAACTCTGGATGAAGCTGATGGCCTATTCGATCGTGGCGGTGGACGAACACCTTCGCGACAAGCAGGCCTTCCGGGTCATCACCCTGCTGACGCGCTGCCACCGGATCCTGCGCATGATGATCGACCAGCTCGATCTGCTGGAAACGATGTCACCCAAGGAATACCAGCAGATCCGGCTGCAACTCGGCAACGGCAGCGGCCAGGAATCGCCCGGATTCCGCGTACTTCTCCGCATCATTCCCGATCTCTGGCAGACCTTCGACGCGGCCTACGTCACCGGCGCCGGACGCACCGTGCGCGATATCTACGACCATGACTATGCCCACGACGAAGCCTATGCCGTGGCCGAAGCCCTGATCGAGCTGGACGAACTCTTCGGCAAGTTCCGCTGGCATCACCTGTTCCTGATCCACCGCTCGATCGGCATGGGTTCGGCTTCGCTCAAGGGGCGTTCGGTCGATCTGCTGCAAGCCGGCGCCAAGCATCGCTTTTTCCCGGCGCTTTGGGATGTGCGCGTGGAAATGACCGACGAATGGGGCCATGACTATGGCCGAGTCCGCGACAGCATTGCGGAAAAGGCGAGCCACTGACCGATGATCGACTTGTTCCACGTTCCCGAAAGCGGCCCCTATCTCCTGAGCCATTCGGTGGGATGCCTCCCCCGCTCGGCGCGCGCTGCGCTGGAGGAAGGCTATCTGGCGCCATGGCAGGACACCGGCGGTGCCGCCTGGGGACCGTGGCTCGACACGATCGAGCGTTTCCGCAGCGCAGTCAGCGGACTGATCGGCGCGGAGATATCGGAAATCGCACCGCAGCAGAGCGTCTCCGCCGCCCTGTTCTCGCTGCTTTCCGGCCTGCGCCCTGCAAAAGGACGCAACCGGATAGTGATGTCGGAGCAGGCCTTTCCCACCGTCGGCTATGTCGCGCAGGGTCTGGAGCGGCTGGGCTTCGAGACCGTGCTGATGCCCGCCGCGCAGTCCCCCGGCGATGCAGCCACCTGGGAACGCCACATCGATGACAGGGTAGCGGCCGTCGTCGCCATGCACGTCCATTCCAACACCGGCATCACCTCCCCCATCGCGGAAATCGCCGCCCTCGCCCGGCATCACAGCGCGCTTTCCATCGTCGATGTCGCGCAATCGGTGGGCATCCTGCCGGTCTTGCCCCGAGATTGGGGCGTGGACGCCGTGATCGGATCGAGCGTGAAATGGCTCTGCGGCGGTCCGGGCGCCGCATGGCTCTGGCTGCGCAGCGAAGTGACGGCGGCGATCGAGCCGCTCGACCTCGGCTGGTTCGGCCACGAGGATCCTTTCGAGTTCGATATCCGCAGCTTCCGCCACGCCGCCGACGCCAGCCGTTTCCAGGGCGGCAGCCCATCCATCGCCCCCTTCGCGCTGGCTGCTGCAGGGATAGAGACCCTGCGCGCGATCGGACAGGACACGGTGCTGCGTCATAACCGCACCTGCATCGCCGCCTTCGAGGAGGCGGTGAACCGCCCGATCGACATGCACGGCCGAGGCGGCACGCTCTGCCTGCTGTTCGACGATGTCGAAACGCTGCGGCAGACGCTTGCACCCGGCGATTTCCGATACGACGTGCGCGGACAATGCCTGCGCGCCTCCTTCCATGCCTGGAACACCGTGGAGGAAGCGCGGCAACTTGGGCAGGCGATCGCCGAAGCCCAATTGGACTTTCGTCTCGCGGAACAACGGGTAGTTGCCCGATCGGTTTAAAACGATTTCATATCCGCGCCTGTCGAAATCATGCAGTACACGTATCGACAAGCGAGCGGGGATCGTGATCATCGGCGCCAGCGGATCGACCGATTCAGCGCGCCTCGCAACATCCGGCCTCAGGGGCCAAGGAGTACCGATGACTTCCCCGATCACCCGTTTCCCGCGCAAATCGCTGCGCGTGCTCACCTTTGGCGCGCTGATCTCCGCATCGGCGATGGCCCTTGCCGCCGCGCCTGCACCGAAGTTCGATGTCGCCCGCGTCTCGAACGACATCAAGACGCTATCCAGCGATGCTTTCGAAGGTCGCGGCCCAGCAACGCCCGGCGAGAAGAAGACCATCGACTATATCGCCGCGCAGATGAAGGCCGCCGGTCTCCAGCCCGCCGGTGAGAAGGGCTCCTGGTTCCAGAACGTGCCGCTGCGCATGTCCAGCATCGTCGGCACCCCCACCGTGGCCATGACCATCGGCGGCACCGCGACGCCGCTTTCGCAGGGTGAGCAGATCGCGGTTCGCGCCGCGGAAACCGGCCAGTCCTCCGTCGATTTCAAGGACCTGCCGCTGGTCTTCGTCGGCTACGGCGTCAAGGCACCGGAACGCGGTTGGGACGATTTCAAGGGCGTCGATCTCAAGGGCAAGATCATGGTCGTGCTCGTCAACGATCCCGATTTCGAGGGTGGCGGCGTTGAAAACGGCGGCGGCGATTTCGGCGGCAAGCTCATGACCTATTACGGCCGCTGGACCTACAAGTACGAAGAAGCCGCGCGCCAGGGTGCTGCCGGCGTGCTGGTAGTCCACGAGAGCGAACCGGCCTCCTACGGCTGGGCGACCGTCAAGAACTCGAACACCAACACGATGTTCGACATCGTGCGCGCCGATCCCAAGGCGGCCCACACGCAGATGGAAGGCTGGATCCAGAAGGACCTTGCCGCCCAGCTGCTCAAGGCCTCGGGCGTGGATTTCGAAACCGCCAAGGCGGCTGCGCGCAAGAAGGATTTCCAGCCCATCCCGCTCAAGGCGACGATGAGCGCGAACTACGCCGTGAAGTCGGACATCATCACCTCGTACAATGTCGCAGGCCTCGTGCGCGGCTCGAAGTACCCGGACGAAACGGTGATCTATTCGGCACACTGGGATCACCTCGGCGTCGGCCTGCCCGATGCCAAGGGCGATCGCATCTACAACGGCGCGCGCGACAATGCTTCCGGGACTGCCGCCCTGCTCGAACTGGCACGCGCCTTCGCCAAGACGAAGCCCGAGCGTTCGGTGCTGTTCCTGGCGGTGACGGCCGAGGAAAAGGGCCTGCTCGGCTCCGAATACTACGCCGACAATCCGCTGCGCCCGCTGGCGACCACCGCCGGTGTCATCAACATGGATGGTCCGCTCTCGATCGAGAAGACCACCAACTTCAGCATTTCCGGCGCGGCCAAGCTGGACCTGCTGACGATGCTGACCGAGGAAGGCGGAAAGCTCGGTCGCCACTTCACGCCGGACGCGCGGCCGGAAGCGGGCAGCTTCTACCGATCGGACCATTTCCCCATGGCCAAGCGCGGCGTTCCGGCGATCTCGTTCAACCCCGGCCGCGAGCTGGTGAACGGCGGCGATGCGCGCGGCAAGGAACTGTCCGACGCCTATACGCGCGACAAGTACCACCAGCCTGCGGATGAATACGATCCCAACTGGAATACCTCCGGCTGGGACAGCGACTTCACGCTGCTCTACAGCGTCGGCAATCGCCTTGCGAACGGCCGCGATTGGCCCAACTGGTCGCAGGACAGCGAATTCCGCGCCGCTCGCGACGCCAGCGCGGCTTCACGCAAGTAAACGATCGCGGGATGCCCCGGCACCGATGCTCAGGTGCCGGGGCATCCCGTTTTCGGAGATCGGTCGACACCGTCCGAAATCGGGAAAAAGGACCAAACCGGTCGTCTTGGCAAACTGCGAAGCACAATGACGACCCGGCCCGTTTTCTTCGAAAAGAATGAATAACTTCGCGCAGGAATCCCACATTCCTGGCGAAATAAGGCCGCTGCCTTCAGCAATCGATGTCTTTCGAAATGCGGCATGTTTAACACCGCAATGACTTTATTTTCACTTGTCCCGAACCGTCCTCTACGGCAGCAAATAGTGGCGACGAAAAAAGAACCTCGCGCACTTCGACACCCGCCCTCGGGTCGCACTTCGTACGGGAGCCTGAAACGCCACACCCCCGGCATGAAGCTCCGAAAAAATGGCCCGAAGGCCAAAAAGACCTTCGGGCCAAGTAATGGGGCTGCTCTGTTACGAGCCGCCTTCGGGTCGCGCAATTTATGTACGCCACAAGAAGTCGAAGACGTGTGATTGGGATCACACCTGACAGGAATTGGCGACAGGATTTGGCACTGGCTTCTTCCCCTACCCGGCAAGAATCGGCTAAGCGGGGCTCAGTCGTGCGGTGAAGGACCGTTTCGGCTGAGGGGCAGCCATTGGATTTCGAAGCTCAGATCGAGGCAATAAGAGCGATCTTTCGATGCGATCGGCCTGCTGCCGAGGCGCTTGCGCGCGTGCTCATCCCCCAGCGCCTCTCATCGAAGGACATTCTGGCCCGGCAGGGAGAGCCTTCGCACAATTGCTGGCTCGTTATCGACGGCGCCCTCAGGGTCGAGACATATGGCCTGGAAGGGCAGCGCCAGCAGGTGGCGCAACATGGGCCGGGCGAGTTCTTCGGCGCCTATCCCGCTGCCAGCGTCCATCGCGCCGAGATCAGCGCCCTGCTAGACTGTCAGTTGCTCTGCGCCGAAGCCACGAAAATCGCCGAACTCGTCGCCGGAAATGTCCAGATCGCCGCCGGAATGGCGCGCTTGCTGGCGAGGCAGCTCGACCGCGCGCTCGATCGCATGGTAACGCGCATGACCTATAGCGCTGCCGGGCGCGTCTATGCCGAACTGATCGCGCTTGCCGACGGCCGCGACACCATTGCCCCGCCGCCGCGCGTGACCACCCTGGCCCTGGGCGCGAACACGACGCGCGAAACCGCGTCGCGCGCGATTGCCGCGCTGATCCGGCGGGGAATCATCAGCCGCGACGACGATCGCCTGACCATCCACGCGCCGCGCATGCTTGCCGAAATGATCTGCTGACAGTTCAGACTGCGGACGACGGGCAGAACAGGCCGATAGGGACATCCCCCAGGGCCGTCACGATCTCTCCCGCCGACTCGAAACGATATTCCGGGGCCAGAAGATCGAGCGCCGCGATCTGCGGCCAGGTCGCGCAGATACTGCCCTGCGGGGCCGCGCGCGCCAGAAGGATCGCCAGTTCGCCCGTCACTTCGAGGCTTTCGCCATTCGGCACGGCGCGCTGGTCGAGACCCAATTGCAATTCGGGCGAGCCGCGCAGCAAGGCAAGCGCGCAGTCCATCGCCGTCACGAGGTCGGCAAAGGCCAGAACTGTCGCGCCTTCCAGATGGCTTTCCTCCACTGCGCCGTGGTCGTAGTTCGCGGGAAGCGGACCGCAGGATGCCACGATGGCCAAGTTGGAGGCCGGGTCCAGTCCCGCCCCCCTTGCCGGAAGCGAATGGTCGAGCACCACTTCATGAACCGGCAGATGCTGCGCGCGCCATTCCTGTTCAGCCGGCCCCGGCTCGTCGATGCCCCGTGACACATGGAGAGCCGTGGCCCGTGTCGCGAGACTGCGCGCATGCCGCAAGGCCAGCCCCATGGCGACGCGCGATCCGTTCAGGATGGCAGCTTGCGAAAGGCCCGCATTGCCCTCCAGCGCTTCGACGAAATCCGCCTCGTCGAGCAGGCGGTCGAACCGCGCGCACCAACCCTCGCCATAAGGCGCAACTGATACTTCCCGGAAGCGCGAGATCGAGGTCGGCAGGACAATATGAAGCCGCATGCCCCGTGCCAGAGCCATTTCGGCCACGACGATATCGGCGCCGGCCGCCAGAGCGCCGAATACCGCTCCGGGCAGGATTTCCCCGAAGGCACTCTCGAGCCTGGCCCGCACTTCGGCCTCGTCTTCGGGAATTCCGATAATACCCTGAAAATAGAGGCTCTGCGGTGGTTGCAAGTGATCGAACAGGTCTGGCGAACGGCCCAACCGTTCCAGTATCCGACGGAACTGCCGCAGCGTTACCGCATGGTCCTCCCAAGCCTCGGGCGCGGCGCGCATCGCCTTTTCCAGCGCCTCACGGCTCTCATCCGTTTCATCGAGCAGGAGCAGCGCTTCGGCCTCGGTCGCGCCAAGCCAGTAGGCCGTTTCCTGCTCATGCTCACCGCTGCGCAAGATAGCCAGGATCCCCCGGGCGATGGCCTGCGCCTCGTCCGGCCGGTAGTTGAGAAATGCGATGGTGGCGGCATTTATCAGCGGATAGGTCGCAGGGCGGTCGCCCGCCGCCGTAAGATAGGCCGCCTGCGCCTGCTCCAGCAGTTCCGTTCGCTCTGTCCCTTCGCTGCGCAGCCCGCGATCCTTGAGCAGCCTGCCCTTGAGGCAGAGCGCTTCCGGGGCCGTGGAATCCGGCAGCCCGGACGTCTCGAACATGCGCCAGGCCCGCAGGGTGTCGCCCGCGCGCGCAATCTGCCTAATTCTGGCAAGAGCAGGAAGAGTCACGCAGGCACCCTTTGGAGAAGTTCAGCTTCAGAAACGACCTGGAGGCGGGTTCTTGATATCGGGATCGATGGTGATGCCGATCCATTTCGGTGCGCGGCGGGTGCCCTGGAGCAGATCGACATTGATATTGAACGGATGCCGGGTTCCCAGTTTGCCACCGTAATTGAACCGCGCCTGGAAACGAACAACCTTGTAGCGATCGAGTTCCTTGTCGTATTTGTCGTATTCAAGGCCGCCATAGTAGGACGAGAGCGCTTCCTTGGTGGTGATGGCGTCCCATTCCTTCGAGAAATAGAGCTGATCGCCGACCAGTTCGATCTCCACCTTGCTGTTGCAAGTGATGGGAATGTACTGCAAACTAGGATCTCCCACCACCTCGTAGCGGAGCGAGATCTTGCGCTTGACGACCTCCAGGGTAACCTGGAACTTCACGATCTCGGCATCGTCCGAAAGACCGAGATCGAATGACGGCGAGAGGCCGTACTGGGTATAGTTGAGCGTGGACATAAGTTCCCCTTAATTCTCGAACGGCGCGGCCAACCGGGTCTCCCACAGCCGCCAGTCATTGTTCTGCGGATCGGATGCGATGAGACGCGCGACATCCTGCCGCGCCTCTTCCCGCAACTGCTCCGCACGCCCCTTCTCTCCGAGACTATAGAGCAATTCCGCATTCGAATAGCGTGCCAGCATCCAGTCCTGCTGGTACGTGGCGTTCTTGGGATCCTGATTGACCAGGCGCTGGACGATCGCCGCCTGCCGGGTCCGCTCCTGAAGCGCCTCGACGTCGCGGCCCTGCACGAGCAGGGCATCGGCCATCCAGGCATGGCGGTTGGCGATGTCGGAATCCAGGCTCCGGTCATCGGGCTCCATCCCGGCGACTTTCTCCATGGTCTTCAGCGCATTGCCGCATTCGGCGAGCTGATCCACCGGGCCTTTCCGCTCGACCGCGATCGTACAGATATTGCCCTGCGCATAGCCGAGTTCCCGCCAGTAAGCCTGGTTTCCGGGGACGAGGCGGACGAGATGCTCCGCCAGCGCGCGATAGGCAATGAAACGGGGCAGCGCCTTGTCATAGCGCTTCTCCCTGAAATCGACGTAGCCAAGCCAGAATTCGCTCTGGGCATGCGCGAAAATGCGTGAGGGATCGCGCGGATCGGCGGCCAGCAGAGTGCCGGTCACGCGGTGGGCCTCGGCAAACTTGGCCACGGCGCCCTCATAGTCGCCGCGCTTGTGATCGTCCTCGCCCATGGCATGAAGGATACGGGCGCGGCGCTCCAGCGAGTCGGCGGGAAGTTCCTTCAGGTCGGGCTGATCGGCGTAGTAGTCCAGCGCCCGCTCATTGACCGATTGCAGCACATCGAGGCGACCGACGCCTTCCAGCCTCTGTCTGAGGTCCGTCAACATGAACTCGATCAATCCTTCGGCCTGCCGTCTCTGGTGCTCAGCTTCCATCTGCGCGCGCAGCGCAAAGATCAGCATCAGGGCCATGGATAGCGTAAGCAGGACCGTAAGGAGCGTGATGGCAATCACACGGCGCAACTGGCGCTGCGCATCGCGCTGGATGATCTGGTCGAGCGCGATGCCGGTCAGCCCGGCTACGATCTTCAGGCGGGCGAGCTTCGGGCCGTCGTGGTCGGCGCGAAAATCGGCAGCGATCGGTTCGTGAAGCACCCCGTTCGCATCGGGTCCGACCAGCGACACCGGAAAGCTCTCCTCCGGCTCGCCCTCCAGCAAGGCGGCGATGACCGGCCGGTCGGGATGGAAGCTGCGGAACAGCTCGATCTCGGCATCCACCCAGCGCGAGTTCCTGGCCGCCGGCGAACACAGCACCAGCAGGACATCCGACCGGGACAGCGCCTGCCGCACTTCCTGGTCGAGACTGGAGGCAGCGGCAAGTTCGGCGCGGTCCCGGAAGATCGGCGTCAGGCGGCGTGGCACGGCACCTAGCCGCGTGGTGGTGCCGACGAGGCGCGCGGGAATGCGATAGGCTTCGAGCCAGCGGTGCAGCTTGCCGGCAAAACGCTCGTCGGCATGGCTATAGCTGAGGAACGCGCGGTAGCTGCGCGTTTCCCCGATATCCTCGATGTCCTGTTCCGCCGTCATCGGCGACAAACGACCATCTGCCACGCCCCTGAACGCCTCGTCTCGACTGTGATAGCGGCGCGCGCCCGTTCCGTCGCCCCCGCAAGCCCCACCGTATTTTCCCTAACAGATGCGCTATCCAGCGCAACCTGCGAAAAGAACAGCGAATTCCGGCGCGATGCCCGCAAATTTCCCCGAGGCACACCCCTGGTCAGAGAGCGGTTTGACTTCGAAGGCCCAAGCAGTGATCCTGCATAGAGGAGATGCGATGAGTCGGAACGGCACCAGCCCAGAGCTGCGCCACATCGATGTGGTTCTCGACGCGGTACGCTCGCCCAGCAGTGCGGGCGTTTCGGCGGTGACGGCCTCGTGGTGCCGGTCGCTGCTGCACCACGGCCTGGATCCCGGAACCGGATCGAAGCGCGCCCGCGTGGATCTCACCACTCTCGGCCATCGGCGCAGCGAGCATGCCGCCCTCCTCGCCGTCGCCGGGCCGGTCATGGACCAGATGTTCCGCTCGGTCGGGAAATCGGGCTGCGGCGTGGTGCTCAGCGATCCTACCGGCATCGTGCTGGACCGGAGAGTGGGAGACGGCGACACCGCTGAATTCGACGCGGTCGGCCTTGTCGAAGGCGGTCGCTGGGGAGAGGCGGAGGAAGGCACCAACGGCATCGGTACCTGCCTTTTCGAGGATCAGCCGGTCGTCATCCACCGCGACCAGCACTTCGCCAGCCGCAATGTCGGCATCAGTTGCATGGATGCCCCGCTTCACGATCCCTTCGGGCGGCTGGCGGGCGCTCTCGACGTATCGAGCTACCGGCAGGATCACGGCGCGGCGATGGCGGAACTGGTCTCGGCCCTCGTCCGCGATGCGGCGCGGCGGATCGAGCGCGACTATTTCTGCCAGCACTTCGCCGGATCGCGCATCGTCTTCCTTGCCGACGATCCGGTCCACGGCACCGCTCTGCTCGCGACCGACCGCGACGATCTCGTCATCGGCGCCAGCCGGGGCGCGCGCACGCGCCTGCGGCTTACCGATGCCCTGCTCGCCCGGCCCCGCCCGCTCGATCAGGTGCTGGGCGCGGACTCTCCCGGCCCCTCTTTCGAGGACAGCGACCGCAGCGTGCTGCGCCAGGCGCTGGCGCAAGCGGGCGGCAATGCCAGCGAGGCCGCGCGCATTCTCGGCGTCGGCCGCGCAACGCTCTACCGCCGCATGACCAAGGCAGGGCTTTCGCGTTAGTCCTCCCCCGCCGGGGGAGGAAAACTGTCTCGCCGGTGAGACAGCAGGGTACAACCAGTCCTTGCCCCCGGCTTTCGCAATCCATTCCATTGCGCAACACTCATCCTCGACGAGACGCCATGAGGCGCCGCAAGAGAGGATAGACTTCCGTGGACGCACCTGTTCAGGACCGGGCCGCACTTAAGGCCCCCTTCGCCGCCCGCTACGACAATTTCATCGGCGGCCGCTGGGCCGCGCCGAAGGCCGGGCGCTATTTCGACAACATCTCACCGATCACCGGACAAGTGGTCGGCCAGATCGCCCGCTCGGATGCTTCCGACATCGAAGCCGCGCTGGACGCCGCCCATGCCGCCAAGGATGGCTGGGGCAAGACTCCGGTAGCCGAGCGCGCCCGCGTGCTGAACCTCATTGCCGATCGCATGGAGGAAAACCTAGAACGCCTTGCCACGGCCGAAACCTGGGACAACGGCAAGCCGATCCGCGAGACTATGGCCGCCGACGTGCCGCTCGCGATCGATCACTTCCGCTACTATGCGGGCGTGATCCGGGGCCAGGAAGGCTCGATCAGCGAGATCGACAACGATACCGTCGCCTATCACTTCCACGAACCGCTCGGGGTCGTCGGACAGATCATTCCCTGGAACTTCCCGCTGCTGATGGCGGCCTGGAAGCTCGCCCCGGCGCTGGCGGCAGGCAACTGCGTGGTGCTCAAGCCCGCCGAGCAGACCCCGGCCTCGATCATGGTCTGGGCCGAGATCGTCGGCGACCTGCTGCCCGCAGGCGTGCTCAACATCGTCAACGGCTTCGGCCTGGAAGCGGGCAAGCCGCTCGCCTCGTCCAGCCGCATCGCCAAGATCGCCTTTACCGGCGAGACGACGACCGGGCGCCTCATCATGCAATATGCCAGCGAGAACCTGATCCCGGTCACGCTGGAGCTTGGCGGCAAGTCGCCCAACATCTTCTTCGCGGACGTGGCCGAAAAGGACGATGAATTCTTCGACAAGGCGATCGAGGGCTTCGTGATGTTCGCGCTCAACCAGGGCGAAGTCTGTACTTGCCCCAGCCGCGCGCTGATCCAGGAAAGCATCTACGATCGCTTCATGGAACGCGCGCTCCAGCGCGTCGCTGCCATCGTGCAGGGCAATCCGCTCGATCCGGCCACGATGATCGGCGCGCAGGCCTCATCCGAACAGCGCGAGAAGATCCTTTCCTACTTCGACATCGGCCGCCAGGAAGGTGCCGAGATCCTGATCGGCGGCGAAGCGGCGGAACTCGAAGGCGAACTCTCGGGTGGCTATTATGTCAAGCCGACGGTGTTCAAGGGCCATAACAGGATGCGGATCTTCCAGGAGGAGATCTTCGGCCCGGTCGTTTCCGTCACCACCTTCAAGGATGCCGAAGAGGCCCTCGAAATCGCCAACGACACGCTTTACGGTCTCGGTGCCGGGGTGTGGAGCCGCGATGCCAATACCTGCTACCGCTTCGGCCGCGAGATCAAGGCCGGGCGCGTCTGGACCAATTGCTACCATGCCTATCCGGCCCATGCGGCTTTCGGCGGATACAAACAGTCCGGCATCGGGCGCGAAACCCACAAGATGATGCTCGATCATTATCAGCAAACAAAGAATATGCTCGTAAGTTACAGCCCCCGCAAGCTCGGTTTCTTCTGAGCTTGATCCCCCGGCGCGCTCCGCTACGCTCTCTCCCGAAAGCGGAGCGCGCCCCCTATTCTTGACGAATACCATTTTCCCACAGGAGTGTTGTAATGGCCAAGACCATGAAGGCTGCCGTCGTGCGTGAATTCGGAAAGCCCCTGACCATCGACGAAGTCCCGGTTCCCGAAGTGGGGCCCGGCCAGATCCAGGTGGCGATCCAGGCCTCCGGCGTCTGCCACACCGACCTTCACGCGGCGGAAGGCGACTGGCCGGTCAAGCCCAACCCGCCTTTCATTCCGGGCCATGAGGGCGTCGGCTTCGTCAGCCAGGTCGGCGCGGGCGTCAAGCATGTGAAGGAAGGCGACCGGGTGGGCGTGCCGTGGCTCTACACCGCCTGCGGCCACTGCGTGCATTGCCTGGGCGGCTGGGAAACGCTGTGCGAGGAGCAGCTAAACACCGGCTATTCGATCAACGGCGGCTTTGCGGACTATGTGATTGCCGACCCGAACTACGTCGGCCATCTCCCCGGCAATATCAGCTTCACGGAGATCGCGCCCGTGCTCTGCGCCGGGGTGACGGTCTACAAGGGGCTGAAGATGACCGACACCAAGCCCGGTGACTATGTGGCGATCAGCGGCATCGGCGGCCTCGGCCACATGGCGGTGCAATATGCCGTGGCCATGGGCCTCAACGTTGCGGCCATCGACATCGACGACACCAAGCTCGACCTCGCCCGCAGGCTGGGCGCGACGATCACCGTCAATGCCCGCAACGAGGATCCGGCCACGATCATCAAGCGCGAGACCGGCGGCGGCGTGAACGGCGTGCTGGTGACGGCGGTGAGCGAAAAGGCCTTCGAACAGGCCATCGGCGTTACCGCGCGCGGCGGCACCGTGGCGCTCAACGGCCTGCCTCCGGGCGACTTTCCGCTCAACATCTTCGGCATGGTACTGAACGGCATCACCGTGCGCGGCTCCATCGTCGGCACCAGGCTGGACTTGCAGGAATCGATCGATTTCGCAGCGCAAGGCAAGGTCAAGGCGACCGTGGAGACGGCAAGGATCGAGGATATCAACACGATCTTCGACCGCATGCACAAGGGCCAGATCGAAGGCCGCGTCGTCCTCGACATGGCAAGCTAAGAAGGGTCAACGACGTGGCACCGGTCCCCATCCTCCAGCACGAAGCCGGTGCCACGCATTTGCAGGGAGACCGCCGGGGTGTCGCATGAGGTAGAACGGGTCGCCGCCACCCCGGCGGCACTTGCCCTGATCGCGGAGCTGACCGCCGAATATGGCCCGGTCCTGTTCCATCAGTCCGGCGGCTGCTGCGACGGCTCCTCACCGATGTGCTATCCGCGCGGCGAGTTTCGCATCGGCGATGGCGATATCCTGCTCGGCGAAGTGGGCGGTGCGCCGGTTTATATCGGCCGCGCCCAGGGTGAAGCCTGGGCCCATACCCAGCTTATCCTCGACGTCGTTCCCGGCCGGGGCGGCATGTTCAGCCTCGACAACGGCCGCGAACGCCGGTTCCTGACACGCGGCCGTGTCTTCAGCGAGGACGAATTGCGGCACTTGGGAGACGCTTCGGGGATGCCCTGAAGCCCCTCTATCTGCCGCGAGGTCCCGTCGGGCCAAAACAACGTCATCCTGAACTCGTTTCAGGATCCATTGCTGGGCCTTCTCCCACGGTAGCGGAGGGGCGCGGCAATGGCGGCTTGCCAATCGGACGGCGGGGCAGGCGGCGTGATGGATCCTGAAACGAGTTCAGGATGACGAGCCTTGTAACCGGAAGGTTTGCGTTTCACCTCGCCCTTGTAAACCCTCAGCGAGCGCTCGCTGCCCCGATCGTGAAGGAATAGGTCAGCGGCTTCAATTCGATGCGATAGGGCATGTGCGCCCGGCCATCGAGGTTCCAGCCGGTATCGCCGCCCACGCCTGCCTGCGCGGCATCGATCAGCAAAGTACCCATGCCATGCGGGCGAATATCCGAACTGTGCGCCTGCGACGCCGGTTTGGTGGCGAGGTCGGCATAAGGAAAGGCCAGAGCGTTGACCGAGAGCGGCTGGGTGCCGGTCAAGCGAATGCCCGCCTTCGCCCCTGCCTTCGCGCCGGTCAGTTCGATCCAGCGCACGTCGGTCTTGTTGCCGGACTCCTGCGGGCGCGCATAGTCGTGGAACTGGTCCGCCAGCGCGCCCTGCCACTGGGCGATCAGGCCGCCGGTCTTGCGATCGGCATAAGTCTCCTGCGGCCCGCGCCCGAACCAGCGGACCTGATCGAGCATGGCGGGCGTCTCGAAGGCCAGGCCCACACGCAAGGGATCGGGCAAAGTATCGCGCAGCGGCTCGAAGCGCACCGTCACGCCCACGGTGCCGTCCGCCGCCATCGTCCAGCGGGTTTCGGTCTTCACCGAACCCACGCCCATGTCGTGGCGTACGACAATCGCATTGCCCTCGCGCGCGATGGCCTCGACCCGGCGATGTTCCGAAAAATACTGCCACATGGCATGGCTTTTCGGGATGCCCGAGCCAAGATCGTTATCCGTCGGCGAGCGCCAGAAGTTGGGCGCGCCGCCCGTCAGCAGCAGCTTGCCGCCGCGTTCGTAGCGGGTGACGAGCCCGGTCGCCTTGTCGATCTCAAGCGCCGCGTCGCCCGAAGCGAGGCGCAAGGCCGAAGCCGTTTCGCTCGGCGTCACGACGCCTGCGGGCACGGCAGCAACGACAGGCGCGGTGAGTGCGAACTGTTCCCAGCCCACGATGTGCCCGGCAGGCTGCGTCGGCACCGCGCCCGCCTTGGCGCGGGCACGCAGCACCAGGATGCGCTCTGCCGTGCCATCCTTGGCAGCCGGAACCGGCACCGAAATCGCGGCAGAAGCCCCCGCCGCCACATCCGGCACTGTCAGCGCGCCATGGGCCACATCCTTGCCGTTTTCCATCACAGTCCAGTCGAGCGTGAAGCGCGAGAGGTCGATATGGTCATGGCGATTGAGCACCCGGTATCCGCCCGCTTCATGCGTGAAGGCGATCGGGGACTGGACTTTGGCGAGTTCGTAGTATTCCGGGTCGGGCGTGCGGTCGGACTGGATCACACCGTCTCCCACTGGGCTCTCGTCGCCATGGACGCCCGGCCCCTTCGGATCGGGATCATAGTCCAGCCCCTGCCCCCAGTAGGTACGGCCGTCCCTGTCCTTCAGCAGCGTGGTCTGGTCCACCCAGTCCCAGATGAAGCCGCCCTGCAGCTTGGGGTAGCTGCGCATGGTATCCCAATAGCCCTGAAGGTCGCCAAGGCTGTTGCCCATGGCGTGGGCATATTCGCAAAGGATCAGCGGCTGCGTGAAGGCGGGATCCTTCGCGTAGTCGATCATCTTCGGCACATCGTCGTACATCGGCGCGAAGATATCGACGTAGCTGTTGGTCGGATGGCGCCAGTTGCTCATGCTCCAGCCGAGGAAATTGATCAGGCGGCTGGGATCGTTCGCGCGCACCCACTTCGCGGCAGCCTCGAAACTGGTGCCGATGCCGGTCTCGTTTCCAAGCGACCAGAAGATGATGGAAGGGTGATTGCGATCGCGCTGGACCATGCGCTCCACCCGGTCGAGATGGGCGGCCTTCCACTTGGGATCGTTGCCCAGAAGGTACTTCGGATCGTTGTCGTGCTGCTGCGACAGGCTCAGATAGCCGTGGCTTTCGATATTGGCCTCATCCATGACGTAGAGGCCATATTCGTCGGCAAGATCGTACCAGCGCGGATCGTTGGGATAGTGCGAGGTGCGCACGGCATTGACGTTGGCCGCCTTCATCAGTTCGATGTCGCGGCGCATGCTCTCTTCCGACATGACGTGGAAGGTCTTCGGATCGTGCTCGTGGCGATTGACGCCGCGGATCATGATCCGCTTGCCGTTGACGCGCACTTCGCCGCCCGCGATCTCCACCGTGCGGAAGCCGATGCGGCGGCTGGTCGCTTCCACCAGCTTGCCCTGGGCATCGAGCAGTTCGACAAGCAGGGTATAGAGCTGCGGATCTTCGGCAGACCAGGTCCGCACGGCGGGAATGCTGGCCGCCAGCGAAATCGCGCCGCCCTGCCCGCTGCTTTCTTCGCGCGTCAGGACCTCGCGCTTGCCGTCGAGCAGGGTCGCGCGCACGCGCATCGCCGCCTGCTCGCCCGCCAGATCGACCTTGAGCGCGAGCTTGCCGTCGCGATAGCCGTTTTCCAGCCCCGCATCGATCGCAAGATCGCGCATGCGCGTTGCCGGGGCCGCATAGAGCGTGATGCTGCGCTCGATGCCATTGACGCGCCAGAAATCCTGATCTTCCAGATAGCTGCCGTCCGCGAAACGATAGAGCTCGATGGCGACGCTATTGGTGCCGGCATGGGCATAGGCCGTAACGTCGAACTCGGCGGGAAGCTTGGAGTCCTCGGAATAGCCCACCCGCTGGCCATTGACCCAGATGTAATAGGCCGCCCCGGCCGCTCCCACGGTCAGGAGCAGGCGGCGGCCCGACCAGTTCGCGGGAACGGTGAAGTCCCGGCGATAGGAGCCGACTTCGTTGAGGCTGTGGTCGATCCAGGGCTGGTTGCGCGGAAACGGATAGCCGCTGCCCACGAAGACCGGGCGGCCGTGGCCTTCCGCCTGGAGGATGCCGGGCACTTTCATCGTACCCCAGCCGCTCACGTCGAAATCTGGGTTGAAGAATTCGGCCGGGCGGCTCTCGGGCGTGGGCGAAAGGTGGAATTTCCAGTCGCCATCCAGCGAGACATGATAGCGCGATTTCGTCCGATCACGGGAAAGCGCGGCGGCGCGCGTTTCGAACCCGTCGAACGTGGTATGCATCGGCTCTGCACCCTGGCGTATGACTTCAGGCTGTTCCCATTCGGCGACCGGGGCCTGGGACGGCGATTGCGACGTGGATTGCGCCTGTGCAGAACCCGTAACCAGGAAAGCCGCAGCGATCGCGCCGATCGCGCAGCTGTTCAGGAATTCTCGCAACTGTCCGCCCCTTGTAAGCTTATCCGCCATGATCGACCAAATTCAGGTCAATTTTCATATATCGTATACTTATTGAGCGGGATTGCAAGGATGGCGGACGCGGCCTTCAATCGTTGAGGAGCAAGTCTCCGATGGAAGCGTCGAAATGGGCGGTCATGGCTGCTGCCGCCGCATCGGGATCACGGTCGGCAATGGCCTTGGCAATACGGCGGTGAAGATCGAGGATCGAGGCTTTCTCCTCTTCAGTCCGGCGCGTCTCCCAAGCGCGCGGGACGGCAAACTCCATCTGCGGCTCGAAAGAGCGGACGATCTGCATGAACAGGAAATTGCCCGATGCGGCTGCGATGATCTGATGAAAGGCGGTGTCGAACGCCGTTATCCGTTCCATGTCGCCGTCCGCGCGGGCCATGGACTCCGCCAGCGCCAGGATCTGTTCGGCCTGAAGGTCGCTGCGCTTTTCGGCGGCGAGCGCGGCGATACGCACTTCCACGGTGCGGCGAACGTCCCAGACTTCCGCCACGCTGATCTGCGATGTCGCCACGGCATGATCCAGCGACGTTCCGATTACCGAGCCGTCGATGGCCCCGACACGGGGGCGGCGGCCGTTGCCCACATCGATCAGACGCAAGGCCGCAAGCGCCCCGAAAGCCTCGCGCATGACCGCGCGGCTGACACCGAGATCGGCGGCGAACTGCCCCTCTCCCGGAAGCGTGTCGCCCACCTTCAGATCGTTGGAACGGATATGGCCGCGCACCGCCTGCACCGCTTGTTCTACCAGGGAACCGCCGCTTTCCGGCGTTCTACCCTCGGGCGCGCGTATCGTCATGCTGCCATTCTTCCTGCGCGATAATGCGTCGGTGCCTGCCCGAACTTGCGGGCGAAGGCACGGGTGAAACTGGCGTTGTTGAGATAGCCGCAGCGATAGCCGATCGACGAAACCGGAAGGTCGGTCGAAAGCAGCATTTGCCCTGCCTTCCCCAAACGCTGCTCGGCAATGGCGTCCGCCACGCTACAATCGAACATTTCGCGAAAGCCGCGAGTGAGCTTGGCGCGGTTGAGCCCGGCGGCGCGTGCAATCATGTCGAGAGTGAGCTTTTCCGCCCAGCGATCCTCGATGATCCTGCGCGCCGCAAGCAGGCGGCGGGTATCCGCGCAAGACAGGACCCGCTCCGCCACGACGGGCACGAGGTCGCCGCGACCGTGCAAGCGAAGAATTTCGCAAAGAAGCTCGATGCTCTTGGCCAGGCGATACGGCGTGCGTGCCATTTCCGGCAAGTCGCAATCGCGGATGGACAGCGCGATCGTACGCAGCGCGCCGGGAAGGTGGTGCAGCGCGCCATCGTCCGGCAGCCGCGCCGCACCCAGGATGCGTTCGCAAGCCATGCGCGAAACCAGCAGCATCACGCGCTCTTCCTGTTGGTCCTCGATCGCCGCATCCAGCATCTGCCGGTCAGGCAAAGCGAGATAGCGCAGCGTAGCGGGAATGCCCGGCGCCCCGAAAGCAATCACGAAAGCGGCAGCATCCGGCGGTACTTGTAGCGTTTCGAACAACGGCAACGGCCCGCGGCCGACAAGGCTGAGCATTTCCGGCGAGACTTCTATCGCCGCCATCGGGGATTCGTTTTCCATGATCCCTCCTCTCCTGGCAGGCAGGATAACCTATCTGACAGGTCTTGCAAGAGCTGTCAGATAGGTTCCTGCATCGCGGAAAGCGGCGCCCGGCGCATTGCCTGGGCAAAGGCGATTACCGAAATCACGCCCACCCCTGTTCCGACGATCGCCAGCCCTTCGCCAAGATGCGCTTCGCCGCCCAGCAGATCGCTGACCCATGCCACGAGCGAGGGGGACACGCCGAAGCCGACCAGACCGGCCAGAGCGATGAATGCGCCAATGCACAGGCCGCGCAGTTCGTTGGGTATCAGCACGGTGAGAGCGACCGAGGTTATCAGACCGGTGATCGTTCCGCACAACATCAGAAGGCCCACGGCCGCTGCAAACAACGGGACATTCGGAGCGATCGGGAACAGCGCAGCGGGAACCCCAGCCACGGCGGCCAGGACGGCCCCGGCCAGCAATCCGCCGCGTCGTCCGGTCCGCTGCCCCAGATCTGCCGCGAATCCTCCGAGGATCGAGCCCGCCAGTCCGGCGGAAAAGATCAACGCGCCCATCCATCCCGCAAATACTTCCGGCGCCAGTCCATAACTGCGCGAAAGCACCGGAGATGCCCAGATACTGGCCGCTGCATCGGCCATGACCACACTAACCTGACCTATGAACAGAGGTATGAGAAAGCCGCGGCGGGCCCAGAGCTCTCCCACGACGATCGCGAAGGGCGCATGGATGCCTGCTTCCACTTCGCGGCGCGCGGGCTCTCGCAAGGTCAGCAGCGGCAGTATCAGGCAAAGGCTTATCACGGCGAGCAGAACATGGGTGCCGCGCCAGGGAGCCAGTCCATGCGTGAATGCCGGAGGCGCCTGGAGCAAGACGCCCAACAACCAGCCCGCCACGGCAAAGGCACCTGCCTGCCCGAGGCACTTGCCCAGCGTAACGACCAGCATCGCCCTTCCGCGCTGCTCGGGCGCACAGAGGTCGGCGGTCAGGGAAAGCGCTGCGGTAAGCGCACCCGTCGTGCCGATGCCGGCCATCATCCGCGCCAGGAACAGTACCTGCAGGCTCTGCGCGAAAGCGGTCAGCAGGGTTCCGACCGTCCATATCAGCCCCAACAGGAAGAGCAGCCGCACCCGGTTGCGGCGGTCCACCAAGATACCGATCGGTACGGAGAAAACCACCAGCGGCACGGCGGCGGACACGCCCTGAACCAGGCTAAGGGCATAATCGCTAAGGCCCATTTCCGCCTTGGCGCCTTCCTGCACCATGCTGAACGAGCCCATCATCGTGAAGCCGCTCGCCATGGCGAGCGCCAGGATGAAAAGCGCCAAGATCCGATGACGGAACGGCGCAACCGAGCGCGGTGCCGGGAGAGTAATGCTTGTCATCCATGCGATCCCGATCTGACGCCCGGTCGCTGTCCGGGTAGGGTCCCAAACGGCGGCCGGGCGGTTCCGCCCCACCCGGCGGAACGTGACAGGTGCGATCTCAGGCCGAGAACGCGAATATCTTGCCCGGATTGAAAAGGTCCTGCGGATCGAGCGCCCTCTTGATCTGACGCATCATGTCCACGGCCTCACCCAGTTCAGCCACGAGCCAGTCCTGCTTGCCCAGCCCGATGCCATGCTCGCCGGTACAGGTGCCGTCCATTGCCAGCGCTCGCTCGACCAGCCGAGCATTGATCGCCTCGACTTCCTCGATCTCCGCCGGGGCATCGGGGTCGATCGAAAAGACGACATGGAAATTGCCGTCTCCCACATGCCCGAGGATCGTGCCCGGAACACTTGCCTTCTCAAGGTCTTGCTTGGTTTCGGTGATGCACTCGGCCAGCCGACTGATCGGTACGCAGACGTCCGTAGCCCACCCGACCGCGCCCGGCCGCAGGTTGACCGCCGCATAGTAGGCTTCATGCCTGGCCTTCCAGAGCCTGGAGCGCTCCTCGGGCAGGTTGGACCAGCGAAAAGTGCTGCCACCGTTCATGTCGGCGATTTCCCGCACCGTCTCCACTTGCTCCTCGACGTAGCGGCTGGAGCCGTGGAATTCGAAGAACAGCGTGGTCTGTTCGGGATAGTCGAGTTTCGACCAGCGATTGACCGCCCGCATCTGCACGTCGTCGAGTATCTCCACCCGTGCCAGAGGTACGCCCAGCTGGATCGACTGCACCACGGTATCGACCGCGCCCTCCAGAGTTTCGAAGCTGCACACGGCCGACGAGATCGCCTCTGGAATGGCGTGAAGGCGCAAGGTAACTTCGGTGATGATACCAAGCGTGCCTTCGCTGCCGATCATGAGGCGCGTGAGATCGTATCCCGCTGCCGACTTTCGCGCTCGGCGGGAGGTACGGATCTCGCGGCCATCCGGGGTGACCACCCGCAGAGACAGGATTGCCTCGCGCATCGTGCCGTAGCGAACGGCATTGGTGCCGGATGCCCGTGTGGCTGCCATGCCGCCGATCGTCGCATTGGCGCCGGGATCTATCGGGAAAAACAGTCCCTGATCGCGCAGATGCTCGTTGAGCTGCTCGCGCCGCACGCCGGCCTGCACGGTACAGTCGAAATCCTCCGCATTCACTTCGAGGATCGCGTCCATCTGGCCGAGATCGACGGTAACGCCGCCGCGAACCGGCAGGGCGTTGCCCTCGATCGACGTTCCAGCGCCATAGGCGACGATCGGGACCCCGTCAGCGACACAGAGCTCCACCAGTTCGACGACATCCTCCGTGGAGCGGGCGAAAACCACGGCATCGGGCAGGACGGGTTCGAAATGGGATTCGCTCTGGCCATGCTGGCTGCGGATCGCTTCGCCCGTCGCCACGCGCTCGCCGAAGATTGCGCGCAGCTTTTCGAGGAAGCCCTCCGGCAGGGGCTTGCGAACGGGGTGGGAAGAAGACGCGCCCATCGGATCAGAACCGGAAGCTCGCGCGCACGCCGTAGCGCCGCAAGTCGCCGATGATGCCGAGGTCCGAGGCGGGAAGGCCTGCCAAGGCAAGGGTCGTCTGCTCGATATAGGAATCGAAGTACTTCTTGTTGAAGAGATTGTTGCCGAAGACCGCAAGCTCGATCCCATTCTCCATGCGATACGTGATCGAGCCGTTGAACAGCACGTAGCTCTTGAGGATCGTCGCGGTCGTCTGGTTCAGACTGGCTGCGGAACGGCTGCCCTTGCCGTTGACGCTGGCATTGAAGGTCAGGCTGTCTGCACCGAGCGGCACGACATAGTCGCTGGAGAGATTGAACATCCAGTCGGGCTGGAAAGTCAGCCGATCGGTCGCCAGCGTTCGGCCGGTCACCGCCGTGTACTGTGAAGAGTCGGTCAGGCGCGCATGCATATAAGTAGCGCCCCCGGAGAGCGTCCATTGCTCGACCGGCCTGTAGCTGAACTCCAGCTCTGCACCGTAGCTTTCGACATCTCCCGAATTGAGATCGACGGTAACGAGACCGCCGGTCGATGACGGGGCGATGGAGTTCAGGCCGATGTAGTCGCTGTAATCATTGTAGAAGATGTCACCCGATAGTGTGAAGCTGCGATCGGCCGAAACGTACTTGGTGCCCAGTTCATAGGTCCAGGCACTGTCGCCCTTGTACTTGCGAACGGGTGCCGTCACCGCATTGAAGCCGCCGCCGCGATAGCCCCGTGCGACCGAAGCGTAAGTCATCAATTCCGGCGTCCAATGGCGGGTTACCGAAATACGCGGCTCCACCTGGTCCGATTTCAGGCCGACACTACCAGCACCGCCTGCATTGATGGCACCACTGGCCGAGCGGTCCTCGTGGTCGTAGCGCAAGCCAAGTGCCACTTCCCAGTCCGGGTTCGGTTTCCAGAACACCGTGCCGAAGGCCGCGTACGTGTCGGCCTTTGTCCGGTTGCTGGCATTGTTGGTCAGATTGAACGGAACGATCAGCGTGGCCTGGTTGGAGCGTGTCTCCTCGCGGCTATAGAACAGGCCGAAAAGGGTGGAGAGCTGATCGCTCAAACGGGTGTCGAAACGCAGTTCCACCGTCTTGGTGCGGAGACTGTCGCTGGACGACTGGCGAACGATATTGAGCGGCCCGAAATCGCCGTCGGTATCGGGTGCGCTGCTGTTGCGGGCATCATAGGCGGCCTGAAGCGTCACGGTGGTGTCGATAGCCTCTACCGGCGTCTCCACCTTGGCATTTACGCCGCGATACTTGTAGGTCGTTGTGCCCAGCGTATTGAACTGGTTGCTGCGTGAATAATCGGTGGGCCCGGTAACGCGGGCGTAAGGGACATTCGTGCCCTTTACCCAGTCGTAATAGCCATTGACCACCAGCGTCAGGTTCTCGGACGGCGTGGCGCGGATCGTGGCGCTGACGGAGTCCGTATTGAACCTGTTCGACTTGCCGCCGATCGTCGTGTTGTTGATGAAACCGTCCTGCTGGCGGTGCGAGGCACCGACGCGAACCGCCAGCTTGTCGGTGACGATCGGGGCGGAAACCGAACCCGATACCAGCCAGGAATCGTCCGGTCCGGCATAGCTTGCCTGCCCGCGCGCTTCGAATTCGTTGCCGGGCTGACGTGTAATGACGTTGATCGCGCCGCCCAGCGTGTTCTTGCCATAGAGCGTGCCTTGCGGTCCGCGTAGCACTTCGATCCGCTCGACATCCAGCAAGGGGTTGTTGAGATAGGCCGTATTGGGACGATAGATGCCGTCCACGAAAAGCCCCACGCCGGGCTGAACCGACTGCACCAGCGTAACCCCGACGCCGCGGATCGAAACGAAGGCGCGTCCGGCGCCGTCGCTGCTGATGTTGAGCCCCGGCGTAAGCACGGCCGCCTCGCGGACCGAATTGATGTTGCGCTTTGCCAGGGTATCACCGGAAACGGCTGTCACCGCCACCGGGACATCGAGCAGGGTTTCAGTGCGCTTGCGGGCGGTGACCACGATTTCCGATGCTCCGGTGTCGGCTGCAGCGATCGGGCCTTTCGGCGTTTCGCTATCCTGCGCCAATGCCGGAGATGCGGCGAGAGCCAGCCAGGACGCTCCGACGGACAGGCAAATCCCAAGGTTCATAGATCCTCCCTCCAGCCGCCCGCCCAGGTCAGTGCCTGGCAAGTCAGCTTCAACCTATAAGACAGGTCTAACCTATCTGAAAGGTCTTTGAACAGCCGCTTCGAGTTTGCCGATCGGCGCAAAGACTTGGCCGATCGGCATGACAGGCTTTGGGCACAGGCAGTACGAAAGCGCGGCAGAACCTATAAACCGCCGTGAACAGGCAGGTCGTTTTACCAGCAGGTGTAGCCGCCGTCGGCAAGGACGATGCTTCCCGTCATCAGACTGGCGGCATCCGAGGCAAGGAAGGCCACGACCGAAGCGACTTCCTCCACTTCGCCCAGCCGGGCCATCGGCGTGGAATCGATCCAGCGCCGGTACATCGCCCCCTGCTTGTCGGCGAATTCGTTGAGCGGGGTACGAATATAGGTCGGAGCAACCGCGTTCACCCGCACGCCCCGGCTCGCCCATTCGGCGGCAAGGCTGCGGGTAAGCTGGTGAACCGCGGCCTTTGAGGCATTGTAGTAGCTCTGCGGCTGAGGCCGATTGACGATGAAGCCGCTCATCGATCCCACATTGACGATGCTGCCTCGCCCCGCATCCAGCATGTGCCGGCCGAACGCGCGGGCACACCAGAACGTGCCGTTGAGATTGACGTCGAGAACGCTGCGCCAGTGCTCGTCCGCGACCTCTTCGGCGGGCGTGTCGCTGCGGGCGATCCCGGCATTGTTCACCAGCACATCGATCGCGCCGAGTTCGTCTGCCACCTGGGATACGCGCGCGGGATCGGTGACGTCCATGATCCGGCCTTCGCAATCATGGCCCTTCTCTCGCAGCGCCGCACCGGCTGTTGCAATCGCAACCTCTGTCAGGTCGGCAATGATCACGCGCGCGCCGAACTCGGCCAGAGCCTCGGCGCAGGCCAGTCCGATGCCGCTCGCCCCGCCGGTAACGAGCGCGCGGCGACCGTGCAGTTTCAGTCGATCCAGGTACATGAAAGATCCTTCAGGGCAGGAAAGGTGCGATCGGGAAAGGCGGCTCCTGAATCGCTTCGCCTTGTTCAAGCTGAAACACGGTGCGTCGTTCGCGCGTGAACTCACCCCAAGGCAGGCTGCCGTCACGGGCGAAATCCACCCAGATGCGATGGACCCGGTCGGCCAGCGCCTGAGGCGGCGCGTCACCGCAGAGCCCCTCGGGACCGGTCACTACGTCCAGCGTGTCGAAAACGAAGGGTAGTTCCATCGCATGGGCCGCGCCGAGCCCGCCGAAAAGCGGAGAACGCCACGCGAACTCATAGACATGGGTGCGCCCGCGATGTTCCTCGGCAAAGCGGCGGGCAGGCCAGCGGAACACCAGGTCATGCGCGGCAGCCGTAAAGGCATGCCCCGGCTTCACGCCCCTCTTGCCCATGCCATACGCCTTGAGCAGCCTGCGGGCTTGCGGATGCACGCGGTGGAACACGTAGGTTGCCAGAAGCCGCCCGATCTTTTCCTTGAGCCCTGTAGGCACGAAATAGAGGTTCATCTCTTCGGCATTCGTACCGATCAGAAGGTCCACTTCGGAACCCGCACCGGTCTTGAGCGCCTCCAGCGGCTTAAGCGGCAGCACGTCATCGCCATGAACCGGCACGAAACGGCTGATCCCGAAGACCGGCTCATGCCCCTCGGCATCGCGCAGATCGAGACGCGCAGATGGCCGGCTGACATTCTCGACGCCGTCCAGCAGGGCATCTCCCGGATCGAGGCTGCGAAAGCCGGCTTCGTCGGGTGTAATCCGCAGTACCTTTGCCAGCTTGCGGACGAGCCTCTGCGCCACGTCCATGTCCCGCGTCATGGCGCCATGACCGCTCTGGACAATGGCTCGCCGGAACTTTCCTTTGGCGAGCGGGGAGGCAATCAGGTTGGCGATGGCCATGGCCCCGGCGGATTCGCCAATGACCGTGACGTTCCCGGCATCGCCGCCGAAGGCCGCGGCGTTGCAGCGCACCCATTCAAGCGCGAAGATCATGTCCCGCAGCCCGAGGTTGGTGGGAATGCCGGGGATCGGCAGGAATCCGTCCACGCCCAGCCGATAGTTGATCGCGATGAAGACCACGCCGTCGCGAGCAAAGCTGCTGCCGTCCTGCACCGGGGCATCCTTGCTGCCGACCACGAAGCCACCGCCGTGGATGAACACCATGACTGGCCGCCGCGCGCCGTCTCCGGGCGAGGCATCTGCAGGCATCACGACGTCGAGCGTCAGGTAGTCGTCGCCCCGCCGCCAGCCCCTGCCCACCAGAGCCGCCGCGTCCAGACCGGGAATGGCCCTTACCCGCTGCGGTGCGTTCGGACCGGGCTCGAGAGCATCGCGCACACCCGCCCAGGGGGCAGGATCTCGCGGTTCGGCAAATCGGGCCATGCCGACCGGTGCGGCGGCATAAGGAATGCCGCTGAACCGCACGACGTGGCCCTCCACGGCGCCCCTTATCGCTCCCGCAGTCGTTCGGACGATCACCCTCGCATCTCCACCCGTGCATCTCCCTGCCGGTTCTCGGCTTTTCAACGCAAGGATAGCCGCGCAGGGTTCACGGCCCAGCAACTAATGCTGTGCAGATCGGCGCATTTAGATTGCAGTTTGGCCTGCGCCGAAGTTCGCCGATGCGATCAGAACGGGATTTCCGTGCCTTCGTAGTCGAACAGCTTGCCGCTGTCGGTCACCTTGAGCTCTTCGATGACGTCGAGCAATTGCAGCGCCGCGCGTTCGGCATCGAACAGGCGACCGGGCTGGACATTGCCCTGAAACGGACGCGACAGTGCGGTATCGACGGTGCCCGGATGAAGCGCGACGACGATCGCACGGTCGTTGCGGCGGCGCTCCTCTATGGCAAGGTTGCGCACGAGCATATTGAGCGCCGCTTTCGAGGCGCGGTAGCCGTGCCAGCCGCCCAGCCGGTTGTCCGAGATGGACCCGACCCTTGCGGAGAGAGCCGCGAATACCGGGCTTCCCGTGCGGGGCATGAGCGGAAGGAAGTGCTTCGCCACCAGCGCCGGGCCGATCGCGTTGACCGCGTAGAGCCGGGAAAGCCAGGCCGGATCGAGATCGCGCAGCGCCTTTTCCGGGCCGAGATCCCCTTCATGGAGAAGCCCCGTGGCAACGATCACCAGTGCAGGCGCGGGGCCTTGCGCCACATGCGCCGCCGCTGCGGCGATGCTGGCCTCGTCCAGGAGGTCGAGCCGGTACGGCCCGCTGCGCGAGCGCGCGAAGCCGTGGACGATGTCGAACGCCCCTTCCTCCACCAGCGCCGCCTCGAAGGCGCCGCCGATCCCGCCCGATGCGCCGATGACGACGGCAGACGTCTTCCCCGCGCCGCTCAAGACCGTGTGAACCGCCAGCGATCGGTGTCGCTTTCCGCGGCATCGAAACGATAGCCGTCACTGTCGAAACCACGCATGGCATCGGCATCGGTGACGTGGTGCTCGCAGAGCCAGCGCGCCATCATCCCCCGCGCGCGCTTGGCATTGAAGCTCACGAACCGGGGGCCGTTCGGGCCGGGTTCGCGAAACTCCACCTCGATCACCCGCACGCCCGGCAATTTGCCCGATACGGCCGCGAAGTATTCCTGGCTGGCAAGGTTGAGCACGGTGCCCGATCCCTCTTCCTCAAGCTGGGCCAGCAGGAACTGCGCAATGCGATCGCCCCACCAGTCCGTCAGGCACTTGTGGCGCGGTGCCCAGCGCGTGCCCATCTCCAGACGATAGGGACGGATCTCGTCGAGCGGGCGAAGCAGGCCGTAGAGCCCCGAAAGCATGCGGACGTGGTCCTGCGCGAAGGCAATGCCTGCCTCGTCCATCGTATGCGCCTCGAAACCGGTATAGACGTCGCCTGCGAAGGCGAAAAGCGCCTGGCGCTGCGGAAGCGCGTCGAAATCGCGGAAACGGTCGGCATTGAGCTTCGCCAGCTTGGGCGAGATGTGCATAAGCTCCGAAAGCCGCTTCTGGGTGAGATTGGCAGCGGATCGGGCGAGGCTATGCGCTTCCTCCGCGAAATGCGGCATCGTCACGGCGAGAGGGGGCAATGCGCGCTCGAAATCGAGCGTCTTGGCGGGAGAGAGAAGAGCGATCATCACCCGCGCGGTAGCCGGGGCAGACGGGCGCGTCAAACGCCCGCCTGCCGGTGTTCATCAGCCGGCTTTAGTCAGCCTTGTGTCAACGCGGACATTTCACCGGATCGTTGCGCTTGCAGGCCGGGTTGGCGCTTTCCCATTTCGCGCGGGCTGCCTCGTAATCGCGGACCACGGTGTCATGCTGGCGCACGGCCTCATCATAGGTGGCCTGTTCGCGCTGCTGGCGCGCGGCCTCGGTGGCAACTGCCGCCTCGCGGGCGCGCAGACGGTCCTCGTTGTCCTGGACCTGTGCGCGGGCGGACTGCGCCTGCGCCTCGTTCAGGGCCTTGCGCTTCGCTTCGGCATCAGCGGCTCCCTTATCGCCCGCTTCGGCACCGCTGGGCAGCCCCATGTCGGCCACGCTCTGCGCCAGCACAGGCAGCGGCGCCAGGACCGCGGCCGTGGCGAACAGGGCAAGAGTGCGAAAGCGGTTCATCTATGGTTTCCTTCGATGGTCGTCGGGATCGCTTACCAATGGCACCGGCACATGAACCGCGCCTGCACCAAGATTGGGGAAACGGGCCAGTGCCTTCCCGGTTCCAGCAGCGCGCGCCGCAGGAAACCTCAACCCCGTGCCGCCGCCTTTTCCTCGGGCCGCAAGGTCAGCACGCGGACGCCGTTTGCGGTTACCGCCACGGTATGTTCGAACTGCGCGGAGAGCTTGCCATCAACCGTCACCACCGTCCAGCCATCGTCCTCCGTCCGCACTATTCTGCGACCCTGGTTGAGCATCGGCTCGATCGTGAAGACCATGCCCTCCTCCAGCCGCAGGCCGGTGCCGGGGCGGCCGAAGTGCAGGACTTCGGGCTTTTCGTGCATTTCACGGCCGATCCCGTGGCCACAATAGTCGCGCACCACCGAATATCCGGCACGCTTGGCATGGCGCTCGATCGCATGCCCGACATCGCCCAGCCGCGCGCCGGGACGGACGGCCTGGATGCCCTTCCACATCGCCTCGTAGGTCGTGCGGACCAGCCGCCGCGCCACCGGCGAGACTTCGCCTATCTCGTAAGTCTTGCTGGAATCGGCGATATAGCCGTTCTTCTCCAGCGTGATGTCGAAGTTGACGATATCACCGTCACCCAGCACTTCGGTGGTGGAAGGCACCCCGTGGCACACGACCTCGTTGCGTGAGCAATTGAGGACATAGCCATAACCGTACTGCCCCTTGCTGGCGGGCCGGGACTGCAATTGCTCGACGATCAGGGCCTCGACCGCGTCGTTGATCTCCATGGTCGTCCGCCCGGCAAGCGGCTGTCCGTCCAGCCAGGTGAACACCGAAGCCAGCAGACGACCGGATTCGGCCATCAGCGCGATTTCCTCAGGCGACTTGATCATGGGCACCCAGATCCTCCGGGTCGACGCCCGCCTCCTTCAACTCGCGCGCCACGATCTCTTGGAAGGTGAGCTGCGGGTTCAGTTCGCAGAGCATCCCGATCCTGATCCAGAATGCGGCCTGCGCGTTGATCGAGCGATAGGATGCCTTGCTTGCCCGCCGAAGCTGGTCGTGCAGCGCATCCTCGATGTTGACGATACCCATCAGTGCGGCCTCAATATACGAATCATATATGATCCATATTATTCCCGCACACCCACCGCAAGTGGTCAGCCCAGCGCTTTATGACATTTCGCTTTGTGACATTTCGTTGACTCCGCGCCCGTTCAGGATAGCCACGTCACGTCCATGGGCTTCGCAAGGGGGGAGCCCGGATCAACGGGAACAAGCGGGTTGCGTCGTCGCGTCGTCAGGATCATCGCTGCCACAGCCGTGCTGGCGGGCTCGGCGGTCGATGCGCGCGCGCAAGGTGTCGACGTCGCGGCCCAGCCGCTCTCGCGCGCGATCGCTGACCTGGGCAGGCAGTCCGGCGTGGAAATCCTCCTGAACGCTCCGGGATCGGAAAGCCGCAAGGCGCGCCACGTTCAGGGAGACTTCCCTCCCCGCGAGGCGCTGAGGCGGCTGGTACGCGGCATGGGCCTGACCGTCAGGCAGGTCGCTCCGCACGTCTTCGTGATCGCAGCCGCCCCCCGGCAGCCCGTAAAGCCGTTGGAGAAAGCTGCGCCGCCCCCTGCCCCGGCCCCGGACATCCTGGTGTCCGCCCGGCGCCGCCCCGAACGCGAGGAAGACGTGCCGCTCTCCGTAACCCGGCGCGACGCGGAAATGCTGGAAATAGCCGCCGTGCGCACGCTGGCCGATCTTGCCCGCGTGACGCCGGGGTTCGTGGCCACCGGTCAAACCACCAATGCCACGCCCTTGCTGGTGATGCGCGGCCAGAGACGCTCGATCAGCGACGAGAACCGCCTGCCGCTGGTGGTCTATCAGGATGAGGTGCCGCTTCCCAATCAGGCCGGGCTTGCCCCGCTCTACGACATTGCCTCGGTGGAAGTCCTGCGCGGCCCGCAAGGCACCCTGTCCGGCCGTAACACCACCAGCGGCGCCGTGCTGATCCGCACCGCCCAGCCCGCTTCGGGGGTGCCTTCCTATCTGGAGAGCGAGGTCGGCAACTACGGGCTGCTGCGCCTTGAAGGCGCGCTGGAGCTTCCGCGCCAGGGTCCGTTTTCGCTGCGGATCGCCGGTCAGCGCCTGCGCCGCGACGGCTATACGCGGATCGTCACGCGGATCGCCTCTGGCGAACGCGCCGAAAACGCCCATAGCGACGCCCTGCGCGCCGCCCTCCGGCTCGAGCCGGACGACATGCTGCGCTCGACCTTCTCGTTCGACATGCTCGATGCGGATGAGATGGGCGCCGTCTCGATCCTTTCCGGCGTCTACCCGGACGGCAGCGCCCATAGCCCGGAAAACGCGCCCTACTACGATTGCGGGGCGGCTGAGAACGGGGGCGCCTGCGACATCGACAGCTACTACGAGCTTCAGCAAAGCCTCGGCAGAAGAACCTCGCAAAGCGGCGTATTGCCCCGGTTCCAACGCCGTTTCCGCGCCTTCGGCAACCTGACCGAGTATGGCGGGGACGACCTGCTTTTCCGCAATATCCTGGGCTGGCGATCGACCGAGATTTCCTATGCGCTGGACGGCGACGGAACCCCGCTGGCGATCAACGATTCCGAGACGCGCTCCCACTTGCGGCAATGGAGCGAGGAATTTCAGGTCCAGGGCCGATCCGGCGACTTGCGCTATATCGGCGGGCTTTTCTATCTGGACAGCGCCCCGGCAGGGCCGGTCACGCAGACGGTGTCGCGCTATGTCCGGCCGGACAATCCGCCCTACCATATCGCCATGTACCAGAACTTTCGCAGCACCGCGATTTTCGGACAAGTGACGGCGCCGCTGGCCGAAAGCCTCGTCGCGGATGTCGGGCTGCGCTACACGGCGGAATGGATCGGCGGCTGCTCGCTGCGCTCGGCCTTGGTTGAACCTCTCTCCCGGCAGCAATGCGAGACGGAAGGCGGCTCCTCGGCAAAGGCGCGCTCGGGACGATTGACCTGGACGCTGGCGCTTACCCGGAAGCTCGGGGCGCACAGCCTCTATCTCACCAGTCGCCGCGCGTTCCGATCGGGCGGATACAATACCCCCACCCTCAGCGGCACGCTCAAGGCCTATCAGACCTTCCAGCCCGAGACGCTGACCGACCTCGAAATCGGTGCCAAGGGCCGCTGGGACCTGAGCACCGGGGTGGGACCGCTCACCGGATCCTACAGCGCGGCGGCCTATGTCGGGATCTACGACAAGGTGCAACGCGCCCTGTTCCCCGACGACGATTTCGACGGTGACGGCGATCGCACCACCGATCCGATCACGCTCTATGTCAACAGCGCCAGAGCACGCGTGGCCGGGTTCGACGGCGAGTTCTCGCTCGATTTCGGTCGGCGCACCCATGTCACTGCCAGCGCCTCGTGGATCGATGCGCGCTATACCCGCGTGATCGCCCCGGCCGCGCTGTCGTCGCTATTGGGCGCCGATCCGCTCAACAACCGCTTCACCTATATGCCGGGCTTCAGCGGATCGCTGTCCCTGCTGCACGAGATCGATCTTTCCGAAAGCCTCGGCAGGCTCGATCTCGCGGCGGACTACAGCCATGTCAGCAGCATGCGCTTCACCGAAAGAACGGCGGAAGCTTTCGCCCGGCAAGCGGGTTACGGCCTGCTGGGCGCCGCCGTCACCTGGCATGGCCCCGGCGCCCTGCCGATCGACATCGCGCTCTGGGGGCGCAACCTGACCGACCGCTATTACGTCAGCGGCGGCGGCACGCTCAATCCGGCCTATGGCGCCGCGACCGTGATAGCAGGCCCGCCGCGCACTTTCGGCCTTCGCCTGCGCTACAGCTTCGAATAGACCGCCCGTTAGCTCGTCCGTTCAGGGCGCGACCAGTTCGGCGCGGGTGGCGCTTTCGTTCTCGATCCGGGCGATGCCCGCCAGTTCCAGGCTCTGGAGGAAACCGCGCGTCACGCCGATGCGGAACGTGCCGCTGATCGGATGGCGGGCCAGCGACGGGCTGGCGATGACGATTTCCTGCTGGCTGTAGCGGTTGATTTCCGCCACCGCGTCTTCCAACGGGACGCGGTCGAAGCTGATCACGCCGTCGCGCCAAGCCAGCCGGCGATCGACATCGACCTTGCCGGTACGATAGGCGCCCGCTTTCCAGACGAGTTGCTGGCCCGGTTCAAGAACCGTGGACCGCGCCGGATTCCCGCCCGCTGCAGGCATGTCCACGCGGACTTGCCCGTGCGCCAGAACCACGCTGACGCTGTCGTCCGTGTCGCGCACCGCAAAGGCCGTGCCCAGCGCGGTTACCCTGACCCCGCCCGCTTCCACCACGAAAGGCTTGCGCGGGTTCTTGGCCACCTCGAAGAAGGCCTCGCCGCTGCGGATCGCGGTCCTGCGCAAGGATCCGGTCTCATCGACGGCAAGGGTCGACGCAGTGTTCGCCGTCACCGTGGAACCGTCGGTCATGCGGAACGTGACCTGCTGGCCGATCCCGGTGGAAATCACCCGGCCCTGCACTGCCGCAAGGGAAGGCCCGCCTTCTCCCCTGCCCTCTGGCCCGCTTTCATGACGCTGATAGACCACGGCCGCCGACAGTACGGCCACGGCCGCAATCGCGGCGGCCAGCGGTCGTTTCCAGCGGCCCTGGGGGCGGCGATTGGCCAGCGCACGCTCGCGGATCGCCAGGATACGCGCATCGGTGCGCATGGCGCCTGCCGCCTGCCATTCATGCTCCACCCGCGCCCAGGCCAGGCGATTGGCCTCATCGCGCGCGTGCCAACGCTCGAAATCGTCATAGTCCTGCGCGGTTGCGCGGGGCGAGCGGAACAGGCTGAAATAGGCCGCCGCCGTCGCCTCTGGAGAATCGATCTGCTCCAGCGCGCGGGCATCGAAAGGCCTGGGTTCGATAGACCGGGGTTCGATGGATCTGTTCACGGCAGGTCCCTCGCCGCCAGAAAGCGTACCGCCTTCATCAGGTGCCGTCCCACCGCGCTGGTCGAGATGCCGAGATGCCCTGCGATCGCGTCATAGGACATTTCCTCGAAGCGGTGCAGCACGAAGGCATCGCGGGTCGCTTCGGGCATTTCCTCCAGGGCGGCGACCAGCCGGTCCACGTCTTCCCGACCGCGCAGCACGCGTTCCGGCGTCAGTTCCTCCACCGGGTGGAAAGTCTCGGTCAGTTCGAGATGGGCGCCACGATGGCGCACGGAATCGCGGCGCGCGCGATCCGTAAGGACGCTGGAGGCGACCTGAAACAGATAGCCTTCGATATTGGCGATCGGATCGCTCTGCCCCCGCACATGCATGCGCACCAGCACGTCCTGCACCAGATCGTCAACATCGCCGGGCGCCGCGCGCTTCGCGATATAGCGGCGCAAGGCGGGGACATGAACCGATAGATCGGGTCCTTCCGTCCGTGGCTGGGGCGATGTCCTGCGCAGCGAGAAAATGATCCGGGTCCTTATCGTCGGATGGCGTTGTCGGGATTGCCCTCTTCTTAGCCGCCAAGGCCGGGAAACGTCACCCGGAATATTTTTTCATCGAAAGCGAATGATCCGCGATGCGCTGCGTCTTACGACTGTCGGCCTGCGATCAGGGACAGGCCGGTCAGATAAGGAAATAGAACAATATGTCCTGTCGTAGCCTTTCCGCACTGCTTCTTGCCTCTTCCTTCCTCGCCATCTCCGCGCCGGTCGCCCAAGCTCAGGAAGGCGCTGCCCGCGTTTCCGAAGATCCCGGCAGCGATATCGTCGTCACCGCCCGCCGCCGCGAGGAAAGCGCCCAGACCGTTCCCGTGTCCGTCACCGCCTTCAACGAGGAAATGCTGCGCGAGAAGGCCGTCGTCAGCACCCAGGACCTTACCTATACCACGCCGGGCCTGAACGTGGCCCCGCAAACTTCGCGCGATACGCCCAGCATCGTCATTCGCGGCCAGCGCCGCGCGACGGCGGGCGCTTCGGCGCCTTCGGTCGTCACCTACTTCGCCGACGTGCCGCTGCCCAACGAAGGCTCGATCGTACCGACTTTCGACGTCGGCTCGATCCAGGTGCTCAAGGGGCCGCAGGGCACCCTGTTCGGCCGCAACACCACCGGCGGCGCGCTGCTGCTCTACCCGACCGCGCCGGGGTACGACCTCGAAGGCTACGGCCAGATCACGCTGGGTTCTTATAACGAGACCACGTTCGAAGGCGCCGTCAACGTGCCGATCGTCAGCGAGCACATCGCCCTGCGCCTTGCCGGTCAGATCGCGCGCCGGGACGGCTATACCAAGAACCACGGCATCGGCGGCGACCTGGACGACCGCAACAACAATGCCTTCCGCGCCTCGCTGCTGATAGAGCCGGTCGAAGGCCTCAAGAACGTGACCGTGCTGGACTGGTATCGCGCCCGCGAAAACGGCACCGGCACCGTGCTCAACGGCGTCTATCCGAACCCGGCCGTTCCGGGTGGCGGCACCGCCCGCACCGCCGCCAATCGCCCCTACTTCGACTGCGGCGTCGCCGGGTGCGATATCGACATCGCCCTGTCCGAACAGCAGGCGGCAGGCGTGCGCGATATCTCGACCAGCATCGATCCCTATTCCAACCGCACCTTCTGGGGGGTGGCGAATACCACGACGCTGGACGTCGGCACCGTCACCTTCAAGAACATCTTCGGCTACCGCAGCAGCAAGGTCGACGCCGCCCGCGACATGGACGGCACGTACCTTGCCCTCTACGACGGCGTGTCCAACACCAATGTCCAGCAGTACTCGAACGAGTTCCAGGTCATGGGCAAGCTGTTTGGTGACAGGCTGGACTGGATCGTCGGCGCCTTCTACCTCAAGAGCGACCCCAGCGGCGTGAACGGTAGCGTCACCTATTCGGCGGTGACGCCGGGCAAGACCTTCACCTACAACGAGAACTACAACACTTCGACCAGCAAGGCGCTGTTCGGCCAGATCGGCTATGCCTTCGGCGGTTTCGCGGAAGGACTGCGCTTCAACGGCGGCTTCCGTTATACCTGGGACAAGTCCTCGGGCTGCTCGGTGGCGACGCTGGACAGCGCCGCGCACATCGGCCCGGACGACTGTGCGACTTCGGGCGGCAAGACCGGATCCGAAAAATCGAGCGCGCCCACCTGGACGCTTGGCCTCGACTACAAGGTGAACGAGGACGTGTTCCTCTACGTCACCAACCGCCGCGGCTACCGCTCGGCAGGCTTCAACCAGAGCGGCATGTCCCCCTATTTCGACGGGTTCGAGACGTTCAAGCCCGAGAAGGTCACCGACTATGAAGCAGGCGTGAAGTCCAGCTGGCAGGTCGGCGGCGTGAAGGGCCGCTTCAACATCGCCGCCTACACCAGCAAGTACAACAACATCCAGCGCTCGATCTTCCCCGGCGCGGACTTCGATGGCGACGGCAATTCGGCGAACGATCCCAGCAGCCTGATCATCAATGCCGCCAAGGCGACGATCAAGGGCAGCGAGTTCGACTTCTCGATCACGCCTGCCTACGGCTTCACGCTCTCGGGCTTCGGGGCCTATACGGACGCCAAGTACGACGAATACGATGCGCCGCCGGCCTTCATCCCGCTGCTCGGCAACAACCCGGTGAACAACAAGTTCTCCTACACGCCGAAGTGGACCATCGGCGGCGGCGCCCGCTATGCGCACAACCTGGGCGACTTCGCGGAACTGGTGTTCAACGCCAACTGGTTCCACAGCACCAAGGTCTGGTACGTCGAGCGTCCGCTGGACACCAACGGCATCCAGAAGGCCTACGATACCGTCAACCTCAAGCTGGACCTCAACAACATCGAAGGACGCGGCATTGACCTCGGCTTCTTCGTCCGCAACCTGTTCGACGTGACATATGCGGCGGCAGGCGGCGTGGTGACGCCTTCGGTCACGTCGACCACGCTGGTCTACAACGAGCCGCGCGTGTTCGGCGCGCAGCTGCGCGTCTCGTTCGGGAAGCGCTGAGCGGATCTCCGGCCCGCGCGGAAATACCGCCGCGCGGGCCTTTTTCGATGCGACTTTTGATGAGGATAACCTGATGAAATCCCTCGTTCGTACCGCCCTATTCCTTCTCGCCGCCAATGCCAGCGCGCCTGCTCTCGCCGGACCGCTGGCAGAAGCAGACCGTACCGCGATCATGGCCGACGTCGATCGCGGCGCCGCCGCCATGTCGCGCAATGCCCTGCAGATCTGGTCCTGGGCGGAAGTCGGCTTCCAGGAGACCAAAAGCTCCGGCCTGCTCCAGAAGGAACTCAAGTCCGCAGGCTTCCAGGTGACGCCGGGCGTCGCCGGAATGCCCACGGCCTTCGTCGCCAGTTTCAAGACCGGGGAAGGCCCGGTGATCGGCATCCTCGCCGAATTCGACGCCCTGCCCGGCCTTGCCCAGGCTGCCGAACCGGAACGCCATGCGCTGGACGGCATCGCCGGTCATGCCTGCGGCCACAACCTGTTCGGCGCTGCCTCCATCGCCGCCGCCATCGCCGCCAAGAACTGGATGGTCGCCCACGGCATCAAGGGCGAACTGCGCGTCTACGGCGCCCCTGCCGAAGAAGGCGGCTCCGGCAAGGTCTTCCTCGTCCGCTCGGGCCTGACCAAGGACGTCTCGGCCATGCTGCACTGGCACGCGGGCGACGGCTACAGCGCCATGCAGGGCCATGCCCTTGCCAATGTCAGCGCCAAGTTCCGTTTCCACGGCCTTGCCTCGCACGCGGCCGCCGCGCCCGAACGGGGCCGCTCGGCACTCGACGCGGTGGAGGCCATGGACGCCATGGTCAACATGATGCGCGAGCACGTTCCGCAGGAAACCCGCATCCACTACGTCATCACCGACGGCGGCAAGGCGCCCAATGTCGTGCCCGACACGGCCGAGGTCTACTACTACGTCCGCCACCCCGACCAGCAGCAGGTGGCCGACATCATGGAGCGCGTGAAGAAGGCCGCCGAAGGTGCCGCGCTCGGCACCGGCACCACGGTCGAGTACAACCAGATCGGCGGCACGTTCGACCTGCTGCCGAACGATACGCTGGGCCATGTCATGTACGAGAACCTCAAGCAGGTGCCGCTGCCCAGCTACACGCCGCAGGAACAGGCCTTCATCGACAAGATCAGCGCTACCCTGCCCAAGGGCGGCCGCAAGCGCGCCACGGGCGTGGAGCCCTACAGCAGCGGCGAGATCATGTCCGCCTCCACCGACGTGGGCGACGTCAGCTATACGACGCCTACCGCCGGTCTCTCGGCGGGCACCTGGGCGCCGGGAACGCCGCCGCACAGCTGGCAGGCCGTCGCCGCCAGCGGCAACAGCGTGGGCACCAAGGGCGCCGAAGTCGCCGCCAAGGCCCTGGCCCTGACCGCCGCGCAGCTGTTCCAGAGCCCCGACACCCTGGCCGCCGCCAAGGCGGAACTCGACGAACGCCGCGGCCCGGACTTCGTCTACCGTTCGCTGCTCGGCGACAAGGCCCCCTCGCTCGATTACCGCAAGCCCGCGAACGGCGCCGGCGCCAAGGACTGATACCGAACCACCCTCTGCCCGGCCCGGCGAAGCCCTGCTCCGCCGGGCCGGGTCTTTTTCGATACCCGCAAAAGTGAGAAACCTATGTCACGTCGCCTGACGACCACGATCGTCGCCGGGATGATAACCGGCGTCTGCGCCGGTTTCGCCGCCAATCGCATGGCCGGATCGGCGGAAGCGGCAAAGGAAGTGGCCGGCTACTTCCACCTGCTTGCCGACGTCTTCCTCCACCTCATCAAGATGATCATCGCGCCGCTGGTGTTTTCGACGCTCGTGGCGGGCATCGCGCATATGGGCGACAGCAAGGCGCTGGGCCGGATCGGCGGGCGTGCGATGGCATGGTTCGTGATCGCCAGCCTGATCTCGCTGACGCTGGGCCTCGTCTTCGTGAACCTCTTCGCGCCGGGCGAGGGGCTGAACCTGGTACGCTCCGGTGCGAGTGCCGGGATCGATGCCCAGGCGCTTAACTTGCGCGACTTCGTGCTGCATGTCTTCCCCACCTCGATGGTGGGGGCGATGGCGGACAATTCGGTGCTCCAGATCGTGGTGTTCTCGATCTTCATCGGCGTGGGCCTGACCGCGCTGGGCGAAGCGGGAAAGCCGGTGGTCGTGCTGGTCGAAACCATGGTCGAGCTGATGCTGAAAGTGACGGGCTACGTTATGCGCATGGCGCCGCTGGCCGTGTTCGGAGCGCTGGCCGCCGCGGTGACGACCGAGGGCCTCGGCGTGCTAAGGACCTTCGGCGCGCTGGTCGGAGAATTCTATCTGGCCCTGATCGCGTTGTGGATCCTGCTATTGGCGGCAGGCGCGCTGTTTCTGGGCAGGCGCATCTTCGCGCTGATCCGCCATGTGCGTGAGCCGGTGCTGCTGGCCTTCTCCACCGCCTCGTCCGAGGCCGCTTACCCCCGCATGCTGGAGCAGCTCGACCGCTTCGGCGTGCCGCGCCGGATCAGCAGCTTCGTCCTGCCGCTGGGCTACAGCTTCAACCTCGACGGTTCGATGATGTATGCCACTTTCGCGACGATGTTCATCGCGCAGGCCTATGGCATCGACCTGCCGCTCGGCACGCAGATCACCATCCTCCTCGTGCTCATGGTGACCAGCAAGGGCATTGCCGCGGTGCCCCGCGCCTCGCTGGTGGTGGTCGCCGCCACGCTGGCACAGTTCGACCTGCCGGTGGAAGGCGTGGCATTCGTGCTGGCCGTCGACCATTTCATGGACATGGGCCGCACCGCCACCAACGTGCTGGGCAATGCCATCGCCACCTCGGTCATTGCCCGGTGGGAGGAAAAGCGCGGCGTGCCTCGGGGCCTGCCCTGGTCAGCCCGCGACGCCACACCAGCTTTCAGCGATAGCTGAGCTTCGGGAAGAATTCCCCGCGCCCTTCGGGCAGGAGGTCAAGCATTCCCCAGACCGGGTCCAGCACATCGAGCGCGCGGTGGTGCTGGCCCGGCTCTTCGGGGGCATAGACCAGTTCGCCGCCCCAGAAATGCCGCACCCCGTCGCCATCGCGGCGAAAGACGTTGATCATCGGCTCGTCCCAGTTCTTGCCGGGTTCATAGCCCCGCTCCTCGCGCATGGCGGCCGTGACGCCGGCGGTATTGCCGAAATAGTCGCTGGTGTACGTGTTGCCCTCTGCCGAAAGGAAGCGCAGATGCGGCCAGCGCCGCTCCCGCGCCCAGGCCACGAGGCGCGATAGCGGCGAACGCGCCACGACGTAGAACGGCACGACCTGCGAGACATGCCGCGCGGCGCCGTCCAGCCCGTCAAGCAGATGCGTGCACCCCACGCAGGGTTCGTCACGCTCCGGCCCGAACATGTAGCTGTAGAGGATCAGGCTGGGCCTGCCCTCGAACAATTCCGAAAGGCGGACCTCCTCCTCGCGCTGATAGGCTCCCACGCGCCGGAACAGATAGTCTTCCTTCAGCAAGCCGCCCGGCGGCAGGGCGCGGCGCAGGGCAGCGACTTCCTCGGTCTGACGCCTGAGCGCCATTTCCGCGTCCAGCAAGGCATTGCGCGCGGCGCGATATTCGGCACTTTCATTGGGAAAACCGAGATGTTCCATGGCTTGCTCTCCTGCCCCGCAAAAGTGAACGCGCGGATCGCGAACGGGTTCTCGGGCGGAGCGGAGATCTCGGCTCGGTCTAGGCAAGTCGATGGTTTTGCGTGAGGATTGTGACCCCGTCCTGTCATGAATTGCGACTAGCCGCGCTGCGAACGATCGTCATTTCCAGTTTCCAGGAGGGATCATGACCAACCCCACCATCGCCCCCTTCCTCTCGCGGCGCGGACTGATCCGTGCCGGAGCCGGTATCGCCGCTTCCGGGGCCATGCTCGGCAATGGGCGGCCCGCGCTTTCGGCGACGAACGGCAACGAACCGCGCAAGAAGCCGCTGGTCATCGCTCACAGGGGCTGCTCGGCACTTCGCCCGGAACATACCTTGGCCGCCTATGCCAAGGCGATCGAACAAGGCGCCGACTTCATCGAGCCAGACCTCGTATCGACCAAGGACGGCGTGCTCATCGCCAGGCATGAAAACAACATCGCCGATACCACCGACGTCGCTGCCCACCCGGAGTTTGCCGATCGCCGCACGACCAAGGTGATCGACGGCGAAAAGATCACCGGCTGGTTCACCGAGGACTTCACCCTGGCCGAGATCAAGACCCTGCGCGCCGCCGAAAGGCTCGGCGCCATGCGGCCCGAAAGCAAGCGCTACGACGGGCAGTTCCAACTGCTCACGCTGGAAGAGATCGCCGACTTCGCGGCCGCCGAATCCGCCGCGCGCGGGCGCACGATCGGCCTGATCCCGGAAATCAAGCATTCCACCTACTTCGCGGGCATAGGCCTGCCGCTGGAGCAGCGGTTTCTGGACCGGGTCGCGGCCAGCCACTATCTCGCCACCGCGCCGGTGATCGTCCAGAGCTTCGAAGTCGCCAATCTCAAGTGGCTGCGCCCCCGCATCGGCGCCTATCCCCGGCTCCAGCTGCTGCAACTGACCGTGCCGATGGACATGCGCCCCGCCGACGTCGTTGCCAGCGGCGGATCGCTGACCTTCAGCCAGATGCTCACGCCTGCCGGTCTCGCGGATATGAAAGCCTATGCCGATTGGGTGGCGCCGGTGCTTCAGGCGATCATTCCCTTCGGCGATGCCACCGGCAAGTCCGGCCCGCTCGGCAAGCCCACGTCGCTGGTGCGCGACGCCCACGCGGCGGGACTGCTGGTATCGGCCTGGACGGTGCGGCCGGAGAACTATTTCCTTCCCACCGATTTTCGCGGACCGGGCGGCGATGCCGCGCGGCAGGACAAGGCCTGCATCGCATATATGCGCCGCCTGATCGCGGCGGGTGTCGATTCCTTCTTCACCGACGATCCCGGCCTCGGCCGCAGCGCGGTGGACGGCATGGCCTGAGGGCCACCGCTGGCATTCCCTGTGGACCGCTCAGAGTAGACCTCTCGGGGCGGTCCACTGGAAAGACCTTCAGTTCACGACACGGCCGTTGGATAGGGAACCCGTACCGTTCGCGGCGGGCGTCACGATCAGGGTCGGCTCCCTGCCCGGCTCCTCGTCGATCCGGCGTCCTGCCGCCGAGGCCATGATGGCGTCATGCTCGGCGAAGACCCGCTCGATCTCTGCCCGCTTGTCGAAAATCATCCTGGCGACACCGGCGGTCATGCCGCCCTCGTCCCCCACACGTCCCAGCACGGCCGCGAGATCTTCAAGCGTGGCTTTCTCCGCCGAACCGTGCAGTCCCCCCTTGGAATCGCGATACGCTATACATTCGTTTGCCAAAGCCGGTCTCCTCCGCTTCTCCATAAGAATGCGGGCCTCTCGGCAAGGTTGCAATTGGGCTATTGGAGTAAGGGAGGAGCCGATTGGAACCTTGGGGGCTGTCCGGGTTCCGATTGCGACCGCTGGGCGACCCCAAAAGGTGCGCCTTGATTTTCGGGCCGTCCCGGTGCCAAGTAGAGGCATGTTTGCTCATACGCGCGCCGTGGTGGCTGCTGCCGCCCATGCCCTCATCACCGGCAGGAAAGTGGCCGGAATCTTCGACCATTCCATCCGGCGTGACTTACGGATCGCTGCGGAAAGCCGGGGCGAGCAGTTGCAGGGATACGACGGAGAGCGTGCGGTGAAGTTCGCGGGCACGCTTCCCGAAATCTACGATGCGGGAAACCAGGCCTTCATCTCGATGCAGATCGACGGCACCAAGGCCCATGGTCACGACCGGAGCACCGCCAGCGCCTACAACCTCCAGGTGACCGACCATATCGTGCAATTGTACGATCATGCCGAAAACGCCTGGTTCACCTACGACGTCAGAGACGCGGAATCGGGCCAAGGCTACCATCGCGGCGCTGAGACGAGCGCCTAGAAGGCCTCGTTCCGCGACGCTTTTCCGGTCTGCACCTTGTATTGCACCGGCGTGGCGTATTTGATCGGGACCTTCCAGTCCGCCCCCGCATAGAGCCGCGTGGCGGGAAGTGACTGGCACCCCTTCCGGTTGGCATCGCACTGGCGCCCATCCGACATCTCGACGCTGGTGTTCGAGCCGTTGTGGAAAGTGATCGCGCCGCCGCTGCGGGTAGCCGTCACTTTCCCGGTGACGGCCGCAGGACGGGCGATGACGAGCACGTCATAGCCGATGAACACTTTCAGCGCCGTCTGCTCGGCCGACAGCGAGCCTGCCACCGGCTTTATCGCGAGCCGGTAGACCCGCTCGTCGCTCCCGCGCGGGGCGATCAGGGCCACGCGCACCAGCTTGCGCTCGCCCGGCTCCAGCACCATTTTCTGCGGGGTGACGAGCAGGCCCGTCACCGCAGGGTCCGACGAATCGACGCGGGCCTCCTGCGGCGTGCCCGGCGCCCTGATCATGGCCGGTTCCGCGACCACATATTGCCGCTCCTGCGTATCGTTGCTGACTTCGATGTCGTCGCGCGGGGGCGCATCGGCGGGCATGTCGACGATGACCTTGCTGAGGGCGATCCCGGCCCGTGCCGGAGACGCTCCCGAAACAGCGAACGCGCCGCAGATCGCGGCCACGCGCAGCACGCCGGATCGCGACCGGATGGAAGCAGGCATCTTCATGGATTCACCTCGGTTTGCGGTTGCTGGGAAGGATCGTCGGCCGATGCGATCGTCGGCTGGCACAGGAGGTCGCCCACGGCGGCATAGCCGTCGATGGGCTGGATCGCGTCGAGACCGACCTTGCAGACCGATCCGCCGCGCATCCTCACGACGAGCGTGGCGCCCCGGCTGGTCTGGATCAGGAAATTGCCCCGTTCGTCGCTCTGGGCCAGATCGCCGCCCGCGCTGATGTCCGCTTTCGCGATCGGCGCACCGCCCGGTTGCACGAGGCGGCCAAACACCGCCGTCACCGGCCGCGCATTCCAGGCTAGGCGCACGACGCTTCCGGGATAGAGTGTGACCTGCCGCGACTTCGCGTCGTAGTCGCTGAGCGAGCCGCCCCTGGCGCGGACGCGCACGTCATAGGCCCGGTAGGACGGCAGGGTCACCGTCAGATCCTCGCCGCCATTGGCCATGCCCATCGGCCGGTTGTCCACCAGCACCTCGAACGCCGCGTCGGGGATAGCGGAATCGACGTGGACAACGATCATGGCGTCGCCGTTGCGCCCCTCGTTGAAACGCAGCCCGCCCTGCCCGACCACCAGCGCCGTGTTCAGGGAGGCGCCGTACTGGAAATCGCGGCTATCGAATGGCTGCACGAAGTTGACATTGCCGCCGCCGATATCGCTGCGCGCCTGAAGCTGCGCCTGGGCGTAAGTGATGCCGTTGGCGTGCTGTACGCCGACATCGGCCTGCACTTGCGCGCCCGAAACGTCGTCGAACCGGCGCGAGACGTTGATGCCGCCCTGAAGACCGTCCTCGAAGCCCCGGCCGGGACCGAACTGCCCGGCACCGGTCGCGGTGTATGTCGTGCGGGGCCGGGTGACGATAAGGCTCAGGCCCACATAAGCCTGCGTTCCGAGGCTGGTCTTCGTGTACGTCGCGTTGAGGTCCAGCATGGCCCTGCGCCAGCGCACCACCGGCATGTAGAGCGCAGGCCCCACGGAATAGTCGCGGCTGCCTTCCTGCCGCCGATAGGTCCCCACCAGCGACAGGCGCCCCTCGCCGATGCGATAGCCGATCGCGCCGCTAAGCTGGGTATAGGCCCCCGAATAGGGCCGATATTCCAGACCGCCAGAAGCGGGAAGCACGATCTCGGTCGTCGCGAACAAGGGACCGCCGCCCGGGTTCGAAACGCGCCGCCCGTCGAGGTCGAAAGTCAGGCGCCCGGTGCCCGAGCGGGACAGGTGACCGTAAATGCCAAGGCCGCCCTTGTTCGAGACGTGGACCGAGCCATCCAGCTGCCAATCTCCCTTGAGCACAGTCGCACCGGCAGAGGCCCATTGCCGGGTATCCGTGCCGATCAGGCCCAGATTGACGGCAAGCCCCGTGCTGATCCGCCGCGCCCAGCTTCCCTGGAACAGCGGCGTGTTCGTCACGTCGCCGATGAGCCCCTGGTTGTTGCGCACGAGCGCCCCGGCATAGAGGAAGAAGCTGTCATGCCCCGCCATCGGCAGGGTGGCGCTGCGCGAAAAGAAGCGCTGTTCCTCGCGTGCGGCCCCGGCAGCGGGGATGATGCGCAGGATCACTGTGTAGGACCCATCCGGCAGCGCGGACGTATCCAATGCCTGATTGCCCGCCTCGTACATCAGCGAGGACATGATATTGCCGTTTACCAGAATATCGACCCGCGCCCTCTGTTCGAGAAAGACGATCAGCGGGCTGCCGGTAAGCTGATCCCGGTCGAGCCGGGTGCTGAACTGCGTGGAAAGGCCCATGCCCACCATCTTCACCCGGTCCAGCAGGACATTGCCCGGAATCCAGAACGCCCCGGCCCGGTAACGCAGGCCCGGCCGGTCGAGTTCTCCGGCAAGGGTGTCGGTCTGGAAGCCGGAATAACTCGCCTGCTGGAACGTGCCCCGGATCCGGCCAGTGCCGATCCCGATCAGCGCCGTATCCTGCACGAAGTATTGGGTCGGTTCACCGCGCGAGCCAGATATCGTTCCGGTCAGGAAATTGATCAGCGCCGGTGTCTCGGCAGGCGGCGGCAGGTTCTGCATGCGCACCGCCGCCTTGAGCGTGAGAAATCGCGGCGCGACGAGAATATCGACGCGGTAGCGCGCCGGATCGTACACGATCGCCACGACGTCCGGTTTGGGCCGGGGGCAGGAATCCTGCCCCTCGCCCAGACAGACCGCTTCCGGGTGGGGATCGAGATCGGGCGCCCCTAGTGCGGCCGTCAGCCGGGGCCGGTCGCTGATGTCTGGCAGGCTTTCCACCAATGCCTGCGCATCGACGAAGCGGAAATGCCCCGGTCGCACCACGGCCGCCGCCTCGCCGATACGGACGCCGCCCATGTAGACGTCCAGCACCACCTGCTGCGGCCCGGTGAGATCCTCGAAACCGGGCGGGGCGGAAACCTTGATTGGCGGCGGCGCTCCGGCCCGTCGCGGCGCCTCGGCTTTCGCCGGTTCCGCGACGCCTCCCGCCATCGCCATGCTGCCCACCGCAACGAGTAAGTATGCCCGCACCATGCCTGCCGATCAGATCGGCGCCACCATGAGCGTGAGAATTCCGGTATAGCTTCCCGCTTGCGCGGCGCTCAGATTGGCGGAAGGCAAAGTGACGATCAGGCTGGCGCTGCTGGCCAGCAATCCGCCCAGCGAACAGAGGATATTGATCGAGTTCGGGGAACTCAGCGCCTGTCCCGCCGTCAACTGCGTGCCCGTCGTCTGGTTGCCGGTGAAAGCCCATTGCACCGTATAGGCAAGCTGCTGGGCGCTATTGGCGGTATTGCCGAGCGTGAAAGCATTGCTTGCGCCCGATCCGCGTGCGGTGATCGAATATCGCCCCAGGCTGGCGTAGACACAAACGGTCTGCGAGGCGCTGCGGTTGGTCGCTACCGAGGAAATGGTGCCGAAAGAAACATCGGTAAGCTGGGTGATCTGAAACTGCTGTGCGCTTGCCGGGGCAGCCGGCAAGAGCAGGCCGGCTATCGCCAGGGCCCAGCCCGTTACCTGCCCCTTCCACGGCACCATGCATAGGTCCTTAGCTTGGTGGGCGGACCGGCCATCCGCCCCCGGAAACCCTCCGGGCTCCCGGAACGGCAGCCCCTAGAAAACGGACTTACTGCGGCGTGACCAGCAGGGTCAGAACGCCGGTATAGGCCGCATTGGCGATCATCGTGTTCTGATCGGCGGCAAGGATCGTCACGAACAGCTTGGCGGACGGGTTCGCGCCCGCCGCGCAGAGCGGTGTGACCGCGGCGCTGGTGAAGGCCGCCGAGGCGACGTTCGTGGTCAAGCCCGTACCGGTCGTGGCGGCGGTGGAATTGGCCCAGGCCACCGTATAGGGCACGGGCGCATTGGTGCCGCTGGCCAGCGTGAAGGCGCTGGCGGTGCCGCTGCCCGTTGCCCTGATCGTATAGCTCTTGCTGGAGGTATTGCTCCAGACGCAGACGTTTTCGGTCTGCTGCGCATCGGCTGAGCCCGTCAGCGCGCTGAACGTCAGGTCGGTCAGGTTGGATATCTGGACCAGCCCGGCAATGGTGGCGTTGATCGTTATCGTGCCCGTGGACGTGGCGCCCACGGAGCCCTGCGTGGCGGCCTGGGCAGGCGATACGGGAAGTACCGCAGCCAGCATGGCCATCGCCGCGAAAGAACGAAACACGCGATTTGTGTTAATCAAATTCATAGCCATCAATCCCCTCAGTGCTGATCAGTATCTGCACTTTCGCTCATGACTTCGATGCGGCCATTGAAGATTGGATTATCTGCAATAAATGCCTTCTAGGCCATAGGGATCCCGGATATATTGCATGTCAGAATGGTTCTAATTTTGCACCGATTCAGTTCCATTATCGGTTCATCATTCCCGGACCCGCGAATATCCTTATTTCAGGCCCGGAAAGGATTGCAGCCAACATGCCCGTTATGGGCAATTCCTAGCGGCAAAGCTCCATGCTCTCGACGGCTAGCGCGATCAGGCGCGGAAGGCTTGCCGCCCGCTCCCTGGCATGTGCGGAGGCCGCATTGCCCCGGATCACGCGCCCCTTGATGCCGTGGAAGATCGCTGCCAGCCGGAAGAAATTGAAGGCGATGCAGAAAGCATAATCGGCCTCCGAAATGGGCGGACGTCCGGCATGGCGGCAATAGGCGTCGCGATAGGCATACTCGTCCGGGATGCCCAGAGCCTGCAGATCCGCCCCGCCGAGTCCCGCCACGATATCGGGCGGCATGCGGAACATCATCGCGTGATAGGCGAAGTCGGCCAGCGGATGGCCCAAAGTGGACAGTTCCCAGTCCAGCACCGCCAGGATGCGCGGTTCGTGCGGGTGGAAGATCATATTGTCGCACCGGAAATCGCCATGGACGAGCCGGGTCTCGTCCCCCGCCGGGATGGCGGTGGGAAGCCATTCGATCAACCGGTCCATGCCGGGATCCCGCCCTGCGGCCTCGTCCTCCAGATATTGCTTCGACCAGCGCGCGATCTGCCGCTCGAAGTAGTTGCCGGGGCGGCCATAGTCACCGAGACCGAGCGCCTCTGGCTGAAACCTGTGGAGCGCGGCAATGGTGCGGTTCATCGCATCGAAATACGTCGCGCGCTCGTCCAGCCCGACATCGGGAAAGGTCGCATCCCAGAATATCCGCCCATCGACCATGTCCATGACATAGAACCAGCTGCCGATGACGCTTTCATCGGTGCAAAGGCCATGGACCCGGGCGACGGGAAAGTTTGCCTTGCCGAGCGCGCCCAGCACCCGTGCTTCGCGCTCCACGGCATGGGCGCCCTTCAGCACCGGTCCCGGTGGCTTGCGGCGCAGCACGTAGGAGCGCCCCGGCGTATCCAGCCGGTAGGTCGGGTTGGACTGCCCGCCCTTGAACTGCGCGACCCTGATCGGCCCTGCAAAGTCCGCGACATGGCCTTCCATCCACGCCGCCAGCCGCGCCTCGTCGAAACGATAGCCCTCGCGAACGGGGGTCGTGCCCGCGTTGGCGGATAAGTCGACGCTCATGCCTGCTCCTTCTCCCCGCGCGCCTGCAACACGGCGCGCGATCCGGGTAGTGAAGCTATCGTCCGGCACGGTCGCCGCAACTATCCCGAAACCTAGGTGGCAAGGCTCCGACTGGTAAGAAAAAGGGCGTAGCGACCGGCAGTCGCTACGCCCTCACATTTCCGAAACGGCGCGCGGATCAGAAGCGGAAGCGGACGCTTCCCTGAACCGTCCGCGCCAGGGTGCGGACACCCAGTGGCAGCAGGTTCTGGCTGCCGTGGTAGCGGAACACGTCGCTGCCCAGGATGTTCGACGCTTCCAGCGAGAGTGTCATGAACGATACCGGGGTGTAGTTGACGGCGGCATCGAGACGGTCGGTAGCGCCGTAATAGGGCGAATAGAGGGCGCGATCGTCACCCTGTCCGTCCAGCCAGAAGCCCGAGCGGTAGGACGAACGGTAGTTGTAGGCCACACGGGCGCTGAAGCTCGGCGTATCGTAGAACAGCGTTGCGTTGGCGGTCCACTTCGAGGTGTTGGGCGAGTCGAATTCGCCGGGGAAGCTTTCCTCGTCGTCATACTCCACGCGCGCCTTCAGGATGTGCGAGGCGTTGAGGCTGACGCCGAAGTTGCTGAGGACGCCCGGCAGGAAGTCGAAGAACGTCTGCACGGTACCTTCCAGGCCGATGAAGGTGCCATCGCCGGCGTTTCTTTCCTGCTCGATGTAGCCGAACGCAGCGCCGTAATCGGCAACGTTGATGCCATACGCGGCCATCTGCGCAGCAGATGCTTGTTCGCGGCTGTAGAGCAGGAAGCCGGTGGCCTTTTTATAGTAACCCGCAAAGGAGATCTGACCACCGCGTCCGAAGTAATACTCGGCGCTGACGTCAAATGCGCGCTCACGCTGCGCCTTCAGCTCCGGGTTACCGGCATAGACGATGGGCGGGTTTGCCGTAGTATTGAGCGAGAAGAATGGCCGCGTGGAGTTGAAGCTCGGGCGCTGGACGTTTGTCGTATACGAAAGTCGCAGCTGGGCCTTCGGCGTGAAGTGGATGATGGCCGATGCGCTCGGCAGGATGTCGGCGTAGTTGCCCGATCCTTCCGCTTCCTCGATGATCTGTTGGTTGCCGTTGGCCGGTGTTCCAGGGCGGTAGCCGAAACTGTGAGACGTTCCCCAAGTATTGGTGTAGCGAACGCCCACCAAACCATCGACCGGGATGGTGCCCATGTCAAAGCCGTAAGCCAATTGAGCGTAAGCGGCGAAGTTCTTCTCGTTCGAACGGAATGTCGAACCTTGATCGCTCGGCGGATCAATGCTGGCGAAGCGCTCGGCGCTGTTCGGATCGTATTGCTGGATGAAGGCCCGCACGTCGTCGATATGACTGAGAACGACCGATCCCGGGATGCGATACCACTGCGCGGACGAACCGCCGATGTCCGGCCCCACTAGCGATGCCGTGTCGTAGCCGGGGAACAAGCTGAGTGACGCGCGTTGACCGTTGATTCGGGGCAATCCGTCCCGATAGCCGTAGTAATTGCTGGTACGGCGCTGGTTGTAACGACCGCCGACCTGAAGGCTGCGGAGCAGCGAGGTGTCGCTGAGCTGAAGGGTCAGGTCCGTCTGCGCCGCGAATTCCTTGTTCTTGGAGCCGCCGAGATTGTCCTGGAAACGGTCCACGCCATAACTGGAAAGGTCGTTCACATCGACACCATTGAAGGTGATCAGGGGAGCGCCCTTGCTGTAAATGTCGGAGGCGAAGTCTACCGAGGCGGAGGTCAGTCCCTGGGGCCTCAGAATGCTTTCAACGAAGTAGTATCCTTCATTCGACCAGTTATACTGGATACCCGTATTGATCTGGAGCTTTTCGGAGTGCCAATGCGCTTCGAAGTTTGTCGTGTAGAGGTTGGTGTGGAGTGAACGGTAAAGCGAATCTATACCGGCATTGATGCCATTGGGATTGCTGATCGTCAGTGAACGGACGGTCCTGCCATCCGGCTGGAGAACGATATCGCTGTAATTGCCCGTGCCGATATAGGGCATATCCTGAACGTAGAGGCGTTCCACCGAACGCTTCTCGCGCGATCCGATGTAACCGCCTTCCAGCACGAAATCGAGCTTGTCGCTAGGCTTCCACTGGAGCACGGCATTGAGTGACGGCCGCTTCACGTTACCCTGCTCGATGCCGTATTGGGCGCGGTAGGGAATGACGATGGTATTGCCGTCCACCACAGTCTTGGTGGGCGACTCGCTGTCGATGTAGTTCTCGCGGTAGTTGGTCTTTGTCCACGACCCGTTGAGCAGGAAGCCGATCTCGCCGATACCGGTTTCGAAGCGGTCCGCGATCAGAAGGCTGCCGTAAGGACTGACTTTTTCCGACTGGTCGTCATAGGAACCGCGAAGACTGCCTGCGACGGTAAGGCCCTTCTTGAGGTCGAACGGGCGGCGCAGTTCGACGTTGACCGTGCCGGCGATGCCGCCTTCCACCTGGTCGGCCGAGCGCGTCTTGTAGACGTCCACCTGCTTCAGCAGTTCCGCAGGGATGTCCGCGAGACTCATGGATCGGCCGGAGCCGAGATTGGTGTTGTTGCCGTTGAGCGTAGTCTGCACCTGGTCCAGGCCGCGAATGGTCACGTTCTGCCCTTGGCCACGCTCGCGGTCGATTTGCACGCCGGTCACGCGGGACAGCGCCTCGGGGACATTGTTGTCGGGCAGCTTGCCGACGTCTTCCGAAACCACGGAATCGACGATCTGCTTGGAATTCTTCTTCTTGGTGGCCGCCGCTTCCACGCTGCCGCGAACGCCGGTCACGACGATGTCGACCTTGGGAGCATCGCTCTGGTCGGACAATTCAGCCGGTGCATCGCTTGCGGATTGGGCCCAGGCGGGTGCGGCAACACCGATGGCAACGATCGAAGTCAGAGCAGTCGAAAGCTTGAGGACTCTTAACGATGTCATAGAAAAAACCCCCTGTTGATCCCGCGGCGTGCCTTAATCTGCCGCCCTTACTTATATCGTATACGTCCTACGATATCGGATTCGAGTCAAGGCGATTGTGACGGTTTGGAAACATTTTTGTCTGACTAATGGCTTGCCGCGAAATTTCCGCAAAGCGCATGGGAAAAGAGCGCAGGGTTATGCCCCGCGCTCTTTTGGTTCCTTTTGGAGAAAGTCGGCGGCTAGCGGCAGGCCTCGGGTGCGGCGCCATCGCTTCGCACCGCGATCGGCGCAGCCGCGGGGACCAGCACTTCCCATTCCTGCACGGCCAGTGCGGCATGAGTCTTGCCGTCGGTCGATGCATCCAGAACAGCACGCAGACAACGGGTCGTAACCTTGCGAAACGACACGTCCTGGAAGCTATCGCTCTGCGTGCCATAGGCGCTTGCGCCCGGAACGGCCTTCCAGCCCTGCTTGCTCCAGTATTCCAGATGCCATTTCGCAGGCGGCGCCACGCCCACGCCCGCCCCGGCAGGCTGGTCGTTCCAGAACCAGATGCGCGAACCGTTGATCGTCACGGGCTTGTCCCAGCGATACTCGATCCACTGGCGCGGCGGATTGTCGGGGGACCAGCTGCCCCACATGTCCGGCGGCAGCGGCGCCTCCTTGACCACGCCGTTGTTGAGCGCCTTGATCCAGAACTGCACCGGCACTGGATCGTTGGAGGCTGTTGCCCAGGCCGAACGCGCAATATTGCGGCTGGGGGCGAGAGGCGGCTGCGGGCGCAGCGTCGGAATTACCGTGAGAATCCGGGCGGGAGAGACGCTGTCGTCCCACTCCAGCTTGTCCAGCGCCACGCTGCGGCGGAAATGCCCGCCGTCTTTCGCATCGGCGGTGTGATAGGCCAGATACCACTGCCCGTTGAACACGACGGCGCCGGGATGTGAGGTGGTGGAAGAAACCGGCTTCAGCGCCACGCCCCGGTAAGTCCACGGCCCCATCGGCGCGGGCGCCGTGCCGTAAGCGATGCAGGCATGATAGACGGCCGGCGTGCAATCCGACGTCGGCCCCGCCTTGTTGCCCGCATAGAGCATATAGTAAGTGCCCTTGCGCTTCATGATCCAGGGCGCCTCGAAGAAGCCGGTCAGCCCGGTGATCGTCCTTTCCGGCCCCTTGGGCGTGATCATGTCGCGCTCAAGCTCCATGCCGCGAAGCTGCCCGAACGTGCCCCAGTAGATATAGACCCGGCCATCCTCGTCGATCATGACGGTGGGATCGATGTTCTGGATCTTGTTGGCTTCCGGCACTTTCTGCGAGATGATCGGCCCGGCAGGATGGGCATCGCGCCAGGGGCCCAGCGGGCTGTCGGCCACGGCGACGCCGATCGCGAAGCGGTCTTCCGCGTCGCTGTTCTTCTCCAGCACCGGGGCATAGAGATAATAACGCCTCTTCCCCGAACCGTCTGCCGGTCCTTCCACGATCTGCCCGGCATAGGCACGCGCCTGCTCCGCCCATGCGAAGACGTTTTCCGGCTTGATGATCGAAGGATAGTGCGTCCACTTGCCGGACGCCGGATCGGCCGTCTTCAGCAGCTGCCATTCCGGCATGATGAAGTCGTTGACGTCGCTGGCCGCTTCATCGCGCCCGGCCAGGATCCAGAGCTGCCCATCGGCCACGAACGGGGCGGGATCGGTGGAGTAGTAGTCTCCGTCCGCCAGGATCGGGTTGCCCGGAACGGTCAGTTCGCGCGACACGGGAGCGCCGCCTTGTTGCGCCGAGGCACTTCCAGCCAAAGCGAGCGCGGCGAGTACTCCCGCATGACCGCTTCGGCCTGCCCACCATCCGCGCCTTCTGACCTGCATCTCAAAACCCCTACAGAATATCGTATACTATACTCTCTGACTTTCCCTTTCAAAGTCAATCCCCGCGCAGATCTTTTCGCGCCTCCGACAAGGTAGAGGCGCGATTGCCATGTGTTGAAAGATGATTGCGCTAACGTGCCCGGAACTCTGCCCCTCGGAAAACAGAACTGATCATATATCGTATAATTTTCTTGACCAGTAGATCACAGAGCGCCATGACAACCCGGCTTTTCCTGAAATAAACGAATAGGCTGCAGCCGTGCGTGTTTCGTTTTCTCACCTGTCGAGATCCCTCAGCCTGGCCGCACTCGCCTGGGCCTGCGCGACCATGCCAACCGCAGAGGCCCGCGACGCCAACGTGCGCGCATCGGCCGTCACGCCGAGCATCGACCAGCGCTATTCCGAAGCCGACAAATTTCTCGGCAACGGCCTGGGCGACCTGATCGACAATGCCGACATCGCGCCGCGTTTCGTGGAAGGCGGGTTGTTCTATCGTACCGGCAATCGCCTCGACCAGCGCTACCGGTTCCTCGACCTCTCTACCCGCGATACACGGCAGGTTGCCGCTACAGCAGATCTTCTCGCCTCGCTCTCGGCTGCAAAGGGATCGCCGGTCACGATCGACGAGGCCCGGATCGCCGATGTCGATTACGATCCCGCGAAAAACGAGATCCGCCTGCGCGCCTTCGACGGCGCCTTGTGGAGCATCGACGCGGCCGGCAAGGCGGTGGAAGTCGAGAAAGCCGATCACCGCGAATTCGACCTGCTGTCCCCGGACGGCAAGACGAAGATCGTGGCGCGGGCATGGAACCTCTATGCCGTGGACCTGACCTCGGGCCGAGAAGTGGCGCTGACCACCGACGGCACGCGGGAACAGCCCTATGGCCGCTCGATCCCGGAACTCTCCGACATCCTGCGCGAAGGCACCGAGGAACCGGCCATGCCGGTCTCCGGCCAATGGTCGCCCGACGGTCGCTATCTGCTCAGCTGGCGGCTCGACACGCGCGGGGTGAAGAAACTCTCGATCACCCAGCAGAACCCGGCGGACAGCCTCTATCCGCGCAGCTTCACATATACCTATCCGCTGGCGGGGGCCGAGAAGCTGCCGCAGGCAAGCCGCTTCGTGGTGGACGTGAAGGCGGCGATGAAAAGCGGCAAGCCGCGCATCGTGCCGATCCAGATGCCGTCTGAATCGATCCTCTATCCCTCGCCGCCGGACATGGGCTGGATAGACGGCAAGCCGCGCATGCTCTGGACCGAGCGTGGCTACAGGCAGCAGGCCGTCTACGTTGCCGATCCCGATACCGGCGCAGCGAAGATCGTCGCGCATGAGGCGGTGAAGCCCGTGGTGACGGTCACCTCCTCGATGATCTTCTCCTCGCCCGAACTGGGCGGCGAACTGGCGATCTCGGAACGCAGCGGCTGGGCGCAGCTCTATCTCGTCACTCCCGATGCCCCCGACGGCGGCAAGGCGCTGACCAGCGGCGCGTGGGAAGTGCTGACCGTGGACAACGTGGCGGAAGACAAGTCTTCCCTCATCGTCACCGGCGTCGGCCACGAACCGGCGCGCAATCCTTACTGGCGCGCGCTCTACCGTGTGTCCTTGAAGGGCGGTGAGCCGACCGAACTCACGCCGGAACCGCTCGACCACGATGCCAGGGTCTCGCCCGACGGCAAATGGATCGTCGACCAGATGTCCAGCCCGACGTCGCCCAACCGCGCCGTGCTGCGCGACGGACAGACCGGGCGCATCGTGATGGAACTGGCACAAGGCGACGACAGCCGCCTGATCGCCGCAGGCTATACCGCGCCCGAACCGTTCAAGGGCGTGGCGGCGGACGGCACGACGCCGATCTACGGCATGATCTACCGCCCGGCGCATTTCGATCCGAAGCGCAGCTACCCGGTGATCGACAATGTCTATACCGGCCCTACCACCACCGACGTGCCCTCCACCTGGAGCATGACCCGCCGCGTGCCGGGCAACAGCGTGGCGCAGATCGGCGCGATCGTGGTGATGATCGACGGCACCGGCACCTCGCGGCGCGGCCAGAAGTTCCGCCTGCCCGCCTTCCAGAACCTGGGCGAAGTGGGATTGGACGATCATATCGCGATGATCCGCCAGATGGCCGCCAAGTACCCCTACATGGACGTGAACCGCGTGGGCGTGTTCGGCGGATCGGCGGGCGGCTACGACACCGCGCGCTTCCTGCTGCGCCGCCCGGACTTCTTCAAGGTGGGGGTCTCCGCCTCAGGCAACCACGACCTCCGGCTCGACAAGACGTGGTGGCCCGAAGTCTCGATGGGCTATGCCGACGAGGCGACCTGGGAGCGCAATTCCAACATGTCGGTCGCGGGCCAGCTCAAGGGGCACCTGTTGCTCGTCCATGGCGACATCGACGACAACGTGCCGGTCACCGAAAGCTACCGCCTGGCCAAGGCGCTGATGGACGCGGGCCGTGATGTCGACCTCGTCATCGTGCCCAACGCCACGCACAACGTCTATCGCCCCTTCTTCTGGAAGAAGCTGCGCGACTATTTCACCCAGTATCTGCTCGGCGAGACCCCGCCGCCGCTCGGCCCGGTCAAGACGGCCGCGTCGGCAGCTAAGTAATCCTTTGTCCAGTAATCCATCGGGAGGCCCCGAAATGAAGCATATCCTGAAGCCCCTGCCGCTGGTCGTCCTGATGCTGGCCGCCCTTCCCGCCGCGCTGCCCACCGCTGCGGCTTATGCCGAGGAAGGCGAAGCCAAGAAGCCCAAGCCGGTCTATCCGCCGATCCAGAAGACCGAGATGCAGACCCCGGCCTTCGACCTGGCGCTGCGCGCGGACACGCAGACGCTCGCGCATCTTTCCCCCAAGGGCGAGACCGCCTTCGACTTCGTGCCCGCGGGACGCGAGGCGGAACGGGCAGGCGACGGCTATGTCCACATCGGCGACATTCATCTCCGCCTGAAGACCGCCGGTTCGGACTGGCAGGACTTCTCCTCGGCCCGCGCCCGCAAGCAGATCGCCGCGCTTGCCGGCGCGCCCGGCGTGCTGGCGGCGGCCGACATCACCGCGTCCATGGGTGCGGGCATGCCGCTGCGCGTCGAGCGCCGCTGGGTGAACGAGGCGGGCGTGCTCGCGCTGCGCTTCACGCTGGTCAACACCGGCAGCGCGCCGGTGGAAATCGGCGGCCTCGGCATGCCGATGGTGTTCGACAACATCATCCTCGACCGTGAACTCGATTCCGCCCATGCCGAGGCGAGCTTCGTCGATCCCTATATCGGCCGCGACGCCGGCTATCTTCAGGTCACCCGCCTCAACGGACGCGGTCCCGCGCTGCTGGTGCTCCCCGAAAAGGGCACGCCGCTGGAGGCCTATCGCCCGATCATCGAAGCCCGCGCCGCGAAGGACGGCGACATCTTCACCGATCGCAGCCCGCGCAGCCAGGTCTCGGAAGGGTTCTACGACTGGACCGTCGCCAGCAAGGGCTTCGCCGAGAAGGAATGGGCCAAGGCCGGTCAGCAGTGGAACGCACCGACCAGCATCGCGCTGGCACCCGGCGAGAGCCGCACTTTCGGCCTGCGCTTCGTGACCGCACCCAGCATCCGCGCGATCGAGGACACCCTCGTCGCCAACAAGCGACCGGTGGCCGTGGGCATCCCCGGCTATGTCGTGCCGACCGACCAGACCGCCAGCCTCTTCCTGAAGTCGGCCAGCAAGGTCGCGAAGATCGAATCCTTCCCCGCAGGGGCCTTGACCGCAACCCCCGAGAAGGCCGGAAAAGGCTGGGCACGCTACCAGGTCAAGGCCTCGGGCTGGGGGCAGGCGCGCCTCACCGTCACTTATGCGGACGGCGAAGAGCAGACCGTCAGCTATTACATCACCAAGCCGCTTGAGCAGGTCATGGCCGATATCGGCCATTTCACCACGACCGAGCAGTGGTTCGAGGGCAAGGGCGATCCGTTCCGCCGCAGCCCGGCGATCCTCTCCTACGACCGCGAGGACAACAAGATTCTCACGCAGGACGGCCGCGTCTGGGTGTCCGGCATGAGCGACGAAGGCGGTGCCGGTTCCTGGGTTGCCGCAATGATGAAGCAGCTCGACAACCCGAACCCCGAGGAAGTCGCCAAGCTGGAACGCCTCGTCAACGAGACGGTGCTCGGCACGCTCCAGGTGAAGGACGGACCGCAAGCCGGTGCCGTGAAGAAGAGCATCTTCTACTACGAGCCCAAGGAATTCCCGAACTACTACGACCCCAAGATCAACTGGAAGAACTGGACTGCCTGGTCGAAGAAGGATTCCGACGATCTCGGCCGCTCGTACAACTATCCCCACGTCGCCATCGGCCACTGGGTGCTCTACCGTCTAGCGCGCGACAACCAGGGGCTGGTCAAGCAGCACAACTGGAAGTTCTACCTCGACTGGGCCTATCGCACCACCGTGGCGATGATGCGCGACGCGCCTTACTATGCCCAGTTCGGGCAGATGGAAGGCGACGTCTTCGTCGACATTCTCAAGGACTTGAAGCGGGAAGGGATGACCGCCGAGGCGAGCGAGATGGAAGGCCTGATGAAGGCACGCGCCGATCATTGGCGCACGCTCAAGTATCCGTTCGGCAGCGAGATGGCCTGGGATTCCACCGGCCAGCCGGAAGTCTACGCCTGGATGCGCTACTTCGGCTTCCAGCCCCAGGCCGACGAGACCCGCGAGGTCATCCTCGGCTATGACCCGACGATCCCCAGCTGGGGCTACAACGGCAATGCCCGCCGCTACTGGGACTTCCTCTATGGCGGCAAAGTCTCGCGCATCGAGCGCCAGATCCACCACTACGGCTCGGCACTCAACGCAGTGCCGCTGTTCGATGCCTATCGCCAGAACCCCACCGATCTGCACCTGCTGCGCGTGGCCTATGGCGGCATGATGGGCGGCGTGACCAACATCGACCAGAAGGGCTTCGGCTCGGCCGCCTTCCACTCCTGGCCCGACATGATGAAGTGGGACGCCATCACCGGCGACTACGGCATGGGCTTCTACGGCCATGCGATCACTTCGGCCACTTACATGGTCGAGGATCCGCAGCTCGGCTGGCTGGGCTTCGGCGGCGACCTGACCACCAAGGGCGCCAAGGTCAGCATCGCACCGAAGGACGGCGCTCGCCGCCGCCTGTTCGTGGCACCCGCCGGCCTGTGGATCACGCTGGAAGCGGGGCGCATCCAGAGCGCGGACTATGACGCGAAGACCGGCAAGGTCGTGCTGACGCTCGATGCCGCCAGCGCCGCTACGCCCACCGCGCGCCTGCTCTTCGAAACCACGACGGCAGGCGGTAAGGCCTATGCCGCCGATACCGGCACGCCCGATCGCGGCGGCTATGCCGTCGCGCTGGGCAGCGCACCCACTACCGTCACGCTGAGCCCGCGCTGAGCATGAGGCACCTTCTGCAGGCATCGGTGCTGGCATTAGCCATTCCGTCGGCACCGGCGCTTGCCTCCCCGGCCACCGGCGCCACGCCGAGTGCCGCCTGCGTGGCCGGGGACTCGCCAAACGCCTGGAAAGTTGCGGCGACCGACCCGTCGGACGCCGCCAATTCCGCCCTGCCGCTGCAGATGGAAAGCGCGCATTTCGCGCTGCACTGGAAGCCGGGCACGGTCGATGCCGAAGTCGCCAGGGTAGCCTCGGCGCATCTCGAATATGTCTGGAACTATTTCCTCGGCACCTTGCGCTTTCCCGAACCGCACTGCGGATCGGCCGAGAAGTTCAAGGTCAACGCCTATGTGGGCGTGGGCTATGGCCTGACCGGCGGCACGGACCAGCTTGGCCACATGGGCATGTGGATCGATCCGGGCGCGCTCAAGGATCGCTTCGGGCTGGCCCACGAACTGACCCATGCCCTCCAGGCTGCGACCGGGCGCCTGATGGATTCGCCCTACACCGGCTGGCTGTTCGAGAGCCATGCCAACTGGATGACGGTGCAACTGCCCGAATTCCGGCAGAACACGCATTGCTCGGTCCTGCTCAAGCAGTACCCGCACCTCTATTACGGCTCCACCCGCACGCGCTATTGCAACTGGCAGTTCCTCGAATATCTCAAGGATACCCAGGGCTTCGAGGCGGTGAACGCAATCTGGCGTACCGCGCCGGGCAAGGACGATCCCGCACGCCTGACCGCCGATCCCTTCAGCGTGCTCCAGCGCAACATGGGATGGACGCAGGACCAGCTCAACGACACCTTCGGCGACTGGGCGCTGCACAATGCGAACTGGGACTACACCAACCCGGACGGCAGCGATCAGGGGGCCGTGTTCCGCAGGAACTACGGCACTTACGAACAGACCACCGACGCGAACATCCTCTCGGCCACCGTGCTCGATCCCGTGGACCTGAAGCGCCGCCGCTTTGCCGTGCCGGAGATGTGGGCGCCGCAGCGCTGGGGCTACAATGTGGTCAAGCTGCACGCCGATGCCGGGCGCAGCGAAGTGACCGTGACGTTCCGCGGCGTAGTGCAACAGGCCGCCGCCGTATCCTCGCTGCCGGGCCTTGCCGACGAGCCCGAGACGATCCCCTCCCCCGCTTCAGACTGGCGCTGGGGCGTGGTGGCCGTGGGCGCGGACGGCAGGAGCCGCTACACGCCGCTCCAGCGCGGCGCGAAAGGTGCGGCCACGATCGCGGTGCGGGCGGACGATACCGGGCTCTATCTCGTGGTCATGGCCACGCCCTCGCAGATGCAGAAGATCCGCTGGGACCAGCCCTACTATTCGATCTATCGCTACCCCTGGATGGTCCAGTTCGATGGCGCTCTGCCCGACCGCTGGCAACCGGGCGCACCGGATCCGATCCCCGGCGGGCATCGCCATGCCAACGGCGGCGGCTGGGTGGGACCGCAAGCCGATGTCGCGCCGACTGCCTGGGTCGGCCCCTACGCCCGCGTGATCTCCGGCACCGTTTCGGACAAAGCCCGGATCGAGGATCACGCCGTGGTAATGGACCGGGCGCAAGTGCGCGGCGAAGCAGTCGTTTCCGGCCTCTCCGTGCTGCGCGGCGACACCGTGCTCAAGGACAAGGCCCGCGCCGCCACCGCCATGCTCGGTATCGGCGAGTACGAGAAAGGCATCGTCCTTTCGGGAACGGCGCAAAACATCGGCGATGTGGAGCAACGCGGCGGCTCGGCCTCGCGCGGGGTATTCTACGGCTTCGTCGATCCCGGCACGGTCAAGGGTGCCGCCCACGGCGCAGACCTCGCCGCGCCGGTGCCGGAAGTCACCGCCAAAGTGCGCTACAGGTGGATCCGGTAGACCCGAAAGCGTCCGGGGAGGGCGTGAACCTTCCCCGGGTCACCTGAATTATCGCTTCAAGTCGAAGGCCACGACCTTCTGGCGCTGTTCACCCAGCCCGGTAATGCCAAGACGCATTTCGTCTCCGGGCTTGAGATAAATCGCCTGCGGCTTCTGTCCTTCGCCCACACCCGGCGGCGTGCCGGTCGTGAGGATGTCGCCCGGCTCCAGCGTGATGAAACGGCTCATGTAGGCGATGCATTCGGCAACCGGGAAAATCATCGTGCGCGTATTGCCGGTCTGCATGCGCTTGCCGTTGACGTCCAGGAACATGTCCAGCGTCTGCGGATCGGCAATCTCGTCGCGCGTCACGATCCAGGGGCCGACGGGACCGAAAGTATCGCAGCCCTTGCCCTTGTCCCACTGGCTGCCCCGTTCCTTCTGGAAAGCGCGCTCCGAAACGTCGTTGACCAGTACATAGCCGGCGACATGTCCCAGGGCCTCTTCCTGCGAAACGTAGCGGCAGGTCTTGCCGATCACCACGCCCAGTTCGACTTCCCAGTCGGCCTTGGTGGCTTCGAGCGGCAGCATGACGTCATCGTCGGGCCCATTGAGGCAGGAGATCGCCTTGGTGAAGAAGATCGGTTCCGGCGGAATGGGCAGGTTCGATTCCGCCGCGTGATCGGCATAGTTCAGCCCGATCGCCAAAAACTTGCGGGCGCCCGCGACGGGCACGCCGAAACGCTGCGGACCTTCGACAGCCGGAAGCGCGGCCACGTCGAGTGCAGCGATCCTGGCCAGTCCTTCGTCGCCGAGCTGACCGGGCGTGATGTCGTCCAGATGACCGGAAAGGTCGCGCAATGTTCCATCGGAATCGATCAGGCCGGGTTTTTCAGCTCCCACCGGGCCAAAGCGCACAAGTTTCATAATTCTCCCTTCTTTTCAAAGTCGGAAACGTCGCGGAACGGTTCGTTGCAGGCCGCGCCTGTCTTACCGTGCAGTATGGCTGCCTTGTGCCCGCGAACAAGCGCTATTGCCTGGCCCTGGGCGTGCGCCCCGGCAAGTCAGCCCGGCAGAGTGCCTGTCTGGCGCAAGGCTTCTCCCAGAGCGAGCGCCGCAGAAGTCGCGAGGTTCATCGAGCGCACGTGCGGCCGCATCGGTATGCGCACCCGCGCATCGCAGATCTCGGCCACTTCGGCGGGAACGCCCGCACTCTCCTTGCCGAACAGCAGGACATCGTCCGCCCGGTACTGGAAATCGTAAGCGGAGCCGCTGCTCTTGGTCGTGAAGAGGATCAGCCTTCGCGAACCGATCGCCGCCCGGAACGCGCCGAAATCGGCGTGGCGCTCCACGGTGACGTGATCGATGTAGTCCATCGCGGTCCGGCGCACCCTGCGGTCGTCCCATTCGAACCCCATGGGTTCGATAAGGTCCACCGTGGCCCCGAAACAGGCACCAAGACGCAAGACGGCGCCGACATTTCCAGCAATTTCCGGTTCGAATAAAGCAATACGCATAGGCCTAATTGCCGCCGGCGAACGAACCTTGCAAGCCTCCCATCCCCATGCACGAGCCGATCCTTGCTGTCTCTAACGGGGGATCATTCCGCCATTTGGAGGAGCGCGCCCTCTCCTTTGGCCGATTTCGCTCCTGCAGCAAGACACGTAAGCATGTGCAACGGATGGGCTAGCGCCTGTCCGCGATGGCAGCGCGAGGAACCGATGAAGCATTACCTGGGCTTGGACGGCTTACGCGGCGTGGCGGCCGTAGCAGTCGTCCTGTTCCATCGGCGATGGCTCGGTCCCGGAGGGCATTTCTTCGATCAGGCCCATCTTGCGGTGAACTTCTTCTTCATCCTCTCTGGCTTCGTCATCGACCATGCCTATGCCGATCGCCTGAAACAGGGCGGCATTTCCCTCGGCAGGTTCGTGACGAGCCGGATAATCCGGCTCTATCCGCTCATCATCCTTGGAACCGCGCTGGGCTTCACTTACTGGGCCGGGGAAAGCCTGCGGACGGGACAACCCGCCATGGGGACACTTTTCCTGGCGACGCTGCTTTCGGCCCTCTGCCTGCCGGCGCCTTCCTCGCTGATGGGAGAGATGTTCGCCATCGACCGTCCGCTATGGTCGCTGTTCTACGAGATCGTGGCCAACCTGATATTCGTGCTGATCCTGTTCAGGCTGCCCAGCAAAGCCGTCGCCATGCTGGCCGCCATCGGCGTAGCGGCATCGCTCATTCTGGCGCTGCGCTTCAACGTGCTCAATGTCGGTTACAAGAACGGCGATATCGGCTGGGGCATGCTCAACGTCCTGCCCTCCTTCGTGATGGGCATGGCACTCAACCGCATGCGAGGGATGTGGAACTTCAGCATGCCCTTCTGGCTGTCGTCGGTCCTTCTGGCCGCAACCTTCCTGCCGCACTCACTGGGAGCGTGGCAGGGCGTCTACGGCCTTGTGATGGTCACGACATTCTATCCGGCGCTGATCCTCTCATCGCTCGATTTCGAGGAAGGCGCGCGCAGCGCCGCGGCGGCCCGGTTCAGTGCCTTCATTTCCTACCCCCTCTACGCCCTGCATTATCCCTTGCTGTTCTGGGTGTCGAAAGTAGCGGACAAGTTCGACCTGCCCGGAAAGGTGGAGCTTCTGGCAGGGCTGCTCATCTCCGTTGCCGTGGCATGGATCGCCGGAAAGTATTACGACGAGCCTGTCCGGGAATTCCTGTCGAAAGCCTTGCGAAAGAGACCGAAGCTGAACCCCACGGTTTCCGAAGCGTCCTGAAACCATGACACGCTAGCAGCTCCTCACACCACATAACGGGCGTCGACCGTCCCTTCCGCCTAGATTGCCGGCATCACGGCACTCGAATGCGAAAAGGACGACAGCACATGGATCTTGGACAGCTTCTCGGCGACACCCGCTCGCAGCGACGCGGGTTTCTCGGCCTCGCGGCCGGGGCCGTCACCGCCGCCGCATTCTCGGCCGTGCCTTCGTTCGCGGCCTCCGGTCCGGCGAAGGGCAGCACTATCGCTGTTCCTGCCGTGTTCGGTCCCGTCAGGCAGATAGAGGCTGGTCCGCTGAACATCGGCTATGTCGAAACCGGCCCCGCCTCGGGGCCCGCCGTCATGCTGTTCCATGGCTGGCCTTACGACATCCATGCCTTCGCCCAGTCCGCCGGTATTCTTGCCGCCCAGGGCTACCGGGTCATCGTGCCGCATTTGCGCGGCCACGGAATCACGCGGTTCCGTTCCGCCGACAGCCCGCGCAACGGACAACAGGCCGCTCTGGCGGCGGACGGCATTGCGCTGATGGATGCCCTCGGCATCAAGCGAGCGGTGGTTGCAGGTTTCGACTGGGGCGCGCGTACCGTCAACATCATGGCCGCACTCTACCCGGAACGTTGCAAGGCGATGGTGTCCGTCAGCGGTTACCTGATCGGCAGCCCTGCCGCGAATGCGAAGCCCCTGCCCCCTAAGGCCGAACTCCAGTGGTGGTATCAGTTCTACTTCGCCACGGAGCGGGGCCGCGCGGGTTACGCCGCCTATACCGCCGATTTCGCGCGACAGATCTGGGAACTCGCCTCGCCGCAATGGCGCTTTGACGATGCGACGTTCCGCCGCACCGCCGCCTCGTTCGACAATCCCGACCATGTGGACATCGTCATCCACAACTATCGCTGGCGTCTGGGCCTTGCGGATGGCGAGCGCCGCTACGACGCCGACGAAGCCCGACTGGCCGCCGGTCCCGTGATAACCGTACCTACGATAACCATGGAAGGCGACGCCAACGGCGCCCCCCACCCCGACCCCGCCGCTTATGCCGCAAAGTTCAAGGGAGCCTACGCCTTTCGCCTGATCTCCGGCGGTATCGGCCATAACCTGCCGCAGGAGGCGCCCGAAGCCTTCGCGCAGGCCGTTATCGATGCTGACCGCATGGGAGCGCGCGCATGAACGCGGCCCGCCTTGCCCTGTTCGGCTGCGGCGCCGTGCTCATGGGCGCACTCGCCGCCAAGGCCAATGCCGGAAACGCGCTCCTGGCATCGCCGATCTATGGCGTAACCATTCCTGAAGGCTATCGAAGCTGGCAACTGATCGCTCCGGCCCAGGAAGCGCCGCCGCTCGACGAACTGCGCGCTACCCTGGGAAACCGTATCGCGATCCGGGCCTACGAAAAAGGAAAGCTGCCGTTTCCTGACGGTACGGTTCTGGTGAAGCTGGCGTGGAAACACACCCCTTCACCCGAGTTCGCCCCAGCCTCCATCCCGGGCGCTGCGACGACCGTGCAAGTCATGGTCAAGGATTCCAAGCGCTATGCCGCGACCGGCGGCTGGGGCTTCGGCCGGTTCGTCAACGGCAAGCCGGTTGACGAAGCCCAGCACCAGACATGCTGGTCGTGCCACCAGTCCCGTGCATCGGCGCACGATTTCGTCTTCACCCGCTACGCACCTTAGAATCTGTTTGAAAATTCGCGGAATGCGAATTTTTTGCGGCACCGGCCCACGCCCCCACCCTACCACCCAACGGTAGTATCCTGCGGGTGGTAGGGTGGGGGCGTGGGCCGGTGCCGCACAAAAATGCCCTTGTGGGCATTTTTCAAACGGGCTCTTAGCTCTTCCGGCTGCCGCTGCGGTCAGGCCTTGCCCGCAGCGTGCGCCCCTACCGCCGCGTCTATCATGACCTGCCAGGCATCATGCGCGTCGCTTGCGCCGACGACATGGCCGCGTTCGGTTTCGAGCAGTTCGTGCCCTGCCTGGCACATGACCGGCGTGGGAACGCGCAGCGCCTTGATCACCGCCAGCGCGGTCTGTTTCAGCTTTTCCCGTTGGTCGGCATCGATATGACCCCAATCGTCGCGCCCGGTTTCCGCCATGGCCAGCGCCCGGGCAGCTCTCTCGATCAGCGGCATCGCGTTCTCCCTCGCGTTTATCCGGGGGGAGCGTAACACGATGTCGGGCAGTCAAGAAGCCGGTAATGAGGATTTCGGCCGCAGTGGCAATGCGCGCTGCCTTCGTTATAGGTGCGCCGTCACTCTCTTCAGGCAGACCCATGGCCCGCAAGCATTCGAAACACGCATTCCACGACGACGAACTGCAGGACGAGGACGCCCCCGCTCCCGCCGTACCCTGCTGGCTCTGCGGGAGGCCGACCGGCAAGACCATCGTCTGGCACCATCCCGTACCCAAGAGCCGGGGCGGGCGCGATGTCGTGCCGATGCATGCGATCTGCCAGCAGACGCTGATCGTGAACTTCACGAATTCAGAGTTGCAACGCCACGGCATGGATGTGGAAGCGCTGCTCGCCAACCCCACCGTCCGCAAGTTCGTGGACTGGGTGGCAAACAAGGATCCGGATTTCACCGCGACGATCGCGAAGAAACGCCGCTGATCTTCCGGGCGATCAGGCCGGGCGCCGCGCTGTTCTAGCGCGCGGCGCCCGGCCTGATCGATTTTCAATCCGCCAGTCGCCAGCGGATCGTTTCTCCGGCGTGGAACGGCACGATATTGATCGCTCCGTCGGTGATCACTTCCGGCACCTGCACGTCTTCGCGCTTCAGGGTGACCGTGCCCTCGTTCAGGGGCAGGCCGTAGAACCGGGGGCCGTGTTCGGACGCAAAGCCTTCCAGCCGGTCCAGGACGCCTTCCTCATCGAAGACCTGGGCATAGCTTTCCAGGGCGTAAGGGGCATTGAAGATTCCCGCGCAGCCGCAGGAAGACTCCTTGCGGCCCACTTCATGCGGCGCGCTGTCGGTGCCGAGGAAGAACTTGGGCGAGCCCGAGACGGCCGCCTTGCGGACGGCAAGGCGATGCCGCTCGCGCTTGGCGACGGGCAGGCAATAGGCATGCGGGCGGATGCCGCCGTCGAAGATCGCATTGCGGTTGATGATCAGGTGCTGCGGCGTGATCGTCGCGCCGATCTGAGGGCCGCTATCCGCGACGAATTCGGCGGCATCGGCGGTGGTGATATGTTCGAGCACGATCTTGAGCGCCGGGAAATCGCGAACCAGCGGGTTCAGGATGCGCTCGATGAACACGGCCTCGCGGTCGAAGATGTCGACATCGCGGTCGGTCACTTCGCCGTGGATCAGCAGCGGCATGCCGATTCGCTGCATGGTTTCCAGCAAGCCGGTAAGCTTGCGGATATCGGTGACGCCGTGCGCGGAGTTCGTCGTCGCATGCGCGGGATAGAGCTTGCAGGCCGCGAACACGCCCTGTTCGTAGCCGCGCTCGATTTCTGCGGGATCGGCGCCGTCGGTGAGGTAGCATGTCATCAGCGGCGTGAAATCGGCGCCGGTCGGCAGGGCTGCCGAGATCCGGTCCCGGTATGCTTCCGCCGCCGCGACGGTGACGACCGGCGGCGTCAGGTTCGGCATGACGATGGCGCGCGCGAACTGACGGGCGGTATAACCGACGACCGCTTTCAGCATGTCGCCGTCGCGCAAATGCAAATGCCAGTCGTCAGGGCGGCGGATCGTGATCTGTGCTGTCATGCCCGCCGCTCTAGCCGCCTTGGAGCGAGCCGTCGAGCGTCCACTTTCGCACCCGCCGCCCCGCCGGGAAACCGCCCTCAGCCGTCCATTCGGGCGGCGAGTTCGTTGCGGACGGCCTTGGCCGCGTGCGTCTCCTCATCGCTGAGGACGAGCCGGTCGAAATTTTCGTCCAGCATGATCGGCAGCCTGGCCCGGGGATGCGCGGCGGCCAGCACGAAAGTCTCGTCCTGCACCGGATCGTAGTGCATCCAGGGGGTTTCGGACTTCTTGAAGATCGTGGTGATGCCCATCCCCTTGCGCAGGCCGGTCACCGGGAAATAGACGATGCGGTTCCCGCCGAGCTTCTTGCTGCGCATCGTGATACGCGCCCAGACCGGCTGAAGCACGGCGGGTTCGCGGAACGCCTTCAGCGTCGCGGAAAGGTGGATGAACCGCCTGCCCATCAGGATCGAAACCCAGCCGAGCAGAACGACGATCGCCAGCGAGCCGATGAAACGGTTCCAGAATTTATCGATCGCCAGCGACAGGGTGATGTTGTCGGGGTTGCCTCGTTCTGCGACCACCGTCGTTTCGTAGTCCCCTTTGTCGAGGCCGAAGAACGAGAAGTCCACGGTGCGGATCTTCGTTTCGCCATCACGCGGATAGGCGATGCCTGCCTCGCAATTCACACTCATTTTCTTCGTCTTGCACTCGGCGCTGACGAGCGATGCTTCGGGAACTTCCACCGGCGCCTGCTTGATGCGGTAGTCCGCATAGAGTCCGGGCCATACGACGACGGCCGTGCCGATCGACACCAGCCCCAGGACCACGCTGATAAACAGCATGCGGAAACGATCGGCAAATCCATGCCGCCTTACCGCGATCGCCCGGTTCGGAAGGAGTTGGCCCGGATCGGGGAGCCGAAAATCAGACTTCATCGTGATAACCTGTACTTCGATTTGGTGGGATATGAGGGTCGGCAGGCCAAAAACGTTAGCTAACCCATTGTGAGAGAAGATATTTTAACGAGAAAACGCGAGGCGAGAACATATTGCCGGTAGATGTCTGCGTCGGAACGACCCAATTGATGCACAATTGATCGCAGCAAGCCCTTGGCGTTGAAATCAAAGAAAATAATGCGCGATCGGCAAGGCGATGCGAGGCGTATCGTTTACAGGAAAAGTTTGCTGTCCCGATGGCGCAGCACCGTGATGAGGTTACGAGAATGATACGAAGCCGATCCCTTCTTTCGAAGTCGATCGCAGCGGCAGTCGCCCTGGCGGGCCTTTCCGCTCAGGCCCATGCCGCCGGCGGCGCTGCATTGGCGCAGCCCGACCAGGCCCAGGTTCAGGGCGTGGAAAAGGCGCTGGCCTCCGCGCCGACCGCCCTGAAATCGGACGTCGCCGCCGCAGCCGCGACGCTGCGTCCGTATATGATCACGCTGATGTGCGTGCAGGACGACCGGGCCACGCAGGGGCTGGTGCAGAAATTCGTCGGATCGCGCGGCACCGCCATGTTCAACGGCTGGGCCGGGGCGATGTCTCCCGGCAAGCGCATGCGCCATCACGACATGTCCGGCTGCATTTCCGTCACCCGGATCCAGAACTGGAAGCGCGTGGCGGCCAACGAATTCTCGTTCGACATCCTCTTTTCCGCCGATGACAGCGGCGAGAGCTATCTCTGGAACACCGTGGTCCACAAGGAGCCGGACGGCACCTGGCTGATCGCCTGACAGAGCTGAAAATGACGAAAGCGGCGCAGTTCACGAAGAACTGCGCCGCTTTCGCGTTCAGGCGCCGAAACCGCCGTCGATCGTCTGCATCGAACCGGTGATCATGCCCGCATGAGGCCCGGCGATATAGGCGGCATATTCCGCGATCTCCTCGGCTCTGGCATGGCGCTTGATGGCCATGAAACTGTGCATCGTCGCCGCCATCGGCCCTTCGGCGGGGTTCATGTCGCTGTCGGTCGGCCCCGGCTGTATGCTGTTGACGGTAATGCCCCGGTCGCCGAAGTCGCGGGCCAGTCCGCGCACCATGCCCTGCATGGCCGCCTTGGTGAGCGCATAGGCGGCACCGCCCGCGAAAGGCATGCGATCGGCGTTCACCGAGCCGATCACGATGATCCGGCCGTTATCGTTCATCTGCCGCGCGGCTTCGACGGCGGCGTGATAAGGCGCGCGGACATTGACGTCGATCATGCGGTCCACCTGATCGGGATCCAGCGTCAGCGGATCGCCCAGCACAAGCGTACCGGCGTTGATCACGAGGATATCGAGCTTGCCCCGCGCCGCGACGGTGGCGGTCAGCGCATCGCGGTCGGCACTGTCGGCCTGGATCGCTTCCGCGCCGGTTTCCGTCGCCAGCGCGCCGGCGCTCTCGCGCGATCCGGCGAAGGTAAAGGCCAGGTTTGCGCCCTCGGACGCAAAGCGACGGACGATCGCGGCGCCGATGCCGCGGCTGCCGCCAAGGACCAGAATATTCTTGCCAGAGAAGTCATTCATGATGTGTCTCCTGTTCTATCGGATCGGGCCGCATCGTGCCCTCTGGACTTGAAGATGCCGTGCAGGCATCGTTCGGACTAGCCGGCTTGTTCTGAACCTTGATGACGGGATATCCGAACGATGATCAAACTCGACGGGATCGTCGCTTTCGCCGCCACGGTGGACGCGGGCTCGATCAGCGCCGCCGCGCGGCGGCTCGGCCTTGCCAAGTCGGTCGTGAGCGAGCGGCTTGCCGAGTTGGAACGCGCTCTGGGCGCAACCCTGATCCAGCGTTCGACCCGCAAGCTCTCCCTCACCAACAGCGGCGAGACTTTCCTGCCGCGCGCCCAACGCATCCTGCGCGAAACGGAGGAAGCCTCCGCCGAACTGGCGGCGCAGAGCGGCAAGCTGGCGGGGCCGCTGCGCCTTTCCGCCCCGGTCGGCTTCGGCATCCTGCACCTTGGCCCGGCGCTTGCGACGTTCCTGCGCGACTACCCGCAGATCGAAGTCTCGCTGGAACTGGACGATCGCTTCGTCGATGCCGCAACCGGCGGTTTCGATGCGGTCTTGCGCCATGGTTCGATCGGCGACGGGCGCCTCATCGCCCGCCAACTGGCCAGGAGCAGGCGCCTGCTCGTCGCTTCGCCGGACTATCTGGCGCGGATGGGCACGCCCTCCTCGCTGGCACAGTTGGAAGGGCACAAGGGCATTCTCTACGCGAACCGTACCGGGGACTGGCGCTTCGTCACGCCGACCGGCTGGTCCGTGATCCGCCCCAAGGCGGCGCTGCGGGTCAACAACGGCCTGGTAATGCGCGATGCCGTGGCGGCGGGCCTCGGTATCGCCATGCTGCCCAGTTTCTTCGTGCATGAGGCGCTCACCGAGGGATCGCTGGTGGAAGTGGACATCGGCCTGGAGGCGGAAGGCGCCGAACTGTTCCTGGCCTATCCCCGCGATCACGGCGCCGCCACCAAGATCCGCGCCCTCGCTGACAGCCTGCGCAGGAGCTTCGGGGATCCACCCTATTGGGAAAACCGCCCCGCACTTCCGGCGCGCGGCGATGCGGTCTAATTACGTGCGATCACACGACCGGAAGGCCCGAACTTGAACGTCTGCCCCGACTGTTTCGCGAACAATGGCCTCAAGAGGAAGATCGTCTCGATCCGGCGGGCGGCCTCCACGGGGCCGTGCCGGTTCCATCCTTCAAAGAAGGGCGTGCCGATCGGTGCCGTCGCGCAAATCGTCGATCCCGTCTTGCGGGGCCTCTACCGAGTGGCGAGCCATGACGACACCCGTTCACTGGATGACGGAAGCCCTCTCGCCCCTGTCCTGGGCGATCTGACGCAAGCCGAAGATGACAGGATCATCGAGGCATTGGCCGGTGCTCTTGAAAGCGCAAATGACCGTGAGGCCTTCTACGGTGCAGACCGGCTTTACGCCCTCCAGCCAGACAGCTCGGGCGAGCATCTTCCCAACTGGCAGGCGTTCCAGCGCAGCCTGATGTTCACAAGCCGCTTCTTCAACCCGGATGCCGAGCAAGTCCTCAACGAGATCTTCCGGGGTGTGCAGCAGTTGCGGGACGCCGACAGGCGGGGTCCGGTCTACATGATCGAACCGGGCATGGACGATGCCCTCATCCACCGCGCACGGATCGCCAACGCACCGGAAGAGGCGCAAAGGATCAGGGCTAATCCCGCGCAGGAACTCGGCCCGCCGCCGGAGCACCTTCGCAAGGCAGGCCGTCTCAACCCCTCGGGCATTCAGGCCTTCTACGGCGCGTTCGACCTGCCGACCTGCATCGCGGAGCTTCGCCCCTCGGTGGGCGGGCGGGTCATGTCCGCGCAGTTCGCCCTGACGCGCCCGATCTGCGTGCTGGACACCACGCGTTTCGCCAACAATCCGCGCGGCGTGAACTACTTCGCGCCGGGCGCTCTGGCACGTGCCCGCCAGTGGCATTTCATGAAGACTTTCATGGCGGAGATCGCCCGGCCCGTATTCCCCGGCGACGAACATCTCCACTACCTGCCGACGCAGGCCGTTGCGGAATTCCTGAACCGCCGCTTCCAGATCTCCTTCGCGGGTGCGAAACGCGGCATTGACGCGGTGATATTCCGCTCCGCCCAGCGCCCCGAAGGCAGGAACATCGTCATCCTTGGCGATGCGGCGATCGTCGGAATGCCCGGCGGCGCGAAACCGCGCGTACCGGAAGCGGGGCATGGGCAGGACTGGCTCGATCAGGCAGCGCAGCAAGTCAGGGCGGAAAAACCGGCAGGGTTGATCGCAGTTCCCGAAACCCTGCGCTGGACCCTGATCACCGGCGCGCAATTCACCTCCGAAGAGGTTCTAGCGGACGCCCCCGACACAAACTGACGCCGCCGCCCTTTACACCCAAAACAACGCGAGTGAGAATCACTTGCAACAGACAAGGCTTGCCGCAATGGTGCTGCAACCGATTTCAGGGGGAAGTCGGACGTTCGAACATCAGGGCCGTGATGTTCTTCAGGCAGGAGCCATGCGATGGCAGTTGCAGGTGCGCAGGTGTCGACTGCAGGCGGCTTGTCCTCGCCCTCCGAATGGTCCGCCCGCGCGCTGTTCACCGTCGGCTTCCTCGGCCTGACTGCCGGTGTGCAGATGAGCGACCGCGGCCTTCAGGCGATAGTCCTTTCCGCGATCCAGGACAGCTTTGCCGTCAGCGACGCAACGGTCGGCGCCCTTCAGGGGCTGGCGGGCGTGCTCGTAGGCAGCGCGGTTGCCGTGCCGGTGGCGCGTCTGGCCGATCGCCATTCGCGCAAGCGCGTATTGCTCGGGCTCATCATGGCCTGGATCCTGCTGATGATCCTGAGCGCGCTTGCCCCGGACTTTCCGCTGTTCTTCATCGGCCGTGCGGCATCGGGCGTTACCGAGTTCGCAATGATCCCGATCGTCTATTCGCTGATCCCGGACCTCGCGCCGGAGCGCCATCGCGTTGCCGCCAATCTCGTATTCGCGGCATTGATGGCGGCAGGTTCGAGTGCCGGATACTATTTCGGCGATTCCCTCGTCACTGCTGCGCAGAGCGTCATTCCCGGCACCCTCGAACCCTGGCGGAAAGCCATGACGCTCTTGGCCTTCGCTGGCCTGCCTCTGCTCGCCCTCGGTTTTCTGGCATCCGATCCGCCGCGGCACATCGCCGCCATGAATGTCGAGACGAACGTATCCCTGGGCGCTTTCCTGCGTGAGCGCTGGCAGGCGGTAGGCCTGTTCGTCGGCGTGGCCGGAAGCCTGATGATCGCGGTCCAGGCGCTCAATCCGCTGATCGCCATGGCCCTGCAACGCCGCTTCGGCACCGGCCTGGCCGAGATCGGTCATGCGCTGGGGCTGGTCACGCTGGCCACCAGCATCGGCTGCCTGCCGGTCGCCGGGATGCTTGACCGGTTGCTCCGGCGGCGAATGGGGCTTGCCGCCCGTCCACTGATCATGGGTCTGGGCGCGGCGGCGGCCATCCCCTGCACGCTTCTGCTCATGTCCTCGGCCACGCTCGATCGCGCGCTGTCCGCCGTTGTGCTCTTCCTCTTTCTCACGTGCACGGCCAATGCGCTGGTGCCCACCATGCTTCAGGACCTGACCCCCGCGTCACTGCGCGCGCGAAGTTTTGCGATATGGAGCTTCGTGGTTTCCGTGTTCTGCGCCATCGGGCCGCTGATCGCTGGCCTGCTCTCCGACCTGATGCTGGGCGGCGCGCTGCTCAAGGCCATATCGGTCACGGCAATTCCCGCGCTGACCCTGTCGGCAGCCTGCGCGCTCCGATCCGTCCTGCGGCAGACCTCGGCTGCAGACGGCACTCCCGGCGTTCATGAGGCCGCCCACAACAGAGGCTGAGGCCCGCTTCAGAGTTCCCGCTTCACCGGATAGAGGCCGCTGAAGGGATCGCGGTAGGGCAAGCGAGCGGACAGCCAGGCAATGCGCGCCTTCGGGTCTGCGGCGAATTCCGGTTCTGCGGCAAGTTTCGCCTGGAACTCCGCGCGCAGTTCCGCGTCGTCGGTCAGCCGGGCATCGAGGATCGGCGCGATCACGAAATCCTCGGTCCCGGCCGGTGCCGACAGGACTTCGGGAAACAGACCCCAGGCGAGGAAGCTGTCCTGGCTCTCGGGCTCCAGCAAGGCTGCGGCAAGCAGGCCGAGCGGCTGATCGGAAGGGACGCGGATCGTGCCCGCGGGGATCTCCCGTTCCGCACGGACGTGCTCGAAGCGGGCCTCCAGCGGGATGCGGCCGTCATGCGCTTTCGCCAGCTTCACATCGTGCAGGCGTACTTCGTCTACCGTCAGGGTACGTGCGGCTGAAACCGTCTCGAATGCGATCCCGTGCAGGCGCAGCTTCTCGACCGCTTCGGCTTGTGCGGCCGGGATCAGCCAGGCCTTGGGCAGAGCGACCGTCTCGACCGCGTCCTGCCCGACGATCGGCATGCGCAGCGAGACCCGCCGCCCGGTCCAGCGCTGCTCCATGCGGCCGGTCGCGGCGGAGCGATAGGTATCGAAGGCGACGCCCTTGAATTTTTCCACCCAGCCGATCGGTGCCTCGGCAGGCTTCCAGCGCGTCAGCAGGCCTTGCGGGCGCGTGGCGCGGTCTGCCGCCTTGGCCTGCGCGATCTTCCCGGCATCCTGCGCGGCCAGCTTGAGCGCCGCTTCAAGCAGGACATATGTGCCCAGCACGCGCTGGCGATAGGGCTTGAGCATGTGGTTCTCGACCAGCACCGTCGGCACGGAGATGAAATCGCCATAGCCGGTCGAGTAACGTGGCCCTTCCGGGCTGTAGCGTATACCCTTTTCCGGTGCCCGCGTATCGACGGGGCTGGGATAGATCGTCGGGATGTGCCCGGCACTTTCCAGCGCTGACTGTACGGTGGGCCCGAAGCGCTGCTCCAGCCAGTCCGCCGTGGCGCGGTGGCGCGCATACTTGCCCCACCCTGCGTAAGTGTAGGTCACGTCATACTGCATGTCGAAGCCGCCGCTGACGTGGCAGTCGATGTAGAGCACCGGGTCTAGGCGGCGCAGCAGCGCCACCATCGCGCGGATTTCCGGCGTGTCCAGCTTGGAATAATCGCGGTTGAGGTTGACGTCGCGCGCATTGCCCTCGATTCCCCTGGACGCGGGGCCGCGCACGTGAAGGAAGTTCCAGGGGCTGGAATGCTCGTGCCCATCGATGTTGAGTATCGGCACGAAGACGAAATCGACCTTGTCCAGCAGGCCGTCCTTACCGCGAAGCGCGATGTCCCGCAGCAGCATGAGCCCGGCATCCTTGCCGTCTATCTCGCCGGAATGGATGCCCGCCTGAACCAGCACCACCGGCTTGTTCGCGCCGCCCTTGCTCGCCCGCACCATGAGCAGATCGCGGCCTTCGGCGGTCTTGCCGAAAGTCTCGACCGTGACCAGCGGCGAGACCTTGTCGAGCCGATCAAGCCAGGCCCGCACTTCCTCATAGCGCGGGCTCGTCTCGAAATCGGCTGCCTCGGCGGGCGTGATCCATGGATCGCCTGCCGCTGCGATCAGCTTCTCGCTCTTGCCCGACCAAGGCAAGACAGGCGGCAGCACCGCAGGCGGCGGCGGCACTGCCGCAAAGGCGGCCTTGGCAAGCAGGACCGATGCGAGAGCGGCGGCGGTCGAACCGGATTTCAGCATGAACAATTCCCGTGATCGTCAGAACTTGGCGCGCAGGCCGATCGTGCCGGTGCGCGGCGCGCCCGGCGTGACCCAGAGCGGCGAATAGCTGTTGGCGTACCAGTGCTTGTCGAACAGATTGGTGATCGATCCGAAGAGTTCCACGTTCTCGATCAGGTCCACCTTGCCGAACACCCGGAACAGCGTGTGCGCAGGCAGCATGAAATCGCTGCCGGTTTCGCCCCGGCGCTTGCCCAGGTATTGCACGCCTGCACCGATCTGTGCCTCGCGCTCGCCGAATGCAAAAGTCCTGGCGACCTGCATGTTGAGGTTGTGCTTGGGAATGTTCACCAGCGCATCGCCGGGCCGCAGCGCGAACGAGGTGTTGGGGTCCACCATCTCCGAACGCGATTCCGCATCGACATAGGCATAGCTCACCAGCACCTCGACACGGCCGGGCAGCGTCCCCGCGAGATCGAGTTCGGCGCCGCGGCTGCGCGCCTTGCCGATCGCCAGCGAGAAGCCGGGCGCATCGGGATCGGTGGCAAGAACGTTGTTCTTGGTGAGCTGGAAGGCGGACAAGGTGCCCGTGATCGCCCCGCCGAGCAGGCTCAGCTTGACGCCGGCCTCAAGGGACTCGCTCTGCTCGGGATCGAAGATATTGCCGCTGACATCCGTGCCGACATTGGCCCGGAAGCCCTGGCCATAGGCGGCATAGAGCGTCACCGGATCGCTCAGTTCATAGACTATGCCGGCCTGCGGGCTGAAGCGGCTGCGCGTGCGGCGGCTGTTCTGGCTGGTCAGGCGATTGTCGGTTTCCAGCGTCAGGTGATCGAAGCGACCGCCGATGCGCACCTGAAGCCGGTCGGTGATCTCGATCTGATCCTGCACATAGGCGCCGATGGAACGCTGGCGGTCGGTACGGTCCATCATCGCCGGGCCGATCGGCAGCGGGAAGCGGCCATAGACCGGATTGTTGATATCGATGACGTAGCCCTGCTGCTCCGAGGGGTTGGTGCTGAGGGCAGGCGGACGGAAGCGCAGGAACAGCTGCTTGTAGTCGAAGTTGTCGTAGTCCGCGCCGATCAGCACCCTGTGCCTGAAGGCGCCGGTCTCGAACTCGCCCGCAAGTTCCGCGCGGATGGCATAGTGCCGCGCATCGTAACGGCGCGAACGGCGCTGGCGCGAAAGCGAGCGGCCATCGGTATAGAGCGCCTGACGCGAGGCCACCGTCTCGGCGTCGGACGAGAATCCGGTCAGCAGGGTGTCGCGGATGCTGCCGCCCACCAGCAGGCTCCAGCGGTCGCTGAACTGATGGTCGAGGCGCAGCTGGTGCCCTTCGGCGCGGGCGACGGTATCGCCGTCCCCCGGCTCGCCCAGGAAGCGCGAGCGTGGCACGGTGTCGAAATTGCCGTCCAGCACCACGATGCCGCGATCGAACGGCACCGAGACGCGGGTCTTTTCCAGATCGTAAGTCAGGCGCGTGTCAGGCCCGAGGGCAAGACCGATCGAAGGCAGGAAACCCCAGCGGGTCTGGTGGACGTGATCGCGGAAGGTATCGCCATCCTCGGCATAGCCGATCAGGCGCACGGTCAGGCCGCCGGTCACGGCCAGATTGACGTCGGCCTCGCCGCGCACGCGGTCCCAGCTGCCGTACTGGATCGCCGCCGTGCCGAAAGTGCGGCCGAGTTCAGCCTGCTTGGTGACGAGGTTGATCGTGCCGCCCGGCTCACCGCGCCCGATCAGCGCCGCCGCGGGGCCTTTCAGCACTTCGACCCGCTCGATCCCCGCCGTATCGCGCTGCCCTCCGAAACCGCGCCCACCGTTGAAGCCGTTGACGAGATAGCCGCTCGGCATGTTCTCGTCGCCCGTAAAGCCACGGATCGCGAAAGCATCCCACAGGCCGCCCAGCGTGTTCTGCCGGACGACCGAGGCATTGAGGTCCAGCGCGTCGGCCAGGCGCTGAATGCCGTTCTGTTCGAGAACTTTCGCATCGATCTCGCTGATCGACTGCGGAATTTCCGAAACCGCGAAGTTGCCGCGATAGGCCTGGCGCACCCCGGTTACGGTGATCGCTTCGCCGCGCTCCTCTGCCGCGCCTTCCTCGCTTTCGCCAAGTGCCTCCGCGCTCGCGGGAAACGGTGCCGTTGCCAGGGCGAAAGGCAAGGTTCCGGCCAACAGCCGGCCGTTCTTGAAGATATGAAGCATGGCGACCCCCGGAAGCATCTGGACTTGTCCGGGCACCCTTACCCTTGACGGGGCGGACCTCTGTCAGGGCAATTCGGGCGAGTCAATGATATGTTGCAACATCACAATAGTTGATCGCCAAGTTCCCGGTATAGCAAATGTGATCGCGAGATCGGGCAACGTACCAGAAATATATCTGGCGATCAGCCGTTCAGCCGGTAGCTCATCGGCACCAGGAACTGGCGCTTGCCCATCGACGCCCCCCGCGGTGGCCTTGGGTAGGGAATGGCCTCGCGGATCTGCTCCAACGCCAGCCGGTCCAGCGCGATATGGCCGCTGCTGCGCACCAGTTCCGCCAGTTCGAGGCGGCCCCTTTCGTCGATCAGCAACCGCACCAGCGCCGTGCCTTCTTTTCCCTCGCGGGCAAGGCGGGCCGGATAGCCCTTGTGGCGGGCGATCCATGCAAAGACCCGGCGGGCGTAGACGTCCTCCCCTTGGGCAGTCGCAGCGGCGGAGGCGGCGCGAGGCGGAGCGGCGGTGTGTCCGTCTTGCGTACTCTCACCGATAGCACTGCCTGCCGCAGGTTCGGAGAGCGACCTGCCCGGCGCCAAGGCGACAGGCGTGACCGGGACGGGCAGGGCATTGTCGGACAGGCGCAGCAAGGTTGGCGGCGCCGGGGATAGCGGCATCTGCGGCCGGACGACCGGTGCGGCCATGGCAGCCGATGCCGAAGCCGCGACCTGTTCGCGTTTCTCGTCCCGAACCGGCTGCGTTTCCCGTGCCTGCGGTGGCGCCGAAAGATCCACCGCGCGGAATGCCACCACGGTCTCAGCCCCCGGCGTCCCGGCCGAGCGACCGGCATCGAAAACCGCCCAGGCCAGCGCCAGAACCGCCGCATGAACCGCACCAGTCAGTAGGAAAGAGAGGGAGCGAGACGAAACCATTGCGGCGCGCCTAGCTTTATTGCTATCGTATCGCAATAGCATATAAGGAATTCGGATGAGATTGCGCTGGCCGGAAATCCTGGCCCTGTCCGTCAACGGTGCCTATGCGCTGTTCAGCCTCGCAGGGGTCAGCAACCTGATCCGGCTGCATCTTTACCAGGGAAATGCGCCGGAGCCGGTACTGGTTTCCCTCTTCGCGCTCCTGACGATTTTGTGGATCGCCAATATAGCCCGCGTGCTGTGCCCGATGCGAACGAATTCGCTCCTGCAAGCCATGCTCAACGGTCTGGCGATCATTCCCGGCCTGTTCGGCCTGCTGTTCGGCTTCATCGACCCGGCCGGATGGTTCGCCGCCATCGCGATCCTGCCGCCTCCCCTCGTCTATCTCCTGGCTAGACGCCGCCTCAAAGAGTCCTGAGGAACGCCGCCAAGGCCGCCTGCTCCTCGCGCGTCAGGCCCAGCCTGGACACCAGCGGATCGGGCACGGGCGGCGGCACATCGCCCGGTCGCTTCGTCCGATCCCGTCCGCCGCCGCCATTATAGAGGGCAACGACGTTTTCCAGCGTCGGGAAGAGACCGTTGTGCATGTAAGGCGCGGTACGGCCTACGCCGAGCAGCGACGGCGTGCGAAACCTGCCGACGTCAGCGGCATCATGCGTCACTTCATAGCGCCCGAGGTCCTCGCGCGACCGGCCGTAGAAACTGATGCCGATATTGTGAAACTGCCCGTCACTCAGCAAAGGACCGTTATGACAGGCTGCACAGCCCGCCTTGGTGCGGAAGAGGTGCAGGCCTTGCAGTTCCTGGTCACTGAGAACCGAGACGCCCTGCTCCATGACCCTGCTCCAGCGCGAGCGGGGCGGGCGCAGCGTCCGTTCGAAAGCGGCAATCGCCTCGGCCGCATCGCCCTGGGTCAGGCGGCGATGCAGGCCCAATGCGCGGAAGGCGCTGCGATAGTTTTCGTCACGATTGAGCCGCCGCTCCACCAGCCGCGCCGTGCCTGCCATTTCCTTCTCGTCGAGCATGGGATGAATGGCCTGCTCTTCCAGACTGGCGGCACGACCGTCCCAGAACAGCGGCGTGATCCAGGCCGTAGTATAGAGCGACTGCGCATTGCGCCGCCCGCGCTGCCGGTCGTGGCCAAAGGCCGTGCGCAGCCCGTCCGCCATGCCCAGTTCGGGGCTGTGGCATGAAGCGCAGGCGATCTGCCCGGAACGGGAAAGCGCCGGATCATCGAACATCCGCTTGCCGATGGCGGCCAGAGCTTTCTCCCGCGCATTCGCCTCGGGGAGCCGGGGGAGCGGGCCGAACTCGGTGAAGCGAGCCCCCTCCCCCAGCCGCGGTCGCGGCCAGGATTCCGGCCCTCCCGCGTAGAGCGCCCGCAGTGCCCCTGCCTGCGTATCGCCTCCACCCCCTGCCTGCTGCGCGCGCCCGACGACACTGCCCCCGATCGCGATGATCGCCAGGGTCGTAACAAGGCGCGGCAACAGGCGATAACGCGACATCTAACGATCAGAACCGGTAGTTCAGGCCGACCCAGAAAGAGCGCCCGAACTGATAGGGATTGCTCGTAGCCGTGCTGTTCGGCGAAGGCAGGCGGTCGAACAGGTTCGCCACCCGCACGTCGGCGGTCAGCACGCCATATTGCGACCGGATCACTTCGGCCTGGGCATTGAGGTTCACATCCAGCGAACGCGGATAGTTCACATAGTCCCAGACGTCGTAGGTCGCGCCGTCGATCGTCGTCCTGGCGCCGGTTTCCTCGATGCGCCGGACCTTGTCGGTATAGCGCAAGTTGACGTTGGTGGTAATGCGGTCGCTCAGCCAGAGCGCGGTCCAGGTCATGTTCGCCATGAAGGGCACCGCCATGTCGTCGCGCTGGGTCATCGCGATGATGTCGGTATAGCTCACGACGCGGCCCTGGAAGGCGACCAGCGGATTGTCGATCACCTCTTCCACCGGCACGAAGTAATCGTCATTGGTGGTCGTGGTCTTCGAGAAGTTGGTGCTGAACGCGAAGGAGTGCTTGCCGAAACTGCGGGTCCATTCCAGCGAAAGCCCGCGATACTTGCTGTAGCCGTCATTGTTGATGACATAATTGAGGTAGGAAACCGTCCTGCCGTTCTCCAGCGTCTTGGTCAGGGTTTCCCCGGCGGAGCGAACGAATTCATCCTTGCCCTCGCGGTAGATGCCCTTGATGCGCAAGTTGCCGCCGAGGATGCCGGCAGAAAGCGCCGCGGAGAGTTCGTCCGAATAGGGCGTCTTCTTTTTCCCGTCGGAATAAGTGGCAGTCCGGCTGGTCCGGGACATGGCCCAGTCCGCTTCGGAATAGAGGCCGCCCTGATCGGCGGCACCGCGCGAGTATGTGAAGTTGTCCGGGTATTGCTCGCGCAAGGCATAGGCCAGCATGGAGCGCCCGTAATAGCGGTTCGCGCCCAGCGTCACGCTCCAGCCGTCCCACGGCAGCGCGTAAGTGGCGGAAAGACGCGGCGAGATGTTGTGATTGCCGAGGAAGCTCTCGTAATCGTAGCGCAGGCCCGCGCGCAGCGACAGGTCGCCGAGATCGGCCGTGTACTCGGCCCAGGCCGCCACGCTATCCAGGTTCACGCGGGCGCGGTAGGCCTGGTAGTATTGGTAGGTCGTCAGGGCATATTGCCCGGTCATGCAGGCCAGACCGTCCGGTTCGGCGCAGACGATGGTGGCCGCCAGATCGCGGTCGGTCGGCTGGAGGTAGGCATAGCCGTCCTCCGCGCGCCGGCGCATCGCCTCGATGCCCTGATAGTCCAGGCCCATCGCCAGTCGGCCCGGCCCCAGCGGCGCGGACCAGCGGCCGTTCAGGATGTAGTTGTTCTGCCACTGATCGAGCTTGCCGAACCCGCCGATCGTGCAGTTGGGACTGGAGCAGACATTGCCCGCTTCCGTCCAGGACGGGATGGAGTAATTGATCGGTGGAGCATCGCGCCCCGTATCGCTATGGGTGAAAGCGGCGGAGATCGACCAGTTAGTCGTCCCCGATTTCGCCAGTTCCAGCTTGCTGCTGATGCCCCCGCCATGCGTGACGATCAGGTTCTGCGTGCCGTTGGCATTGGAGGCTTCGCTGTCATAGGGCGTATAGGAAAACTGCCCGGTCAGCCGCAGATCAGCCGACAGGTCCGCCTCGGCCTTGGCGAGGAAATTGTCGCTGACGCTCGACTGGCCGTACCGGGTCGAACCATAGGCCCTGCCGCGCGTATAGACGACATCGGCGCGCGAGCGATTGTAGCCCAGCAGAAGCCCGAAATCCTGGCTGATCGGCAAGTCCACCGTCGCCCCGTAACGCCATTTCTCGAACGACGGCTTCTTCGGCATCTCGTCCTCACCGATGGCCTCGCGCGCGCCTTTCGCCATCCTGAAATGGGTCAGCGCGTCGGAGCTGTAGGATACCGTCGTCGTGAAGCCGAACTCCCGTTTCGGGGAGCGGGTCTTGATATCCAGCGCACCGCCGGTGAAGCGACCGAACTCCGCCGAGACGTTCGAATCCCGCAGCGTCACTTCACCTATCAGGTTGGTATCGAACCAGGCCGTCTGCGGGCTCGCGCCCGATAGCTCCATGGCATGAGTCGGCGCCTCGCCCTCCACGTCCACGCGGGTATTGGCGTCCACGCCGTCGATCGTGATCAGGTTCTCGTAATAGCGCCCGCCGGAGATCGAGATGTCGGCAGGGCTGATGTCCTGGATATCCTCCTCGTTCGTGGTGGTCTGGCGGCGGAACTGGACGGTGGGCATGGCCTTCAGCAGCTGGTTGGCGTCGCCCGATCCCGGCGCGCGGGCACGGATTTCCTTTTCGGTGATGCGCGTGGTGCCGCTATCCGCGCCCGTGCCCATCACATAGCTGTCATCGGCGCGCTCTCCATCGGCGACCACTTCCGGGAGTTGCTGCTCCTGGGCATGAGCCTGAACGGCAGGCACGACCATGGCCGTCGCGAAAAGCGCTCGCGCGAGTGTAATCTGCATTGTGCGACCCCTGTTTTCTTTCGGGGGCGGCCTCTAGCCATATGACCGGATTATTGCAATAGATTCGCAATAGCATTAAATTCAATCGCGCGGACATGAGCGGCAAGTCAGGCGATGGGCAACCGGGCAAAATCGTTCAAAGCGCACGCGTTGCATTTACCGGCGACCATGGCGTAGGCTCCGCCCAGCAATTCATCGCCGGAGCCTCCATGATCGACCGTCGCCGCTTCTTATCGTCCGCATCCGCAGGCGTTGCCGCCGTTTCCGCAGGCCCCGCACTGGCACGCGTCTCAGCGCCGAATGCCGGAAACGGTGCGGGCGACCCTGCCCTTGCCGCCTTCATGGACAAGTACTTCGAAAGCCAGGTTGATGCTTCGCCCGAAACCGCGACGCAACTCGGCCTGGACAAGGGCGCGCGCGCGGCCCTCAAGTCCCGCCTGACCATCCCCACGCGGGAGCAGGAAGAAAAGGACCGCGCCCGCGTACGCGCCGCGCGTGCCGAGCTAGGCGGCCTGAACCGCGCCGCGATGAACGCCCAGGACGCCATCCATTACGACACCATCGCCGCCAATCTCGATGCCGTCATCAAGACTTACGCCATTCCCTATGGCCAGGGCGGATGGCCGCAGGTCTATCGCGTCAGCCAGGGCGGCGGCGCCTATCTGAACACGGGGGACTTCCTCGACAACCAGCACACCATCGCGACGCAGGCCGATGCCGAGGCCTATGTCTCGCGCGTCAACGACTTCGCGGATGTCCTGGCGGCCGAAACCGACCGTGTGCTTGAGGATTTCGCGCTTGGCGTGATCCCGCCGGACTTCATCCTCAAGAAGACGATCGGCCTCCAGGCGGGAATGCTGGGCACTGCGGCGGGCGAATCCACGCTCGTCCAGTCGATCGTCCGACGCACCCGCGAGAAGTCGATCCCCGGCGACTGGGGCGCCCGCGTCGAGAAGCTGGTGTCTTCGCGGGTCTATCCGGCTCTGCAGCGCCAGAACGATGCCCTGAAGGCGGCACTGCCCAAGGCCGGTCACGAGGCCTCCGTCGCGCGCCTGCCGCAAGGGGCGCAGTACTACGCCAACAGCCTGAACTACATCACTACCACCCGCATGACCGCCGAGGAAATCCACCGTGTCGGACTGGAGCAGGTCGCCGACCTGACCGCGCGTTCCGATGCCCTGTTGAAATCGCAGGGCTACTCGCAAGGCACCGTGGGCGAGCGCATGGCGGCGCTGGTCGCCAACCCGGCGAACGTCTATCCCAATACGGACGAAGCCAAAGTCGAGCTGATCGCGCATCTCAACGAGCAGATGGCGGCCATGCAGGCTCTGCTGCCCAAGGCCTTCGGCCGGCTTCCGAAGTCCAGCGTGGAAATCAAGCGCGTGCCCCCGGAGATCCAGGAAGGCGCCTCGCAGGGCTACTACAACTCGCCCAGCCTCGACGGTTCGCGTCCGGGGATCTACTGGATCAACCTGACCGATACTGCCAACTGGCCGAAGTTCGGCCTGCCGACACTGACCTATCATGAGGCGATCCCGGGCCATCACCTGCAGATCGCCCTCCAGCAGGAAAGCGCCGCCGCGCCCAAGCTGATGAACCTGATATTCTTCTCCAGCTATGGCGAAGGCTGGGGCCTCTACGCCGAGCAACTGGCCGACGAGCTGGGCGCCTACGACAACGATCCGCTGGGGCGCGTCGGCTTCTACCAGAGCCTGCTCTTCCGCGCGGTGCGCCTCGTGGTAGACACCGGCATCCACTTCAAGGGCTGGAGCCGCGAGCAGGCGATCCGCTACTTCATCCAGAACACCGGCCGGGCCGAAGGCGGCGCGACCTCGGAAGTGGAACGCTATTGCAGCTGGCCGGGCCAGGCCTGCGCCTACAAGGTCGGCCACAACGAATGGGTGCGCCTGCGTGAAAAGGCCCGCAAGACGCTGGGACCCCGCTTCGACCTCCGCGGCTTCCACGACATGGCCCTTGCCGGAGGCGGCATGCCGCTGACCGTGCTCGAACGCGTCGTCGACAACTGGATTCTTGCGCACAAGGCCTCCGCGGCCTGACACGGATCGCGCCGGAGGGCGGGATGCGATCCCCTCCTCCGGCGCCCTCCTCCGGCACAATGCCGATATGCTCCTCGCAGCTTACATGTTGGCTGCGGTCGGCCGAACGATCACTTCGTTGATATCGACGCCTTCGGGCTGTTCCAGCGCATAACGGATCGCGCGGGCAATCGCGTCCGGCGTGAGCGCCTTCTGCCGCCATTCCTTGAGCGCCGTCGCCACTTGCGGATCGCTGATGTCATCGCCGAGTTCGGTTGCCGTCACACCGGGCGAAATGATGGTGGAGCGGATCTCGTCATGCTCCTGACGGAGCCCTTCGGTAATCGCCCATACCGCATATTTCGTGCCGCAGTAGACGGCGGCCGTCGGCAATACGAGATGGGCGCCCACCGAGGCGACATTGACGACATGGCCGCTTTTGCGCGCCAGGAAGCCCGGCAGCACGGCGGCGATGCCGTTGAGCACGCCGTGGATGTTCACGTCGATCATCCGCTTCCATTCGTCCCGCTTCAAGGCCGCCAGCGGCGACAAAGGCATGACCCCGGCATTGTTGACCAGCACGTCGACCCGCCCGAAGCGAGCTTCCGCAGCGGCTGCGAAAGCGTCGAAGTCCGCAGCGTCCGTCACATCCAGTTCACGCCAGGCGACATTGTCTCCCAGCTCCTCCGCCAAGGCCTTCAGGCGCTCACCCCGGCGCGCGCCGATGAACAGTCTGGCGCCCGCGCCCGCCAGTTCGCGGACGGCAGCCTCGCCGATACCGCTCGACGCACCGGTGATCAGCACGACCTTGTTTTCCATTCCCGACATGACATTTCCTTTCTTCCGATTGCCCGGTCAGAATGGCGGCAGAAGCGGCACATGCGGTAGAGCGATCGGACGAAGACTTTGCACGATCCTCCAAAACACGCGGACCTGACTTGCGTGAAAGCCCCTCGTGGTGGATGCAGGACTGCATGAGCGACATTACCGACCTCGCCAGTGCGATCGCCCGTCACGCCCCGCTATCGGGGATGATGCAGACTTCGGTGCCGCGCCTCACACTCATAAGGGCAGAGCAGCCGAGTGAGCCCTTGCCTGCGGTTTACGAAGCATCGCTTTGCCTGATCGCCCAAGGATCGAAGCGGGTTTCACTCGAAGAGCACAGCATCCTTTACGATCCTGCGCGCTACCTGCTGGTCTCGGTGGACCTCCCGCTGGTCGGGCATGTGCTGGAAGCCAGCCCGGACGCGCCTTACCTCTGCTGCAAGATCGACCTGGACCAGGCGGCCCTCGCCGATCTTGTCGCGGAACGACATGACGAAATTCCCCAGGGCGAACTGCCTGTCCTCGCCGTCTATCCCGCGGATTCGGATCTCGTCGATGCCGCGTGCAGGCTGGTGAAACTGCTGGACCGCCCCGAGAGCATCGCCACTCTGGCCCCTCTCATCGAACGCGAAATCCTCTATCGCCTGCTGACCGGCCCGCACGGCGCGCTGCTGCGGAAGATGTCCTCCTCCGACAGCCACCTGAGTCAAGTGAGCCGCGCCATCGCGGCGATCCGAAAGGGTTTTCATACCCGGTTGCGGATCGACGACATCGCGAGCGCGGCAGGCATGAGCCCGTCATCGCTCCATGCCCACTTCAAGGCGATCACGCGGATGACCCCGCTCGACTACCAGAAACAGCTCCGGTTGCAGGAAGCGCGCAGGCTGATGATGACTGCCGGAGCCAGCGCCGGAGCGGCGGGCTTCGCGGTGGGATACGACAGCCCATCGCAGTTCAGCCGCGAATATCGCCGCCTGTTCGGCGCACCGCCACGGCAGGATATCGCACGCCATAGCGCCGCGCCGGATCGCGCCATGGCGCTTTGACGCCCATCCCTTCCGTCAGCGGCACTTCGGCGAGGAACCGATATCGGCGATGTTGGCCACTCTGCCGTCGGCTACCCCCATCTGCAGGCATTGCCGGGTCTGGCGGTTGTACCAGATCGTGTAGGCGGTGTTGCCGCTCTTCAACCCGTCGACATTGGCGAAGCCCCGGCGCTGCATCTCATCGTCGGCCGACGAACCGCGCGCGCCCTCCAGGTCGCTGACATTGACCGAGGGGCTGTATCCGGCGCCCCTGCGATCATGATCGCGGTAGCTGGTTTCCCGCCCGCGCTGGCGGACGCCGGCCTCGTAACCTTGCGAATAGGCGTCGGACTTGTCGTAATTATGGTAGCTCTGCGCATAGAGCCCGTCCCGATATCCGCGCTCGTAGACGCCGTCCCGGTCATCGTCGTAATGCTTGCCGTCGTCGTGATCGTGGGACTTGTGGCTGAGCGCCAGCGCGCCCAGCAGCGCCACGGCGGCGGCGCCTGCCACGATCGCTCCGGTATTGCTTCCGCCCGAGGCTTTCTGGTTGCAGTCGGCCGGAAGCGTGCTGGTTATCGCATTGAACCGCCCGTCCATCGTCGCCACCGTGACGCAGCGTTTCGACGAACTCTTCCACCAGTTGCTCCAGGTACGATCGTCGCCCTTGGTGGAATTGATATGAACGTAGCCCCTACTCTCAAGCGCCTGCTCGCCACCGGCAGCGCGACTACCCACCAGATCGGCGAGATCCGAGGGCGCCTGTGCCATGGCCTCATGTGGCAAGGCCAGAGCGGTCGCAAGGCATAGTGCCAGAAATCCCGAGCCCTTCATCCATTACCCTCCGTCGGAAAACCGCCGCGTCGCACCCGGCATGAAAATCGAGGCTATAGAGGCCGAAATTCTGCGACATCGCCATAATGCGCAAGATCTCCGCCCGCTTACAGGAAAGTAAATTCAAGAACTTGATTGCGGGAAGCTTCTCACCTTTTCGGCATCGTGCCAAGTCTCTTCTGGACGCCCTCCATCTATACGCGGTGCAGTTCGGCACGGTCCGGCGTGACCTGATAGCGCACGAGCGTACGAATGGCGCCGCCCGGCTTTTCGATCTCGTCCATGACCTTCACGTCCGTGGTCCAGCTTTCGGCCGTAATGTCGAATATCTGGTAGCCCCGGCGGTCGGTATAGAGATCAAAGTTCGGGTTATTCTCCAGGATATGCGCGAAGCCGTCATCGCCGCGCCCGTTTCCGCCCGACGAGATCGAGGTCGCCAGGAACTCCACGGCCACACCCTTTCCGTCCGGCGCCTCGTCGCGCTCGGGCACCACGCCGGCGGCATGCTTGTGGTGGTCGCCCGTGGCGATGACGACATTGGTGAGGCCGTGGCGCCTGATGCTTTCGCGAAGGCGCGCCTTGGCGGGGCGGTAGCCGTCCCACAGGTCGGTCTCGAACACCGGGCGGCTCGCGCCGGGTGCGCGCACGTCGAAGGGCATGACGATGACCTGCTGGGCAAGCAAGTTCCAGGTGGCGCCATTGCCCAGCCCCTCGTCCAGCCATGCCTCCTGCGCGTGGCCGAGCATCTCGGGGCTGGCGTGGGCCTCTGGCGTGCAGGTCTCGGCGCGGGCTACGTCGTTGCACGACTGGTCGGTGCGGTAGCTGCGCGTGTCGAGGACGTGGGTTCTCAGGAGATCGCCGTAGTCGAGGCGGCGATAGGCGGTGATACCAGCAGTGCTCGGCATCTGCGCACGGCGCACCGGCATGTTCTCGTACCACGCCTGATAGCCTGCCATGCGGCGCAGCAGGAAGACCTCGGGCGGGGTGCCGTCCTGGTCGTAGTCGCCCGCCCAGTTGTTGTCGACTTCGTGATCGTCGAACGAGGCGGCGAAGGCCGATGCCGCGTGGGCAGCCTGCAGGTGCGGGTCCGACTTGTACTGCGCATAGCGGCGGCGATAGTCGTCGAGGCTGTAGATTTCGTCGCCGTGATGGCTGCGCACCGCGCCTTGCCCGACCGGCCGCCCGGCGCCTTCGTAGATGTAGTCGCCGTAGTGAAACACGAGGTCGAGGTCCTTCTCGCGCGCAAGGGCGCCCCAGACATCGTAGAAACCCGCTTCCCAGTGCTGGCATCCAGCAACGCCGATGCGCAGCCGGTCCAGCGCCGCCCCGGCGACTGGCGCGGTGCGGGCACGGCCGATGGGGCTGACATCGCTGCCCATGACCGAGAAGCGATACCAGTAGTGGCGGTGCGGCAGCAGACCGCTCACTTCGACATGGACCGCATGGCCAAGCTCGGGCCGCGCCAGCGCCTCGCCCTTGCGCACCACGCGGGAGAAGCGCTCATCCTCGGAAACTTCCCAGGATACCGGCACCACCATCTGCGGCATGCCCCCGTGCTCGTCGAGCGGGCGGGTCGCAAGGCGGGTCCAGATCACGAAGCCGTCCGCCCAGGGATCGCCCGCGGCAACGCCGAGCGTGAAGGGATTGGCGCCGAGCGGGCGGCTCAGCACCGCTGCGTGAGCAGGCAGGCGCGAGAGCAGCAGCAGGCCAGCGCCCGATTTCAGCAGCGAGCGGCGGTCGATGGTCATGGCAAAAGGCATCCGGTTTCGAAGGAAAGGAAGAAGAGGCGCGGGATCATTCGTCCCGCTTCCACCCCAAAGCTGACAGCATGATGTCGAACAGGCGCGTATTGGGCATGAAGCCGCGCACCTTGTCCGCGCCGGGGCCGGATGCGGCGACGATCACTTCCTCGCCGGTATGGTTGCGCTCCACGGTGATGACGGACTTGTCCGAGGGTTCGTACTGCTGCGCGAGCGGCGTCGCACGGCTGCCGCCCACCATCCGCAAGCCGAAGCTGTGGTCGGCGGTGAAGAGGATCAGCGTGTCCTTGCCCGCCAGTTCGTGGGCGCGGCGGACCATGGCGTCCATCTCGCCGACATGGCGCAGCCCCGCGCGCGGATCGTCGGTATGCATGTCCCATTCGACGACGAGCACGTATCCCTTGGGGTTCTTCGCCAGACGCGCCAGCGTGGCTTCCAGCGCGGGCATCGGCGCGAAGTCCGCATCGCGCAGCACGGCGGCGCGCTTCGGCTTGGCCACGAGCGAGAGGTCGTCGCCAAGGCTGTAGTCGGCAGCGGCGAAGGCCTTGCGCGCATCGCCCCCCATCACCGCATCGGCATCGGCACGGCCCTTGCCGATCAGCACGTCCACCCCGTCACCATAGCGGGGTTTCAGCATCTGGCGGAAAATCTCGGTCTTGTCGGACCGCCGCGCGACATGGGCATAGTTCGCGGCAGGGGTCGCATCCCAGATCGGCATGTTGGTCACGATGCCGGTGGCAAGGCCGCGCTGCTCGGCATATTCCATGAGGCTCTTGACCGGCACCGCCTGTCCGCCCGCTCCCGGCAGCGCCGAGACCATGGCGTTGTTGGTCTTGCGGCCGGTGACGATGGCAGTCATTCCCGCCGCCGAGTCCGTCACCCATTCATCGAGCGCCGAGGTATCCGACAGCGCGATGTTCGGCATCGACTGGATGAACAGCGAAAGCGGCCGGTCGTTTTCGAGGATGCCCGCAGCGCTCAGCGTCGAGACCCCGCCCGCATCGCCAAGGAAGAGGATGACGTTCTTCGCCTCCTCGGCCCGGCCCGGAGCAGCGGAAAGGCCGAGCGCTGCAACGCAGGCCGTGAGGGCGAGGGTTCGGATCATCGAGCGGGGTTCCTCTTTCAGGTTCAGCGAACGGGAGCAGGCGCGGGGGCCGAGCCCGTCTCGGGGTCGTAGTTGGGGTTGGCCGGGTCCTGCGGGCGCGGATCGCCCTCGCCCGGCTTCGCGCTTTCGGTCCATGCGCGCACGAGCAGGTCGCGCAGCATGGCCGCGCCTGCCGCGCTGCGGCGGTAGACGAAATCGCGCCCCTCGCGGCTCTTCGGATCGGCAAGGACCTTGCGCTTGTCGAGGTCGAAGATCGTTTCGACATCGGCATTGCTCTCGTTCAGGAACGTGAGGACATGCTCGAAGAGATCGCCCTCCTGACGCGCAGGGGCGCCGATGCGCTTGGCGAAGTTCTCGGGCTGGAGGTCGATCGCATCGGCATAGCCAATCTCGAAGGCGCCGTGGATGCCGCCGCCGGTCGCGTAGCCCTTGGGATTGGGGCCGACCCAGCCCTCGCAGTGGATGCTGACGTGGTGGGGCTGCGTGCCATCGCCGATGTAGTGCGACATCCACGCGGTGTAGAAGGCCAGCGTCTGTTCGATGTTCGCGGTCGGCTCTCCCCGCATGCGCTTCCAGCGCAGGCTGCGCATGCCCGCGACGATGCGCCCGTAGCCTTCCATGATCGCGTAAGGCATCGTGCCGGTCCAGCGCACGTTGAGGCGTTCCGCAGCCTTGGGGTCGATTTTCCGCACGCGTTCATGCTCGCGATAGAGGGCCAGTACGAAGGCATAGCGCGAGCGTGGGACAGGTTTAAGAAACTGGAGCCGTTCCACGAACCAGGTGTGGTTGGGGTCCTCGTCGATCTTGGAGAACGGCTCGGAGGATGAGCGCCAACTATCGGGCGCGCCCGCTTCCTCGCCGATGAACTCGGCATATTTGCGCAGGAACACCGGCCCGTCCTCAGGGAGTGCATCGAGCGCGGCATGGTCGATCACGGCATGGCCGCGTCCGCCCCAGGCAAGCGCGGGGGCGGCGTGGATGCTCGCCGCAAGCGTGAGGGCGAGAAGCAGATTTCTGCGCATTGGAAAGACTTTCATGAAACGAGAAAAGGGCCGGCCGAACGCAGCAGCGTCCAACCGGCCCCTCGGGTCAGGATCAGAAGTTGTAAGAGATGCCCACGTAGGCACGGCGGCCCGAGTAGATCGAGCTGGTCAGGCGGTCCTTGGTGTCATTGCCGAGGTACTGCCACTCGTGCGACTTCGTCAGGTTGATGATCGAGGCAGTGAGCATCAGCCCGTCGCGGATCTCGTAGGAGGCGTTGAGATCCACCTGCTCGTATGGCGCGGTGTAGGTGTTGAGGCCCGAGGACAGGCCGCCCACCACCGTGCCGCGGCGGTTGTACGAGGCGCGCAGCAGCAGGCGGCGGGTCTCGTAGAAGACCGAGGCGTTCCACTGCGTCTTCGCGCTGCCGACCAGCGGCGAGGTGCCGACCTTCTGCCCGTCCAGCGTGACGTCCGCCGTCGAGGTGTCGTTATAGGTGAAGTTCACCTGTGCGCCGAGGCCGAAGGGCAGCGTGTGCTGCGCGTAGATTTCCACGCCCTGCGACACCGCGTCCGAGCCGTTGGCAACGGTCGAGTAGGATTCGATCAGCACCTGCTCGCCCGCCACATCGCGCGTCACGTCCATGACGAGCGGGACGATGAAGTTCGACACGTCCTTGCGGAAGGCGGTGGCGCCGACCACCGAGCCGGGGCGGAAGTACCATTCCACGCCCACGTCGTACTGCCATGCCTTGAAGGCATTGAGCTGCGAGTTGCCACCGCTGCCCGACCAGCCCGCGAATTCCCCGAACTGGTCGCGGTCAAAGGCATAGGCGTCCGACTTGTAGGTGAGCGAGCGCGCACCAGCGAGGTCGGAGATCGAGGGACGCGACACCACCTTGGCCACCGCGCCGCGCACCAGCAGCGTGGGCGTCACGTCATAGGAAAGATTGAGGCTGGGCAGCACGTCGGTATAGCTCTTGCGCTCGTTGAGGCGCACGTTCTCGATCACTTCGCGCTGGTCGAGCGGCAGGACCTGGCAGTTGCCGTCCGCGCCGAGCGGGCGGTTCGGATCGAAGGGGCCGTTCGGGCCGTCCACGCAGTAATCGACGAGGTACTGCAGGCGGTCAGAGGTCTGGTCGCGCTGGATGGTCTTGACCACGCGCACGCCCAAGTTGCCGCGCAGGCCGCCGCTCGCGAAGTTCGCCTGCGCATAGCCGCCCAGCGTCTCTTCCGAGAGGTCGTAGACGTTGTTCGGTTCGGGCTCGCGCACCGAGGGGCCGTAGCGCTCGTTGATGATCTCGAGATAGCGCTGGAAGTTCAGGCCCGGGAAGAGGTTGGCGCTGAAGCCGCCGTTGATGTTGCCTATCGGCTTGTCATAGTAATATTCGGGCAGCGCGATCGCGCCTTCCGGCGTGTTCTGGTAGCGCACCTTGTTCGCGGCATCGGCATACCATTCGTTGCGCCCGGTCTCCCGGTGCACTTCCAGCTTGCGCCACTTGCCGCCGAGCTGGATCGAACGCAGGAACCCGCCATCGAACTGCCGCGTCAGGTCCAGCTGGACATAGGGCTGGTCGATCGCGCTGTTGGTGAAGCTGGAATTGGTGCCGCCGATGTCGATCTGGGCCACGCCGTTCATCAGGTTCTGTTGCAGCTCGGGCGAGAATTCCATCGCCACGCCCTTGCTGGACAGGTCCCAGGCGCTGAGGAAGTTGCCGTTCTGCTCCTGCCCCGTCACCGTGATGCGCGGCTTTGAGGCGACCTGGAAGCGCATCGAGGGACCGCCGCGCGAGGCGGTCTTGCCCACCTTCAGCACTGCATCGAAGCGGTCGAGCTTGTAGTGCGCCTCGCCCTCGAAAGTCTGCGAGTGCTGCTTTTCCTTCGAATAGTACCCTGTGATGCGCGGCGTCTCCATGGTACACATGGGGGTGGCATTGAGGCAGGCCGCGCCCGGAACCGCGAAAGTGGCGGACTTCATGACCGTGCCGCTCTTGTCGAACACGGCATCGCTGAAGAACTTGCCGTATCCCCATTCGGGAATGGTCGACTGGTTCATGATGTAGTCGCTGGAGTATTCGAAGCGGAAGTAGTTCGCGGTCAGCGTCAGCGTGTCGGTGGGCCGGAACTGGGCGGTCGCCTGGATGCCGAAGCGTTCGCGGTCCTGGTCGAAGACTTCGGCGCGGACCGACTGCGGGGCCCAGTAGCCGGTATAGTGATCGCCGCCGGTCGTGCTCTGGCCTCCGCCGGTCCAGTAGGACACCGCCGCATCGTTGGCGATGGCATTGCCGTTGACGTCGGTGGCGCGCTCCAGCACCTGCCCGTCGGCGCCCCGGTCGCTCCACCAGCGCCAGGTGCCTGCGGTGGAGCGCATCTCGCGGTTGGTGCGCTTCTGGTAGACGCCGCCGATCAGGAAGCCGATCGTCTCGTCCTCGTTCTTCCACGAATATTGCGCGCCGATCTGCGGCTCGAACTTGTCGCTATTGTCGGAATAAGTACCCTCCGCCGAGACGAAGCCCGAGCCCGAAGGGACGTCGAAGGGACGGCGGGTGTTGAGGATGATGGTGCCGCCGATGCCGCCTTCTTCCAGCCGTGCTTCGGAGGACTTGTAGACCTCGGTGCTGGCGATGAAGTTGGCGGGCAGCATCACGTAGTTGAACGAGCGCTGCGGGTCGCCGCTGTCGGCACCGGCCAGGAAGTTGCCGTTGAGCAGGGTCTGGGTAAGGCCGGGCTGCAACCCGCGGATGCTGACGCGCGACCCTTCGCCGCCATCGCGGGTGATGACCACGCCCGGCATGCGCTGAAGCGCGTCAGCCACGTTCTTGTCGGGGAACTTGCCGATGTCTTCCGCCGTGATCACTTCGACGAAGGCGTTGGCCTCGCGCTTCTGCTGGAGCGCTTCCTCGATGGATTCGCGGTAGCCGGTGACGACGATGTCGGGATCGGCTTCGACCTCACGCGCCGCCGCAGCAGCGGGCGCGTTTCCCACCGTGTCCTGCGCCAGTGCAACAACCTGTCCGTCATCCCCGACGACGCGCAGGCCCGAACCTGCGATCAGGCGGCCGAGGGCTTCCTGGCGAGACATCGTGCCGCGCACCGAAGGCGCAGCCATGCCGCGGATCTCGGCGGCCGGATAGACGATCTTGACTTTGGCCTGCTTGGAAAACGCGATCAGCGCCTGACCGAGCGACTGTGCCGGAACATCGAAATAGATCACTGCGGCCTGGACCGGGCTGGCCACCATCGCGGTCGATGCCGCAAGGGCTGCGACAAGCAAATTCACTGTGCGGACGGACATGAAATCTAACCCCCGAGATGGCGCACCGTTTGCACCATTCGGGGGGATGACGGGCTGGAAGCGACTTGCCTCCAAGTCGGCCGAAAAAAATTTTAGCGGGTCAGTTCATAGCCATCGGCTGTCGCCACCACGCGGGCATCGAGTGTAAGCGACACGGCCTTCAGGAACTGGTCGGGCCGGTCGAGATCGAAGCGCCCGCCGATCTTCTCCCGCGCAAGATCGGCATTACCCACTGTGATCTTGCGGCTGAGATGGCGGTTGAAATCGGCCACGGCCTCGGCAACCGACTGGCCGAGGAAAACGATCTCACCGGCCCGCCATGCCATGAGCGAGGCGACCTGCTCCTGGCTATGCTCCTGCAGCCGGGGCGTTCCGGTGCCGTCGACGACGATCGACTGGTTGGGGCGCAGCGTCAGTCCGCTGCTATCCCGTGTCAGCGGCATGGCCGCGCCGCCCAGCATGGTCAGTTCCGCGCGCGTGCCGAGCAGTCTCGCATCGAAATGCCCCGGCGCAAGCGGCAGAGTCGTCTCTTTCACCCGCAAGGCGCCGGAAGCCCCGCGTCGCAAGTCCAGCGCCACTTCCCCGCGATCCAGCCGCACTATCCGCTGCTCGCGATCGAAGCGCCAGGAAATCGAGCTGTCGGTATTGAGAAAGGCCGTGCTGCCGTCGGGCAGGCCGATGCGCCGGGTTTCACCCACTCCGGTGGCCGCGCTGTCCCAGGCATAGGCCCGCTGCGCCAGGAAGCCGGATCCCAGTAAAGCCACCGGCAGACCTACAGCGGCGGCGGAAAGCCACTGGCGGCGGCTGGCGCGCATCGGCGCCGCCTGCACGGCCGGAGCGGCAAGGGGCGCGGAACCGGCCTGCTCCCAGTTCGCGGCGATCCGGGCATAGGCGACTGCATGGGCGGGATTGCTCCGCCGCCACGCCTCGAACTCTTCCGGCTGCGCGGTTCCCGCATCCAGAGCCGCGAACCAGCGCGATGCTTCGGCAAGGAGGGTGTCCTGTCCCAGGGGGTCCGTCATCTTCGTCATTTCGCGCGGGGTCTGTAGATATGCCTGGAGCCAGCCGGGTTATGGGCCGTGTCATCCGCATCTATCAAGCTGTGGTGGATCAGAGAAGCACCTTCTCGCGCATCCCGGTTTCTGCAGGCATATCGGACGCTTCCTCGCCGCCGCGTTCGTGCGGCGTCAAGGCGTGGGTCAGAAGCTCGACCGCGCGCGCCAGCCGCTTTTCGAAAGTGGACACGCTGATGCCCAGATCGCTGGCGATCTGCCTCGGGGTTTCCTCGGCCAGGCGGCGGCGCACCAGCGCGATCCTGCACCGGTCTGGCAGGTTCGAGATCGCGGTCTGCACCCGCTCCATCTGCACGCGCGCAGCGACGATGCGGAAGCTGTCCGGCGTATCGTCGGCAATTTCCAGATGCGCAGGCGCCGGCATCGGCTGCATGGTCACGACCCGCGCCTGCCGGATCCGTTCGATCGCCTGGTTATGGATCATGCGCATGACATAGCCCGGCGGATTGAGAATCGCGCTCCAGCCGTCGAGCGTGAACAGCTTGGCATAGACTTCCTGCACGATGTCCCCCGCCTCCTCGTCATTGCGCACCGTTCGGCGCGCATAATCGAGATAGGCGCGCTCGTGCGGCAGGACTTCGTCGATAAACCAGCGATCTATGGGGCGGACATGAGGGGCGGTCACGAAGCACTCTGAACGAAAGTGTGAACGCGCCCGCACCTAGGTGGGAAAAATGTACCTTTGGCTACAGCTGTTTCGATTGCTGAATCTTCCAGAGGCACTTGACCTCACGGCCATCACGCAACATGTATTGTTACATGAAACGCGATAGCCGTCTTTCCGGTGTTCTCCATGTCCTCCTGCACATGGCGGAGCAGCCCGGCCCACACACTTCCGAAACGCTTGCCTTGGCGATGAACACCAACCCCGTCGTGGTCCGCCGCATTATGGCCGGGCTTCGCGAGCAGGGCTTTTTGCGATCGCAGAAAGGACACGGCGGCGGCTGGACGATCGCCTGCGACTTTTCCCGCACCACGCTGCGCGACATCTATGAGGCGCTTGGAGAACCGGAAATCCTTGCCATGGGCAACCGTACCGAAGCGCCCGGCTGCCTTGTCGAGCAGGCGGTGAATGCCGCCTTGGGCAGTGCCTTCGATGCAGCCGAAGCGATGCTGCTCACGCGCTTCGGCGAAGTGACGCTTGCCGACCTCAGTGCGGATTTTCATGTCCGCATGGCCGGCCGCACCACACCCCCAACCCTGGAGAATGAACATGGAGCATGACGCTCTCGTCATCGGCGGCGGCTTCGCCGGTCTGGCTGCCGCGACCTATCTCGCCCGTGCGCGCCGCAAGGTCTGCGTCGTGGACAACCGCCTGCCCCGCAACCGTTTCGCAAAGGCATCGCACGGGTTTCTCGGCCAGGACGGAAGCAATCCGCTGGCCATCCTTGCCGAGGCCCGCGAACAATTGAGCGTCTATCCGACCGCCGCTCTCCTGCAGGACGAAGCCGTTTCAGCCCGGAAGGATCGGGACGGCTTCACGGTGTCCATGGCAAGCGGACAGACGCTGAAAGCGGACAAGCTGATACTGGCGTTCGGCCTGCGCGACGAGTTGCCGCCCATTCCGGGCCTCCGAGAGCGCTGGGGCCAGTCGGTCCTGCATTGTCCATACTGCCATGGCATCGAGTTCAGCGATCGCCGGCTCGGCGTGCTCTACCGCACGGAAATGTCCGTTCACCAGGCCCTGATCGTCGCGGAGTGGGGACCGGTAACGCTCTATCTCGACGGCGCTCGGCTCGAACCGGATGCCGCACGGAAACTGGCTGAGCGCGGCATTGCCGTGGTGGACGGTCCCGTCTCGGCACTGGAAGGCGACGGCCCTGCCCTGTCCGCCATTCGCCTCGAAAGTGGAGAACGGATAGCCATCGACGCACTCTATCTGGCGCCGCGCCCATGCCTCTCCAGCCCGCTGGCGGAACAACTCGGCGTCGACGTCGAGGAAGGTGCGATGGGGCCGGTAATCCGCACCGATGCGGACAAGTTGACGAGCGTTCCCGGAGTCTATGCCGCAGGCGACATCGCCCGCGCCCCGCACAGCGTCAGTTGGGCCGTTGCCGATGGAGTCACGGCCGGAACCTCGGCACACCGCGCCATGGTTTTCGGCTGAGAGCGCCTTCGGCCGAGAGACCGGACGTCCAGAGGACGGCCGGTCCAAGCCTTGAAAAGCTCAAAACTCGATCGAGGCAGAAGCCTTGAAGGTGCGCGGGGTCCCCTGGAGCAGCTGCGTGCCGAAGACCGCGAAAGACGAAGCCCAATACCGCTTGTTGGCCACGTTATCGACGTTGAAGCGCAGCGTCAGCGGCGTATCGCCGCCCAGCAACGCGACGTAACGCGCGCCTAGATCGAACCGGGTCCAGTCGTTCAGTTCAAGCGTATTGGCCTGATCGACCGCCTGCTTGCCGGTGTATACCACACGCCCGGTAAGGGTCAGCGCGGGCAGGAAAGGCATGTCCCATTCCACGTTCGCATTGGCCAGGATATCGGGGACGCCGACCGCATCGTTGCCCTGGTTCACGCCGCCGTCGGTGCGGCGCAACTTGGCATCGTTGTAGGTCACGCCGCCGATGACGCGCAGGCCCTTGGTCGGCTCGCCATCGACAGTGAATTCGATACCCCGGTTCCGCTGGGTGCCGAAGTTGCCGTATTCATAGAAGCCGGCATTGTCGGCATCGGGACGGTAGAAAGTGTTCGGTTTGTCGATCTGGAACAGCGCGAGCCCGGCGTTGAAACGGCCCATGTTCAGCTTGCCGCCCACTTCGTACTGCACCGACTTGACCGGCGGCAGCACTTCACCGCCATTGGTTACCTGGAAAGGCGTACCACCGATTTCCACGGTCGCGCCCGCCGTGGAGCCCTGCACCAGCCCCTCGATGCGGTTACCGTAGAGCGACAGACCTTCGACCGGCTTGATCACCACGCCAACGACCGGCGTGATGGCATCCTTGTTGTAGCCGCCGGATTTCGAACCGTCGGTATAGGCATAGGAAGTCGTCTTGATCTGCTGGAGACGCAGACCGCCGGTGATCAAAATGCGGTCATCCCAGAAACCGGCCGTGTCCGACGCGAAGATGCTGGCCACACGGGTCCGGCTGATCGGGAAAGGATCGTCCAGATCGCCGCCCAGAAGCGTCGAGGGCGGAACCGCCACAGTAGGCGTATCGTAGAGGTTGGTGTCGTAGCTGCCGAAGAAATCGTAGGCATTGCGGTTAACCTGCCAGCTTGCGGCGACCCCGACATTGACTTCGTGGCTCATGCCCCCGCCGTTCAGCTTCACGCGCAGGCCGGTCGTAGCGGATTCGTTGTTGTCGGTACGCGGAACGTAAGAGCCCGATTCAAAAGTGTCTCAAGCGTAGCAATACCTTGCGGTTCTGCGGATGAGCATG